>JAGWOC010000094.1 GCA_028872875.1 Chloroflexota bacterium | reverse complement strand
CCGATCGCGGTCAGCGCGGCCCCGACGGCCGCTGAGGACACCACGATGGCGGCCCCAGCGAGCTTCTCGGTCTCGCAGAACGTCACCGTCACCGGCGCCCCGGCGACGATCGCCCTGACGGCCTCGCCGGCGGCCATCCCCTGCGACGGCACGGCCACCTCGACCGTGACCGCGAAGATCACGGACTCGGCGGGCAACAACGTCGTGGACGGCACCTCGGTGACGTTCAGCGTCGTCGCCCTCGGCACGGCGAACCCGATCAACACGACGACCACCGGAGGCTCGGCCAGCAGCGTCATCACGCCGCTGTCCGGCAACACCGCCGGCACCGTCGTCACCGTGACCTCGGGCTCGGCCGCAGCCTCGATCCTCGTCGGTTGCCAGCCGTCGCTCGCGACGCCGTCAGCCGTCGCGGCGGCCCCGACAGCCACCCCGGTGACCGGCGTTACGGCGCCGAACACCGGCACGGGCGGCTACCTGGGCCAGAGCAGCAACGCCGGCTTCCCGCTGTGGACGCTGGTCGCGCTCGCTCTCGGCAGCTTCGTCCTCGTCGGCGGCGGCATCGTCGTCCGGCGCACGAAGTAACCTGACCACCCCGCGCGTCCCGATGGGCGCGTGAGCAACGGTCAACGCCACAGGGGCCCCCCGCAGGGATGCGGGGGGCCCCTCGTGCGTTGTGCGGGGTGCCGTAGCGAAGGAGCTTGAGGCTCCGTGCCCCGGCCGGCGCCGCGGTGCCTGTCCACGCGCCCGGTCGCCGCAGCACACCCTCTAACCTCTAACATCCAACCTCCAACATCCCGTAGCGTCCAATCCCCAACACCCCGTCCCGCGCCAGGCGGTACACTCCCGGCGATGGATCCTCGCCTTCGCGCGCTCAGGTGGGACGTCATCGCGCCCGTCGGCCTGCTCGCCGCCGCGCTGGTGGCGGTGCTCGGCTTCGGGCTCGCGCACGCGGGCGACGCGAAGCCGCCGCCGCTGGTCGGTGCGCTGGGCACGCCCGTGCGCGGCGTCTTCATCGCGCCGACCGCGACGCCGCTGGGCGCCGGGCCGACGGTGCTGCCACGGCCCACCGTGCCCGCCTCGGTCCCCGGCACGCCGGCGGAGCGCGACCAGGTCCGCCGCAACGAGCTGCTCATCGCCCTCGACGGCTTCCGCAAGCTCAAGGCGCGCGACGGCTCGTATCCGACGACCCACAACAACATCCAGACGCTCTGCGCGTTCAAGAAGCTCGACGTGGGCTGCAAGCTGAGCGAGGTCATCCCGGGCGGCGCGCCGGCCGACCCGCTCGGCGACCCCATCCAGGACGGCTTCTGGTACCAGTCCGACGGCACGTACGTGAAGCTGTACGCCTCGCTGGAACAGCCCATACCGGCGTCGGAGCGCTGCCCCACGGACAACGTCGACCTGCTGAAGAAGCCAAACCTGATCTGCATCACCAGCCAGTGACGTCCGCCGCGGGGCTGCGGGCACCGCCTCCATCCTCCACCGCCCACCCTCCAGCGTCCGGCGCCCGCCGGCCGCCGCGGCCCGTGGCCCGATTTGCGCAGGACTGCCGCATGCCCGCGTGCTACCTTAGATACGAGCGCATCCGCTCGTTCCGGGAGGGGCGTCCATGGCTCTCGACCTCTTCAATCGCCGCGCGAAGGAAGACCACGCGCGCTTCGGCGACCGCCTGCCGCCGGGGCAGAAGCTGACCGACGGCTGGCCGGTGCTGCAGTACGGCGGCATCCCGAGCATCGACCTGGCGACGTGGAAGTTTTCGCTCGTCGGTCTCGTCGATGAGGAGGCCCACTTCACGTGGGAGGAGTTCCTCGCGCTGCCGCAGTCGACGGTGCGCAGCGACATCCACTGCGTCACGCACTGGAGCAAGTTCGACAATGACTGGACGGGGGTCCGCGTGCGCGACCTCGTAGCGCGCGTGCGGCCGAAGCCGGCGGCCAAGCACGTGATGGTGCACAGCTTCGGCGGCTACACCACGAACGTGTCGCTGGCCGCGCTGCTCGATGACGACGTGCTGCTGGCGCACCAGCACGGCGGCCAGCCGCTCACGAAGGAGCACGGCTGGCCCCTGCGGCTCGTCGTGCCGAAGCTCTACTTCTGGAAGAGCGCCAAGTGGGTGCGCGGCCTCGTCTTCATGGACGACGAGCAACCCGGCTTCTGGGAGATGTACGGCTACCACATCCACGGCGACCCGTGGAACGAGGAGCGCTACTCGTGACTGGGGTGCGGGACGTGGGCGATGGCTGACCTGGACCTGACGGACCGCCGCCTGCTGAACGCGCTGCAGGGATCGATCGAACTCGTCGAGCGGCCGTTCGCGCGGATCGCCGGCGAGCTGGGGGTCAGTGAAGACGAAGCGCTCGTGCGCGCGCGGGCGCTGCGCGAGGCGGGCGTGCTGAGGCACCTGAGCCCCATCTTCGACGTCTTCCGCCTCGGCTACCGGAGCGCGCTGGTCGCCGTCTCGGTGCCGCCGGCGCGCCTCGAGGAGGCGGCCGCCGTGATCTCGGCGTGCCCGGCCGTCAGCCACAACTACGCGCGCGAGCATCGATTCAACATCTGGTTCGTCATGGCGGCGCCGCGGGAGCACGACTTCGAGGCGGAGGTGGCGCGGCTCGCCGAAGCCGCCGGGGCGACGCGCCACATCGTGCTGCCGGCGAAGAAGCTGTTCAAGATCGCCGTCGAGTACGACATGGTCGAGCGCACCACCGACGCGAAGCCGCGCGCCGCCCGCCCGAGGGGCCCGCGCCGCGAACTGACCGGCGAGGAGAAGGCGATCATCCGCGTCTGCCAGGAAGACCTGCCGCTGGTCAGCCGCCCGTGGGCCGAGGAGGCGTGCGCGCTCGGCATCGACGAGTCCACGCTGATCGAGAAGCTGCGCGCGATGCGCGACGAGGGCATCCTGCGACGCTTCGCCGCGGTGCTGCGCCACCACGAGGCCGGCTTCAGCGCCAACGGCATGGCCTGCTGGCGCGTCCCCGAGGATCGCATCGAGGAGGTGGGCCAGCGCCTCGCCGCGGACAGCCGCGTCAGCCACTGCTACTGGCGGCCGACGTTCGAGGACTGGCCCTACCCGCTCTTCTCGATGGTGCACTGCGAGTCGCGCGAGCAGGTGCGCGCCATCGTCGAAGAGCTGTCGCGCGCGGTCGGCGTCGCCGACTACGAGATCCTCTGGAGCGCGAGGGAGTTCAAGAAGGAGCGCGTCCGCTACTTCATGGACGGCAGCGCGCCGAGCCCCGCGGCCCAGGGCGCCACCCGCCCCGGATAGCGGTCCCCGCACATCCCCTGGGCCGTCGCCGCTCCGTCAGCGAGACGCCCCTTCCCCTTCAGGGAAGGGGCCGCGGGTTAGGTGTCCCGGACGAACGCCACGACGGCCTGCGCCAGCTCCTCGCCACGGTCCTCCTGCAGGAAGTGGCCGCCGCCCGCGATCGTCGTGTGTGGCTGGCCGGCCGCCCCCGGCACCATCGCCTGAAACGCCCGGTCGCCGCCGCGCGTGATCGGGTCCCCGTCGCTGAAGGCGGTGAGGAACGGCTTCTCCCAGCGCTTCAGCACCTCCCAGGCGCGCCGGTTCGCGTCCGACGCGGGGTCGTCGGGCCGCGTCGGCACGAGGCGCGGGAAGACGCGCGCGCCCGCCTTGTAGCGTTCGTCCGGGAACGGCGCGTCGTACGCGGCGATCACTTCCGGAGTCAGCGCGGTCTGGCAGCCCCCGCGGACGATGTTGCCAATCGGCAGCTCCGGAGCCGTCTGCGAGAACGTCTGCCAGCGCAGGAACGCCTCGCCGGGCGGCGTGTCGCCGGTGGGCAGGAACGTGTTCGCGGCGACGATGCGCGCGAAGCGCTCCGGGTGCTCCGCGGCCACCCGCAGCCCGATCAGCCCGCCCCAGTCCTGGCAGACCAGCGTGATGCCGCGCAGATCCGTCCGCTCGACGAATGCCGCCATCCAGTCGACGTGCGCCTGGTACGAGTAGTCGTCCTGGCTCGCCGGCTTGTCGCTGCGCCCGAAGCCGACGAGATCCGGCGCCACCGCGCGCAGCCCGGCCGCGGTGACGACCGGCACCATCTTCCGGTAGAGATACGACCACGACGGCTCGCCGTGCAGCATCAGCACCACCTGCCCGTCGCGCGGTCCCTCGTCGATGTAGTGCATGCGCAGGCCGCCATCGAGCTCCACGTAGTGCGGCGCGAACGCGTAGCCCGGCAGGCCAGCGAATCGCTCATCCGGTGTGCGCAGGATCTCCATCCGTCTCGCTCCAGTCATCGGCATCCGTCGTCCGTTGTCGGTCGTCTTGCGACGCTCGGGGTTCGGTTCACGGCGGCACGGCAAGCGCACCCCGCCGCTCACCGCACGGGGATCATCGCCGACGACCGCGCGACGGACAAGCGCCGCATGCTGCGCGCCCCTCCGCCGCCCTTGCGCCAGACGTCGATCTGTTGTCTGTTGTCTGTCGTCTGTCGTCTGTCGTCTGTCGCCTGTTGTCGATTGTGCGCTGCCGCCGTCGCGGCCGCGCCTGGAACCGGAGCCATCCCATGACCCTCATCGAGTTCATCCAGGCCGAGCTGAAGCGCCTGCACGCCCTGCTCGACGCCGCCACCGCCGACCTCACGCCCGCGCAGTGGCACGCGGTCCCCGGCGGCAGCGGCCGCGCGAACCACATCGCCTTCGAGCTGTGGCATTTCTACCGGACCGAGGACAACATCGTGCGCTTCATCCTGCAGGGCCGCCGGCCGACGGTGTGGATGGAGGGCGGCTGGGCCGAGCGCCTGGGCCTGCCGCCGGTCGCGCAGGGCACCGGCATGAGTGCGGCCGACGCGCAGGCGCTCCGCATCAACGATCTGGATGCCTTCCGCGAATACGTGCGGGCGGTGCGCGCCAGCACCGATGCCTACCTGGCGCAGCCCGACGTGTCGGCCTTCGACCAGCCCGTGACGGTGAAACCGCTGGGGGAGATGCCGGCGGTGCGCGCGCTCGGGCAGGTCGTCGTGACGCACGGCTTCACGCACCTCGGCGAGATCGAGCTGATCCGCACGCTGATCGGCCTCAAACCAGCCATCGGCATCTAGAGGCGTACCCGGCGGCTGGCGTGCGGCGTCCGGGCGCTCCCCCGCTCATGCCGTACCCACCAGCGCCGGACATGAAGAAGAGGCCCCGGCGACGAATCCGGGGCCTCTTCGCGACGCAGCCGGCCCTCCGACGGTTCACGCTGCGCGTTCAGGTGACGCCTTGCTCTCGATGAGCGGCTTCGCCTGCACCTTGATGGTCTTCGGCTTCATCGCCTCGGCCTTGGGCAGCGTCAGGTGCAGCACGCCGTTCTCGAACGTCGCGGCCGCCTTGCTCGAATCGACCTCGGTCGGCAGGCCGATCTGGCGCACGAAGGCGCCGTGGGTGCGCTCGCGGCGGTAGTAGTTCTCCGCCTTCTCCTCGTGCTCCTCCCTGGACTCGCCCTTGAGCGTCAGCACCTGGCCGGTGACCGAGATCTCGATGTCCTCCGGCTTGACGCCGGGGAGCGACGCCTTGACGACGACGTCATCGTTCGTGGCGTAGACGTCGACCGGGAAGAAGGCGGTGGCGCCGCCATCGCCGCCGTTCCAGAGGCTCCGCCACGTGAACGGCTCCTCGAACATCCGGTCCATGGCGCGGCGCAGGCTCGTCATCTCTGAGAATGGATCCCAACGCGTGATGTCTGCCATTGTGTCCCTCCTGATGGTTGCTGTTGTCGTGGAAGCGCTGGGGCCGACTGCGTTTCCGTCTTGTTGTAGCACGCCGGGCCGAGCGGTGTCAAGAACCATGATGGTTAGCGGCTCAAAGTACATGATGCTATAGGGCGCTGCCACCTTGCCTTCCAGGCGCCCAAGCGATACAGTGCTGATATGTCCAAGGATCTGTACGACGTGCTCGGCGTGCCCCGCGGCGCCTCCGAAAAGGAGGTACGCACCGCCTATCGCAAGCTCGCCCGCAAGCATCACCCCGATGTCAACCCCGGCGACCGCGCTGCGGAGGCGCGCTTCAAGGAGATCAACCAGGCGTACGAGGTGCTCTCGGACGCCGAGAAGCGCCGCAAGTACGACAAGTACGGCGACAAGTGGGAGTACGCCGACCAGATCGAGGAGGCGCAGCGCCAGCGTGGCCAGCGCTTCAGCGCGGGCGGCAACGGCGGCTTCCAGCAGTTCGACCTGAGCGACCTCGGCGATCTGGGCAGCGTCTTCAGCAACATCTTCCGTGGCGGTGGCGCCGGCACCCGGACGATGCGGCACCGCGGCGCCGACGTCCAGCAGCCGGTCGACGTGACGCTCGAAGAGGCCTATCACGGTACCGCCCGCACGCTGGAGCTGCTCTCGACGGAGCCGTGCCCCACGTGCGGCGGCGCCGGCGCGATCGCTGGCGCGACCTGCCATGCCTGCCAGGGCGCGGGCATCATCCAGCGGCCGCGCCGCCTCGAGGTGAAGATCCCCGCCGGCGTCACGACCGGCTCGAAGGTGCGCATCGCGAAGGAGGGCCAGCCTGGCGCCGGCGGCGGCCAGAAGGGCGACCTGCTGCTCGTCGTCACCGTCCGCCCGCACCCGCGCTTCGAGCGCAGGGGCGACGACCTGTACGAGGACGTCGACGTGCCGCTGACGACGGCCGTGCTGGGAGGCGAGACGGAGGTGGCGACGATGACGGCGCGCGTGATGCTGAAGGTGCCGCCCCTGACGCAGAACGGCAGGGCGTTCAAGCTCGCCGGCCTGGGCATGCCGCACCTTGGCCGCGCGGGCAAGGGCGACCTCTACGCGCGCGTCCGTGTCCGCCTGCCGGAGCACCTCGATGACCGCCAGCGTCGGCTCTTCGAAGAGCTGCAGGGCGCGGGGGTGTAGGGACGTGCGCGCCGAGGTTGGCGGTTGGAGATTGGCCGTTCGAGGTCGGCTGCGTCCGGGCCGGCAGGGTGGAGCACCCCGCGCTGGACGTCCGGATGTCTGCCGACGTAGCCCCGGAGCTTCAGCTCCGGACGCTGACGGGATGAGAGCGGAGAGACAACGATGAGACCACACCGTGACGACAGCGAGGATCTGGGTCACGATGAGCCCGTCTACGTGATCTCGATCGTCGCGCGCATGGTCGGCATGCACGCGCAGACGCTGCGCCAGTACGAGCGCGTCGGCCTGGTCGAGCCGAAGCGCACGCGCGGCAACATCCGCATGTACTCGCGCGCCGACGTCGCGCGCCTGCGCCTCGTGCAGCGCCTGGTCAGCGACCTCGGCGTGAACCTCGCGGGCGTCGAGGTGATCCTGCAGATGCGCGAGAAGATGCAGGCGCTGGAGGACGAGCTGGAGCGTCTGCGCCGCGAGCTCCAGCAACACCGCGACCGCCACCTGCCGGCGCGGGGGGAGTAAGGAGGAAGGGATTACATGGCTACCGAGACGTTAGTCGACGAGCTTCTTGAGATCGCATGCGGATCTGCGAATGCGGGCGAGGTCGAATCACGCTTTCAACAGCTCACGATGCGCCATGCTGCGGAGCGCAAGCGGTTGGCAACCGAGGTGACTCGGTCCATCCAACTGCTGCGGATTCAGGCGAAAGGCATGGAGACCCATGCTCTCCTCAAGACATCGCAACGCGAACTGGAACGGATGAACCTCGGTGGCTGGGCGGATGAGACGCTCGGTCGCGCGTCTGACCTGCGTCGCGAAGCTGACGAACTGGAGCGTGTTGCTGTCGCGGCAGGTGTGATTGATCCGCCGGATCGTCCAAAGAGCTTGTATGGGATCTGGAAGGGCGTCGAGGTCACGGAAGAAGAAATCGAACGGGCCAAGCGCTCTCTCTTCAAGGAGGCGTATGACGAATCCATCTGAGATCCATCTTGTCGATACGCATGCCCTTGTCTGGTACTTGACCGAGGATCGAAAGCTGCCGCGACAGATC
>JAGWOC010000188.1 GCA_028872875.1 Chloroflexota bacterium | reverse complement strand
TTCTGCCTCGGCGCGCAGCTCGCCCGCATGGAGGCGCGCCTCGGGTTCACGCAGCTGCTGCAGCGCTTCGGGTCGTGGGAGGTCGCCGGCGACGTCGAACGCCTGCCGTCGCAGTTCATGCGCGGCATCGTGCGTCTGCCCCTGCGGGTGTCGGCGTAGGTGCGGGGTTTGCGGCCACGGCACATGCCCACGCCCGCATCGACAGACGTCCTCACCATCGTGCCCTACGATCCGCGTTGGCCGGCGGCGTTCGCGGCCGAGGCCGCGCGGATGCGCGCGGCCCTCGGCGATCTCGCCGTGCGCGTCGAGCACAACGGCTCGACGGCGGTGCCCGGCCTCGCCGCCAAACCGATCATCGACATCCAGGTTTCGGTGGCGGCGCTCGCGCCGATGGACAGCTACCGCGTGCCGCTGCAGGCGATCGGCTACACGCACGTTCCGCACGCTGACGACGCCTGCTGCCCCTTCTTTCACCGCCCGCACGACTGGCCGCACACGCACCACGTGCACGTCGTCGCGACCGGCGGCGCGGAGGAGCGCCGTACGCTGGCGTTTCGCGATTACCTCCGCGATCACCCGGAGACGGCGCGGGAATACGCCGCGCTGAAACGTCGCCTGGCGCCGCGTTTCAGCGCAGCGACCTTGGCCTCACGCCAGGCGTACGCCGGCGCCAAGACGACGTTCGTGGAACGGGTGGTGGCGGAAGCGCTGCGCTTGGGGTATCCGCGCAGCTGAGAGGCGGCGGCATGCGGCGAGTGTGCGTCTTCTGCGGATCGAGCCCCGGCGCGCGCGCCGCATACGCCGACGCAGCCCGCGCCCTGGGAACGGCACTGGTGCGCCGCGGCATCGGCCTGGTCTACGGCGGAGGCGGCGTCGGCTTGATGACCGCGGTGGCGGACAGTGTCTTGGTCGCCGGCGGCGAAGTGATCGGTGTGATTCCCGAGGCTCTCGTCGCCAAGGAGCTCGCGCACGCCGGATTGAGCGACCTGCGCGTCGTCGCCTCCATGCACGAGCGCAAGGCGCTGATGGCCGAGCTGGCCGACGCCTTCGTGGCGCTGCCGGGCGGCTACGGCACGCTGGAAGAGTTCTGCGAGGTCCTCACCTGGGCGCAGCTCGGCTTCCACCCCAAGCCGTGCGGCCTGCTGAACGTCGCCGGCTTCTACGATCCGCTGCTGGCGTTCTTCGACCACGCCGTCGCGCAGCGCTTCGTGCGCCCGGCGCACCGGTCGCTCATCGTCGAAGCCGATGACGCGGACGGGCTGCTCGACCGGCTGGCCGATTTCCGGCCTCCGGCTCTCGAGAAGTGGATCGATCGCGACGCGACGTGACGAGGCGTACAGCATGACGATACGCGATGCGATGGCGGATGACCTGGAAGCGGTGGTGGCCATCTATAACGCCGCGATCCCGGGGCGCATGGCGA
>JAGWOC010000093.1 GCA_028872875.1 Chloroflexota bacterium | reverse complement strand
ACGACCCGCTCAGCGTGCGGAACCTGATGCGCGCCGGCGTCGAAGAAGATCACGGCTGGCTCTTCGCGCGCACGAAGAGCGGCTACGCGCGCATGTGGCCGGCGGACATCGCGCGCAGCGACCCGGACCTCGCGCGCGAGGCGCGGCAGACGCTCGACGGGACGTATGCGCGCGCCTTCACGGCATGGCTGCGGAACCTCGCGAGCGGCTACGCGCCATCTGCGGCGGTCGGGCTGCTCGAAGGCAACTACCGCGCGGCGCTCCTGGGCGGCGTGGACACGGCGGGCGGCTTCCTGGCGCCGAGCGAGTTCGCGGCCGAGGTGTTGGCGCGCGTCCAGGCGGAGGCCATCGTGCGGTCGCGAGCGACAATCCGCACGACCTCGCGCGACGCGCTCGTCTTCACCCACTTCCGCGCGAACGCAAGCGAACCCTCGACGTACTCTTCGGGCTTCGTCGGCGGCTGGGTCGGCGAGGCGCCGAACCAGGCGGCCATCGATGCGACATTCGGCCAGTTGTCGATTCCCGTGAAGAAGCTGCGCGTGCCGGCGAAGTTGTCGCGCGATCTGCTTGACGACGCCGACGACATCCTGGGCGCGCTCGCGCAGGACGCCGCCCGCAACTTCAGCGCGCTCGAAGACGCGGCGTTCCTCGCCGGCGACGGCATCTTCAGCCCGCTGGGCGTGCTGAACGCCGGCGCGCCGACGGTGAACGTCGCCGGCACGGTGGCAAACACGATCAGCAACACGACGGCGAGCGCGGGCTCGGCGCCGAAGATGCACGACCTCGTGTCGGCGTTGCCGTCGCAGTACCAGCGCAACGCGATCATGGTCATGCGCAGCTCGACGGAAGGCTCCATCGCGAAGCTCGTGGACGGCTCGGGCCGCTACATGTTCGAGCGCGAGGACGCGGACGGCGACGGCGTGCGCGAGTTGCTCGGCTACCCCGTGGCGAACTCTCCGCACCTCGACGCCGAAGGCGTGGCCGGCGCGCGCGTCATTTTGCTGGGCGACTTCTCGCAGTACGTCATCGCGCAGCGCTCGATGTTCACGGTGCAGCCGCTGTACGAGCGCTTCGCCGACCTCGACGAAATCGGGCTGTACATCAGCGAGCGGTTGGGCGGCGCGCCGTCGACGTCGGACGGCTGGCGGATCGCCACCGTGTGACCGTACCGTCCGGCCGTCCCGGCGGCGCGCCCTGCTCCTTTCCTTCCGGGGCGCGTCACAGCGAGGCGGCCGGTGCCTTTCCGGCCGAAGGGGCCGCCGATCTCCAGCGGCGGCCCTTCGGTTCTTCGGCGTACTGGCATACTGCGGCATGACCACCACTGCCCGCGCGCGGGGCGCGGACCGCTGCCCGCGGCCGGGCTGCGGCGGCACGCTGTGGCGCGACAACGACGGCGAGTGGTCGTGCATGCTCTGCGCGCGCACGTGCACGCCGGCGAGCGCGCGCCCGCGGCGGCGACGGCCGCGCTCCGCGCGCCGTACGAGCGCTCGCTGACGCTCGTCCAACTGCGCAGGGCGGCGCAGGAGGCAGCCGCCGAGGAGCAGGGTTTTCGTTCGGATTCCGAACGAAAACCCGGGCCGAAAGGCGGCCGCCCGAAGGGGACATCGAAGGCCGGTTCCTCGCGCGACATCGAGCAGCGCACCGGCGTCCCGCTCGCGACGCTACACAAGGCCGAGGCGCATGTGGCGGCGGAGTCAGGCCCTGGCGTCGCGCAGCGCGTACGACCGCCACGCGACGTACGGCCACCGCTGTCCGTCCCGCTATGCCGACAACAGCCACGCCCGGCGCTCGGCGGCGGAGCCGGCGTGCGTCTTGACGATCCACTCCGCGACGGAGCCCGTCTGCCGCTGGCCAGCGGCTCCGAAGTCGTAGCGCGCCGCGTCGAGCCGGCCGACGATGCCGCTCCGGTCGAGCGCGCGGATCTGCGCGTCGATGGGCTCGGCCGTCGTCACCTCGCGCACGAGGTCGGGCCAGCGCTCCCAACCCGTGACGTGCACGCCCGCCGGCAGGCCGTCAGTATCGGATGATGATCGCCGAGAGCCGGTCCCTCAGGCGCGGTTCCAGGGCGCGCACGGCATTGAGGAGCTGCATGGCGGTGCGATCATGCGCCCGGCACGGCGCCAGCGTCAAGGGGCCGCGCGAGTCCCCCAAAAGTGTAGCCACGAGTGTAGCCACAGGGTTGAATTGTGGCTACATTCGGCCTGTACGCTACCGGACGATGCGGGCGCTCCCAGATTCAATTTCGGACGTTATGACACCCTACCGGACGCTCCATCACGAACTCCAAAACCGCCGGTCGGGGGTTCGAGTCCCTCCACTCCTGCCAGCTTCTCTCCACACGCTGCTCCGCCTCCGCGGCAGTACGAGTATTGGGCGGCTCCGTCCGATGGTGAGCAATCGGCCCCAAACCAACGTGCGCCGTTACGCTTCGTCGTGTTCTTCGATGCTGATGGCGCGCTCGGGGCAGTTGTCGACGGCGCGGCGGGCGAGCTCGAGATCCTGCTCCGTCTTCAGCACGCCGTCGCCGCGCGGCGTGGCGTAGCCAAACTCGTCGACCTTGAACATGGCGGGCGCCATCGCGTAGCACCGGTTGTGCCCCTGGCACTTCTCGCTGTCTACTTTGACGATTCTCACAGTCATGATGGAAACACCACCGCCATCTTGCGCGGGCCGCGAACCTGCCCGCCCGCCCATGTTACCGCATGCGGGTCTTCGAGACGGAAGTCGGGGATGCGCCGGAGCCACTCCTGGATCGCGACCTTCATCTCCATGCGGGCGAGGTTGGAGCCGGCACAGCGGTGGATGCCCACGCCGAAGGCGATGTGCGGGTTTTTCTCGCGGTCGAGGATCACCTGGTCGGGATGGTCGAAGATCGATGGGTCACGGTTGGCCGCGGGGAAGTTCATGAGCACTTTGTCGCCCTCGTGCATGGGGCAGCCGGCGTACTCGACGTCCTCGGCGACGTAGCGGGCCATCGTCACGGGCGAGTAGGCGCGGAGCAGCTCCTCGACGGCGTTAGCGATGAGATCGGGCTGCTCGATGAGCTGCGTGCGGTGCTCCGGGTGCAAAGCGAGGTGCCAGAGCGCCGAGCCGATCGAGCTCCAGGTCGTGTCGATGCCGGCGACGAGGAGGAGGAAGCAGGTGCCGACGACGTGCGGCTCGGGCACGGGCTCGCCATCGACCTTCTGCGCGAGCAGGTAGCTGATCAGGTCGTCGCCAGGGTGTTCCTTTCGCTGCTGGACCTGCTCGATCATGAAGGTGAAGATGCTGCGGCCGGACTCCTGGCGTAGCTCCGGGTCGGTGAGGCCCAGCTCCAGGAAGCCACGCACCCAGTCCGTGAACGTGGAGGTCATCTCCTTCGGGATGCCGAGCATGCTGGCGATGACGCGCGGCGGGATCTGCTGCGCGTAGTCGGCGGCGCCGTCCGCGCGGCCGTTCGCGATGAAGCCGTCGATCAGCGCGTTGCACAGCTCGCGCGTCTCCGGTTCAAACTTGGTGACGCTCGTGACCGAGAATGGGGGCAGGAGCAGCCTGCGTGACCACGTGTGCACGGGAGGGTCCGAGGTGATCGGCGGGGCGCCCACGTCGTACTGCTGGACCAGTTGCTGATCTTCTTCGGACAGCTCCTGCTCTTCGGCGCCGGGGGCGGGCATGACATCGGCGACGAGGACATTGCGCGACGAGAAGTGCTGGATGTCGCGGGCGAACTTGACGAGGTCCTCATAACGGGTGGGCATCCAGGAGCCACCCCAGCGGTCGGTACGGGCGACGGGGCACGAACTGGCACGGAGCTGGTCCCAGATGGGGAAGGGGTCCCGTATGTACTCACGGGCGAAGATGTCGTAGTCGGTCGACCAGTCGTTCACCGGCTCGGCAGGCATCGGCACAGTCCTTCTTTCCGCGCGCTGGCGGGGTCTACTTTTTAATTTAGTAAACACTAGATTACACCGGCAGCCGGGCTTGCGGAAGGGCTGCTGATACTGTGGCGGAATGGCCCTTGGCGGAGCCCACGAGGGACAGCGATGCCTGCATCCCGGAGCGGACGGGAGTCCCGACCGGCGCCGGGGAGGAGGGGCCGCGGATGCGCGCGCCTCGTGGTCAGCCGATCAGTTGGTCCGCCGCCTTCAGCGAGACGAGTTCGTTCGTGCCGTCCATGATCTGGAGCAGCTTGGCGTCGCGGTAGAACTTCTCGACCGGGTGCTCCTTCGAGATCCCGTAGCCGCCGAAGATCTGCACCATGTCGGAGGTGACCTGCACCGCCATGTCGCTGGCGATCGTGCGGGCGGCCATCGCCGTCGGCAGGTGCGGCTGACCGCTGGCGATGAGCCACGATGACTTCCAGAGCAGCGCGCGCGCGCCCTCGATGCGCCGGTAGGCGTTGAACAGCGTCATCTTCACCGTGTCGTGCTCGCAGATGCGGCGTCCCCCCTGCTCGCGCTGCCGCGCGTACGCCAGCGCCTCCTCGTACGCGGCGCGCGCCACGCCGACGGCGAGCGTGCCGACCGCCGTGTTGCCGCCGGTGACGATGCGCTCGAGCATCAGCCTGTACCCGGGCCCGGGCGGCATCACCATGAACTCGGGCGCGACGCGCACGTTGTCGAAGAAGACTTCGGCCTGGTTGAGGCCGCGCAGCCCGAGTTTGTCCAGCGGCTTGCCGCGGCTGATGCCCGGCAGGTTGCCGGGGATGGCGAACGTCACCGTGCCCTCCATGCCCTGGCCCGGATCCTCGCTCACCATGATCAGCAGCGCGTCGGCCATCCAGCCGTTGCTGACGAACGCCGACTTGTGGCCGTTGATGACGTAGTCGTCGCCGTCGCGCACGGCCGCCGTGTCCATGTGGATGGGTGGCTGCCCGAACTGGAACAGGTCGGACCCGTGGTCTGGCTCCGTGATCGCCCAGGCGCCGCTGTGCGCGCCCCTGGTGTCGGCCACGAAGGCGTCCAGATACTCGCGGTAGAACGGGTGCCGCCCGTTCGCCGCGGCCGCCATGCCCGCGATCATCGGCGCCACGAGGAAGTGGCTGGCGAGGCCGGCGTCGGCGACGGCCATCTCCTCCTGCACGATGATGTTGGTCATCGGCGGCGCGCCGAGGCCGCCCGCCTCCTTCGGAAGGTTCATCTTGTGGAACCCGACGTCGTACGCGCGCGCGAGCACACGGCGCATCGTGTCGCTCGTGTACGCGTCCTCGGGGTCCTGGACGCGATCGAGCGCGACGCCGGCGGGGCGCATCTCCTGGCGCGCAAACTCCCGCGTCATCTCCTGGATCTTGCGGACTTCCTCGGGCAGTGCGAAGTCGACCATGGGCGTCCTCCCTCCGGCGCGAGTGCGATGCGGCGATGGTAGGCCGGCGCGGGCAGCGCCGCATGGTGCAATGGGCCCGCCGGGCAGGGCCATTCGGCTCGCCACGCCCCCGCGCCGCGCCGACGCCGCAGGCGTGGCGGACGGAAGGGCCGAACGGCCCGGACACTCGCGGGCCCTTCGACGCGGCGAGGGGGCCTATGGCCCGATACGGGGCGCCCGCGCCCGTGCTATCACGGTGGCCACGGCTGCGTTCGACGCGCCGGCGGCCGCGCGCTGCATGTCTGGGCGGCCGGGGCTGGGTGGGCACCGCGCGGCGCGTGGACACGCGCGCCGGCCACCGGAGCGCAGGATCAGGAGGACCGCCAGTGACACAGCAACAGACATCGGGCCGCGCGGCCGGCGCCTGGGCCGACCGCTACCGCGACAAGTGGAAGTGGGACAAGGTTACCTGGGGCAGCCACTCCGTCGACTGCTACCCGGGCGGCTGCCCCTGGCGCGTCTACACACGTGATGGCAAGGTCGTCCGCGAGGAGCAGGGCGGCTCCCTCCCGACAATCCAGCAGGGCGTCCCGGACATGAACCCGATGGGATGTCAGAAGGGCGCCTCGTGGTGCCACATCCACTACTCGAAGGACCGCGTCACGAAGCCGCTCAAGCGCGCCGGCGAGCGCGGTGAGGGCAAGTGGCAGGAGGTCTCCTGGGACGAGGCGTTCACCGACATCGCCGACGCGATGCTCGACGCGATCCAGGAGCAGGGTTCCGAATCGATCATCAACCTGATGACGCCGGAGCCCGGCGCCGCCGGTGCGCGCGCCTTCACCAACGCGCTCGGCACGCCGACAACCGACGGCAACTCAGAGTTTCAGGACTTCAGCCCCGGCTACTACATCACCTGGGGCAAGTTCAACCCGGTCAGCTCCATGGACGACTGGTTCCTCGCCGACCTGACGCTGATCTGGCACGCGAACCCCGTCTACACCAATATCCACTGGTACCACTACGTCGCCGAGTCCCGCTACAACGGCGGCGAGGTCGTCACCATCGCGCCCGACTTCAGCCCCTCGGCGGTCCACGCCGACTACCACGTACCGGTGAAGATCGGCAGCGACGCGGCGTTCGCGCTGGCGATGTGCAAGGTGATCATCGACGCGGGCATTTACAACAAGCGTTTCGTGCAGGAGCAGACGGACCTGCCGCTGCTGGTACGGAAGGATACCCTGCGCTTCCTGCGCGGGTCCGACGTCTCGGAGGGCGACCGCGACGACCAGTTCTTCTGGATGGATGCCCGATCCAGGGTGCTGACGCCGGCGCCGCGCGGCACGCTGGCCATGGCTGACGTCGAGCCGGCGCTCGAGGGCACGTATACGGTCGCGCTGAAGGACGGCAGCAGGGTCGAGGTCGTGCCCGCGTTCGAGCGGCTGAAGGAGCGCCTGAAGGACTACGACCCGGAGAGCGCCGCGCGGACGTGCGAGGTCCACCCGGACGTCATCCGCTCGCTGGCCCGCAAGGTAGCGACGCGCAAGACGAAGATCTTCATCGGCTGGAACTCCGGCAAGTACTACCACGGCGACCTCTACGAGCGGTCGATGGCGCTGCTGCTGGGGCTGACGGGCAACTGGGGTAAGCAGGGGACGGGCACGCGCTCGTGGGCGATCTCCGGGCTCGATGGCAACAGCTTCGTGCGGCAGAAGGGCCGCATGGGGCAGGACGCCTCGCGCGAGTACGTGAACAACCTCGCGAAGATGCGGCGGCTGCTCAGCCAGGACGACCCGACGATGACGCTCGAGATGGTGACCTACCGGGCGGCGCAGGTCGCGGCGGAGCTCGGCGGCCTCGGGCGCATGATCCCGCCGGCCTTCCTCTGGTACTACCAGTACGGCTACAAGGAGCGCTGGAACAACCCGGACAACAACGACCCGTCGATGAAGCGCACCTTCGACGAGTACCTGAACGAGGCGATCGACAAGGGCTGGTGGGACTCCGGCCTCGCGAAGGTGTACCGCGACGTGCGCCCGCGCGTGCTCTTCGAGTCGGGCGGCAACATGCTGCGCCGCCAGCGCGGCGGCCAGAAGCTGCTGCTCGAAAAGCTCTGGCCCGACCTGAAGATGATCGTCTCGGTGGACTTCCGCATGAACACGACGGGCATGTACGCCGACTACATCCTGCCCGCCGCGCAGCACTACGAGAAGATGGGCGCGAGCATGCCCTCCGTCCACCACCTCAACTTCGTCCTCATCGACAAGGCGATCGACCCGCCGGATATGGCGATGAACGACTACGACATCGGCATCGGCCTCGTCCGCAAGATCGAGGAACGCGCGGCGGAGCGCGAGATGCCCGACTTCACCGACCGCAACGGCGTCGTCCACAGCCTGAAGGACATGGCGAACAAGCTCACGCTCGACGGCGCCCTGCTCGACGAGGAGACGCGCATCGACGAGGCGATCCGCGACGACGCCGCGTACGGCATCCTCCCGCCCGGCAGCTCGCTCGATGTCGCCCGCCAGAAGGGCGCCATCCGCTGGACGGGCTGGGGCCTCGCCGGGCACGGCCTCGCGCAGGCCTCGACCATCAAGCCGGACGAGACGCACAACCCCTTCCGCTGGCACACCGAGGATAAGCTGCCCTACCCGACGCTCACGCGCCGCGCGCAGTTCTACATCGACCATGAGTGGTTCATCGAGGCCGG
>JAGWOC010000187.1 GCA_028872875.1 Chloroflexota bacterium | reverse complement strand
CGGCCCTTCGTCGCGTTGTGGGCGATGTAGGGCGTGTTGGCGTTGTGCGGCGTCCCCAGGCCGGTGACGGAGATCACCGTCGCTCCAATGTTCACGGTGTCCGTCTGCGCCCAGACGTCAATCTCGCCGTTCACCTCATGCGCGAACACGCCCAGGAAGATCACCGCCCCCTCGGTGACGGCGATGTCCGCGCCCTCCTGCGTCAGCGTCCCCGGGTTAGCCGCGCCGATCGACATGTAGGCGCGCAGGCACAGGCCGGAACTGTTGGAGGAGAGCCGCAACGACCCCTCTTCGAACGTGCCCTGATCCCAGCGATACAGGTAGACGTCCTCGGCGGGGACGATGTGGTAGGTCGCGGCCGCGCCCGGCGTGCCGCCATTCCATCCCGCCGTGGTCAGCGCCACGTCCTGAAAGACGAGCAACTTGTTCGCCGCCGAGAGCTTCGTGTAGGCGCTCTTGCCGTCCGACGTCATGATCTTCTGCGTGGCGAACCACGCCGAGCCCCACGCCGACTGCCCGGTGTCGGTGATGTCGGTCGCGGTGTACGTCACCGTCCCGGCGTTCGTGTAGTTGGCCGAGCCGCCGGGGCGGCTGATCTTCCAGACCCCGCTGAACAGGGCGCCATTGGAGAGGCCCACCGGGCAGACAAGTTGCACGCGCGCCGCGACGCCGGTGGCGGCGGAGTAGTCCACCTGCCACGCCTTCACACCCGGCGATGCCGCGTCGAGATTGGCGATGTGCGTGACGCCCGCCGCCGGTACGGTCAGGCCAAGCCCGTACTCGGGGTCCTTGTTCGCCGCCCCCGACCCCGCATACTCACCGCCGAGCGCACCAACGTAGCTCATCCCGTATCCACCACCAGCGCCGAGCCATCTGGCCGGACCGGGTCGATCATCGCCGTCGGCCGCGCCTGCCAGAACGCCAGCCACGCCGCCGAGACATCGCCCACAATCGGGACCGCGCCCCGCTGCGCCTTCAGGAAGGGCAGTACCACGGTTTGCAGGGCGTTCGTGACTTGCAGGCGCGTCAGGCTCGCCGCCCACATGATCTCGGTGATGTGCCAGCAGGACGCGAGCGGCTGGACGATCACCGCCGCGTTGATCGGCGGCACGTCGTTGACGACGGCGAAGTCGCCGAGGCGGCCGCGCGCCGCGAGGAATGCCGTGTCCCACGTGACGCCGCCCGGGTTCGTCGGCGACTGGTTCCAGAGCGCCGCGATCTGCGGCAGATCGGCCGCCGTCGCCCTGCGGATCATGTCTTCGACACCTTGAGGGCGAGCGTCACGCGCTGCACCGTCGCCGCCGAATCGACATTGAACCCGAGGATGGCGCCCGCCGCGACCGCAGTCGTCCAGCCGGTGAGCGTTGCGTCCTGCGCCTTCGTCGCGGAGGAGATTGTCGGCGGCGCCGAGGCCGTGATCTTGTCGGCCGCGACCGGGTGC
>JAGWOC010000186.1 GCA_028872875.1 Chloroflexota bacterium | reverse complement strand
TCTGCTCGCTGCCATCTGGCCCATCGTGACCGGGCTCGTCACGCTCGCGTTCGGCGCGGCGGACCAGTACGCCGAGTCGCGCCCCCGCCTGCACGCTGCACTCTCGCTGCTCGAGGCGGCCGGCATGAACGGCCCCGCCGTGCTCCGCTGGCTCGCGGCGCGTCTGCCGAAGGGCGTCGCGGTCATGCTGTTCGCGTTCGCCACGCGGGCGATCGGCGTCCTCGGGATGGTGCTGCTCCCGCTCGGGGCCATCACCGCAGTCGAGGCCGGCGCTGCGTCCGTCGAGGCGTGCGGCGCCCAGGTCGGCCAGGCGATCCAGACCGCAGCCGGCCCAGTCGCCACTGCGGCGGTGGACGGTATCACTTGCGTCGTCGACGCGGCGAGCGTGATCGGCGGCGCGCCGGACATCGCCGGGCTGGTGACGGCGTGCTCCAAGTTCGGCGTGGACGCGGCCTCCGTGTACACGATCGTCGCGTCGCTCCTGAAGCAGCACCAGGCGGCCGTCATGGCCGACGCTGGGCTGCCAGACGTCGCGGCGGTGCTCGCGCCCGACCCGTTGACGGTGCATCTGGTGGCGATTCTCGCGAGCCAATCGAGCGGCAAGTGAACGCGCTGGCCTACGCCATCGTCAACGACTCGACGGCGCCCGAGCTGACGCACGTGGCGCTGTGCACGATGGCGGCGGACATCCAGACCGCGTACGCGCGCGACTACGCACCCGCTCACGGGCTGCTGCCCATCGTCGTCGTCGTGTGCGCGGCGGCGGAGGTGCCTGCCGGCGCGCGGCAGGGGCACCTCGTCGACGAGATCCCCGAGGCGCCCGGGGCCGCCGCATACCACACCACCGACGCGCATGGCCGCCCGATGATCCGTCTCGGCGTCGACGCGTGCCGCGGCGAGGGCGGTTCGCTGCTCGACGCCATCAGCGAAGCGCTCGACCACGAGATCAAGGAAGCGGCGAAAAACCCCTTCGTCAACCGCTGGCTCTCGGGGCCGTGGTCTGGCAAGAAGGTCGCCGACGAGCCGTGCGATCCGGTGCAGGGCTCGCCGTACCGCGATGGCTCGACGCTGCTCGCCAACTTCACGCTGCCGGCGTGGGGCGACGCGAACGACGTCGACGGCCCCTACGACTTCCGCGGCGTGCTCTCGGCGCCGTTCGCGTGCGCGCCGAGCGGCTACCTCGCGTTCGACGATGGCACGCAGGCCTTCGGCGAGCTCGTGCCGCTGCGCAAGCGCGAGGCCATCGCGCAGCACGGGCGCGTGGCGAGGTTTGCGCGATGACCATCTCCGACGACCAGGAGCGCGACCGGCTGGCAGCGCGCGAGCGCGAGCTCGAGGCCGCTCGCCCGTGGTGGTCGAAGATGCGCGAGTGGCTCGATGCGCGCGCGGAGGGCCATGACGTCGCGCTCCGCATGGTGGTCATCTGCGTGGCGATCGTCGTCGG
>JAGWOC010000185.1 GCA_028872875.1 Chloroflexota bacterium | reverse complement strand
GGGTTCCCGACAGGACATCGTTCCCATTGCGACCGCCAACACATCGTTCCCATCGTCGGCCTGATGGCCGGTCCCTCCTCCATACCTTCCGCGGCACGAGCACGCCGTCAGGGAGGTCCAGGTGGACGAGGAAGGCACGCGCCGGGAAGCGATCGCGATGCTCCAGCGCGGCATCGCGATCACGGAGATCTGCACCAAGCTGGGGCGCACGCGTCGCTGGCTGAGCAAGTGGCGCGGCCGGTTCGCGGCCGAAGGCCCAGCCGGGCTGCGAGGCCGGTCCCGTGCTCCGCGACGAAGTCCCCGTGCGACACCCGAGCGCGTCGTGCGCGCGGTCCTGGCGGCGCGTGACCGCCTGGCGCGCCGGCGCGGGCGGCAGCGCTTCGCCGGCAGCGGCGCGGACGCGGTGGCCTGGGAGCTCGAGCTCGCCGGCATCCGGCCGATGCCGGCCCGCCGGACCATCGAACGGATCCTCGAGCGCGCCGGGCGGACCGCTCGCCCGACGACGACGGCGGGTGAGCGCAGCGGCGGGCCGTATCCCTATCCGCCGGCGGGCGCGCCGGGTGACCTCCAGGAGACCGACCTCGTCGGTCCGCGGCATCTGCGCACCGGACGCGGGCCGGTGCGGTTCTTCGACTTTCACACCGTCGACGTCGCCGGGGGCGGCATTGCGACCGAGCAGCGAGCGGACAAGAGCGCCGAGAGCTTCTGCGGCCATCTCGTTGACCGCGCGTGGCCGCGCCTGGGGCTGCCGCGCATCTGGCAGGTCGACAACGAGTCGGCGATCGCGGGCTTCCCCGCGGCGGGGCGGATCTTCACCCAGCCGGTGAGGTTGGCGCTCCTCCTCGGGGTCGAGGTGCGGTTCATTCCCATGGGCGAGCCGGGCCGAAATGCCGACGTCGAGAGCTTTAACGCGCTCTGGCAGAAGCGCGTGCTGCGCCGCTTCGACACCCCCGGCCTCGGCCGTCTGGCACGGGTCTCGGGTCGCTTCGAGCGCTGGTTCATGGACGAGCGCCCGCACCCCAAGCTGAGCGTTGCCGCGCACGGCACGCGCTTCCCGGGCGCGCTCCTTGCCTCGCTCGACGGCCAGCTCCGGAAGATCCCCCGCGGCTTCTCGCTCGACGCGTACCGCGATGCCGCGGGCGAGCTGCGGCTGCCGCTGGCGCGTGGCCGCATCAGCTGGGTGCGCCGGGTGGCCGAGGACGGCGAGCTGCAGATCATTGATCACCGACTGCGGCTGCGGCGTGCGGCCAACGAGTACGTCATCGCGACGCTCGCGACCGGGCGCGGCGAGCTCACCGTGCAGCTCGACGGCCGGGTCATCGCGTCGTACCGTCACCCCGTCCGCGAGAAGGTCATCCGACCGGTCGTTGGACGCGGAAGGT
The DNA here is from genome assembly GCA_028872875.1 of Chloroflexota bacterium. Classification (GTDB taxonomy): domain Bacteria; phylum Chloroflexota; class Dehalococcoidia; order DSTF01; family JACRBR01; genus JADMII01. The sequence continues at coordinate 65 of JAGWOC010000185.1, read as the reverse complement.
GAGAGCGGATGGGAACGATGTCTTGGCGGTCGTGACCTCGTGACTGATGGGAACGATGTCATGGC
>JAGWOC010000184.1 GCA_028872875.1 Chloroflexota bacterium | reverse complement strand
CGTCGCCGCTAAGATAATTTGCCGGTGAATCGCAAGGTGTCGCGTTCACTGGGTCATAGCACCCCCATCGCCGGGAGGGACTATGGCCAAGCGCGCGAAGACCATCGACCTGCTGCGCGTCGTGGATCTGCTGCAGGAGCACATCACGCCGGCCCTGTGTCGGACGGTCTTCGGCGCGGTGCGCCGAACCGAGCGACAGCGGGTGTGGACGCTGGAAGCGTTGATCCGCTTCTGGACCGCCGTGGTCCTCCGGGCGCCGAAGGCACTGAGTCAGGCCCTGGTCGATTCGCTGGAAGGTCGGGACCCGACGTTCCCGAGGATCGAGGCGAGCCCCGAAGCCTTCTTCCAGCGCTGTCGCGATCTGCGGCCGGCCTTCTTCGCCGAGGTCTTCGAGCGCTTCACGGCCCGCGTGGTGACGGCGGTGCCCCCGCGGTACGCCGCGGAGGTCGCGCCCGTGCGGGAGCGGTTCGCCGCCCTCGTGATCCTCGACGGGTCGCGCTTGGCCGCCATCGCGCATCGGCTGAAGCTCTTGTGGAACGAACGCGCCGTGGTCCTGCCGGGCTGCCTGCTCGGGGTCTACGACGTGGGGCGGGGGCTGTGCCGCCACCTGCACTTCAGCGCCGACGCGGCGGCCAGCGAGATGACGCGCGCGAAAGCCGCCCTGGCCGCCCTCGCCCGCGACACGCTCGTCCTGGGCGATCGCCTCTACGGCACGGCCGACTTCTTCGCCGCCTTGGGCCGACACCACTGTTGGGGCGTCGTCCGGCGCAACCGGCTGCTGAGTCTGCACAAGCTCCAGCGCTTGCGCAAACGCCGCATCCACGGTGGGCTCCTCGAGGACTGGCTGGTCCACGCGGGCACCGGCGTCTCGGCCCCGACGCAACTCCTGCGGTTCCTTCGCTGGCGGCGCGGGGGCACCCGCTACGAACTGCTCACCAACGTGCTGGCGCCCGGCCGCTTGAGCGCCGAGGAAGCGCTCGATCTCTACCCGCATCGCTGGGGCGTCGAGCGGATGTTCTTCGATCTCAAGGAGGTGCTCAATCTCAATCGCCTGTACGCCGCCAATCCCAATGCGGTGGCCATGCAGGTCTACGCGGCGGCGATCGTCTACAACGCCCTGCGGGTGGCCCAGAGCGATGGCGCGGCGCAGGTCGGGCTGGCGCCCGAGGACCTCTCGCCGGCGAAGTTCTACCCCAAAGTCGCCACGGCCACCTATCTCTACCTGCACCGGCAGCAGTGGGAACGCGAGATCCGGCTCCGCCATCGCCGCCTACATCTCTGCCTGGTCGGCAGGTGCCGGCGCTGGGTCCGGGCGACCCCGGAACCTCTGCAGGTCGAACCCCGCGATGACCACCGTCGCCGTCGTCGGTTCTGTCCCGCGCGCCGTCACTGGAAGTCGTTTGCTCATGTGCGGGGCGGTCGCCGTTTCACGAAGTTATCTTAGCGGCGATG
>JAGWOC010000183.1 GCA_028872875.1 Chloroflexota bacterium | reverse complement strand
GAGACGTGCCCGACGGGCGCGCTGATGCCGAAGCCGCGCGTGCTCGAGCAGTACGACGTGGACGAGTCACGCTGCATCCTGTGCGGCATCTGCGTGGACGCATGCCCGTACGACGCGCTCCGCTGCGGGCCGGACTTCGAGCTCTCCCACGAGAGCCGCGAACAGCCTGACATCGACCTGCTGTCGTACTCGGCGGTCCAGCACGACACCGAGATGAGCTACATCCGCCGCGAGCGCGACTGGATGTCGCGCGCGCTGGCCGCCGGCCGCAGCGTGGACACCGACCGGCTGCTGCCCGTCCTGCCGGCGCGGCTCGGCGCCGGCCGCGGCGACGGACCCGGCAACGGCCACGAGACGGGGGCGCGCGCGCTGCCGCCCGGCCCGGGCAGGTAGGGGAGCCGATGTCGAATGCGCTGGCCGGCGTGGCGATCCCCGCGCTGGGGTGGTCCTGGGACGACCTCCTGTTCCTGCTGCTGGCCGCGACCGTGCTCGGAGCGGCCCTGACCGTCGTCCTCGGCCGCGACATCATCCGCTCCGGCCTGGCCATGATCGTCTCGTTCGCCGGCCTGGCCGGGGTCTACGTGCTGCTCGGGGCACCGCTGGTGGCCGCGGCCCAGGTGCTCGTCTACATCGGGGCGATCAGCATCCTCGTGCTGTTCGCGATCATGCTCACGCAGACGAAGGTCGGCCCCACGCGCCTCGTGTTCCATCACCAGGCGTGGGCGGCCGCGGTCGCGGCAGTCGTGCTCGCGGTGATCCTCATCGGCGTGGTGGCATCCACCGCGTGGCCCAATGCCGTGAGCCAGCCGCTGCACACCGCCACCGATGCCCTTGCCCGGCTGCTCTTCAGCGACTACGTGCTGCCGCTCGAGGTCGTGAGCGTGCTGCTGCTCGCGGCGGTCGTCGGTGGCGTCTTCCTGGCCAAGCGCGATGAGCCGCAGGGAGAGGGCCGCTGACGTGAGCCACTCCCTGGACGCCTACCTGGTGCTCTCCGTGCTCCTGTTCTGCGTGGGGATGTTCGGGTTCCTTGCCCGGCGCAACGCCATCGCGATGCTGATGTCGATCGAGCTGATGCTGAACGCCGTCAACCTCGCCTTCGTCGCGTTCGGCGCCTTCTCGCCCGGGCTGACCGTGCACGCGTCCGTCATCGCGCTGATGGTCATCGCGGTGGCCGCGGGCGAGGCGACGGTGGGCCTGGCGATCGTCATCGCGATCTTCCGCAACCGGCGCACCCCGCTCGTCGACGAGTACGACACGATGCGGGACTAGCCGGCGATGTCGAACGAACTTCTCGTCCTGTCGCTGCTCGCCCTCCCGATCGCCGGGTTCGCGCTGACCGCCATCTTCGGGCGGCGTCTCGGCGCCAACTCGTGGGCGATCTCCGTCGGCGCCATCATCCTCACCTGGCTGGCCGGCATGGCCCTCGTGATCGGGCAGCTGACGGGCGGGTTCGGTCCCGAC
>JAGWOC010000001.1 GCA_028872875.1 Chloroflexota bacterium | reverse complement strand
TACCAGTTCAAGACAACGACGCGCCATGCCGGCATTGACTATGCCGCCTTGAAACAGAGCGAGGGGTACTTTCAGGCGTTCTTCTACAATCCACACGAACCGCATAAGTCTGGAGCCTCAAGATGTGGGTGATGACCCCTGGTCAACGGCGTCTACCTCGTGCCGTCGTTCGGGCGCTACGAGGTCGTCGGCGAGCTGGTCACGCAGGCGAAGCGGGAGTAGTGGCGGCGGCCGCCCACCGCCTTTACCGCTTGCTGTTTTCTGCCATCTCCGACGTGTTCTCGGCGATTCGGAACAGCACCACCACCACCTCGAGATAGACCCGCGCGATGATCGCGTAGAGGAGGAAGATGAGTGGGGAGATGATGAGCACGATCACGCCTAACGCGGCGTTTGCCGAGAGCGCAGAGATCACGAAGAACAGGGCGACGAGCCCCGCGAGGAGGAGGAAGATCGCATAGAGCAGCCTGATGATGGACACGGTGACGAACGACTGAAACGAGAAGTCGAAGAGCCGTCCAAAGAACCCCTGGGGCAGCATAGGCGCTTGAGATGTCATCGTTCTCCTACCTGGGCTGAGCGCCGCTCGGCGGCGGATTGGTGAATGACGCAATCCTACGCCGCGCGCTGCGCGGTGTCGAGAGGGACGGGCCGCCCGGCGCGGAGCGGCGGGAGCGCGTCGCCCATGCCGCCCTCTAGTGCTCCTCGTCCACGACCGAGTCGATGAGCTTGCGGACGCGCTCGTTGAGGGCGCGGTGCTGGGGCTCGGTGAGGCCGGGGTCGGCGTCGAGCAGGCGCTCGGCCTCGTGGCGCGTCATCTCGATGATCTTCACGTCGCTCAGGCGCGCGACCTTGAGGCCGGGCAGCCCTGACTGCTTCGTGCCGAAGAACTGGCCGGGCCCGCGCATCTCCATGTCAGCCTCGGCGAGCTTGAAGCCGTCCGACGTCTCCTCCATCAGCTCGAGCCGCTTGCGCGCCTCCTCGCGCGGGTCCTCGGCGAGCAGCAGGCAGTAGCTCTGCTCGGCGCCGCGGCCGACGCGCCCGCGGAACTGGTGGAGCTGCGCGAGGCCGAAGCGGTCGGCGCCCTCGATCAGCATCACCGAGGCGTTCGGCACGTCGATCCCCACCTCGATCACCGACGTCGAGACGAGGATGTCGGCCTCGCCGTTGCGGAAGCGGCGCATGACCGCGTCCTTCTGCTTCGCCGACATGCGGCCGTGCAGCAGCTCGAGGCGCAGGTCGGGGAACACCTGGCGCCGCAGCCGGTCGTACTCCGCCGTGGCCGACTTCACGTCGAGCGTCTCCGACTCCTCGACGAGCGGGCAGATGACGAACGCCTGCCGTCCCGCCTGCACCTGCTCGCGCACGAAACGTTCGGCCGACGTACGCTCGTCGGCGGCGACCCAGGTGGTCTTGACCGGCTGGCGGCCGGGCGGCAGCTCGTCGACCACGGATACGTCGAGGTCGCCGTAGATGGTGAGCGCGAGGGTGCGCGGGATCGGCGTCGCGGTCATCACGAGCATGTGCGGGGTGTGCGCGGCGTGCGATCCCTTCTCGCGCAGGGCGGCGCGCTGCATGACGCCGAAGCGGTGCTGCTCGTCGACGACGGCGACGCCGAGGTCGTGGAAGCGCACGCCCCCCTGGATCAGGGCGTGCGTGCCGCAGGCGATATCGATCTCGCCGCGCTCGAGTGCGCCGTGCACCTCCTGCCGCTCCTTCGCTTTCGCGCCGCCTGTCAGGAGCGCGATGCGCAGCGGGCGGGCGAGGAACGGCGGGTACGCGGAGACGACGTTGCCCGCGCCGCCGTTGGCGCCGAACAGGTCCTTCAGCGTGCGGAAGTGCTGCTCGGCGAGGATCTCCGTCGGCGCCATCATCACGCCCTGGCGGCCGTTCTCGATGGCGGCGACGAGCGCGGCGGCGGCGATCACCGTCTTGCCGCTGCCGACGTCGCCCTGCACGAGGCGGCTCATCGGCACCGGCTTGCGGCAGTCGCTCAGCACGTCGAAGAGCACGCGCTCCTGCGCGCCCGTCAGCGTGAAGGGAAGCGACTCCTTGAAGCGGCGCTCGACATCCGCTGACATCGGCATGGGTTCGGCCGGCGCGGACTTCTGGAAGAGGCGACGGCGCAGCAGCATCGTCACCTGGATCGGCAGCAGCTCCTCGAAGGCGAGCCGGCGCCGCGCCGCCTCGAGTGCGGCGCGGTCCGCCGGGTAGTGCATCTGCGCGACGGCATCGGCGATGCCGATGAGGCCGAGGCGGCTGCGCATCTCCGGCGGCAGCGGGTCGGGCAGCAGGCGCACGTACTGGTCGAGCGCCTCGCGCATGACGCGGCGGACGGTGCGGTTGGGCAGGCCGGCGGTGAGCGGGTACACGGGCACGAGGCGGCCGGTGTGGAGGAGGTCGCTGCTCCACAGCTCCCACTCGGGGTTGTCGAACTTCGGGCGGCCCTGGTGCTCGGCGACGCGTCCGGAGACGACGACCTCCGCGTTCGTCGGGAGCTGCTTCGCGATCCAGGGCTGGTTGAACCAGACGCAGGTCATCATGCCGGTGGCGTCGCCGATCGTCGCCTCGGTCGCGCGCATGCGGAAGCCGAACTGGCGCTCCTTCGCGCTCCAGACGTGGGCGCGCACGGTCTGCTCGCGTCCGAACTCCAGGTGTGCGACGGGCACGGGGTCGCCGTAGTCGGCGTGGCGGCGCGGGAAGAGCAGCAGCAGATCGCGCACGGTGTGGACGCCGAGCTTGTCGAACTTCACGGCGAGCGCGAACGGCACGCGCTTGAGGGCGTGCACGGGCGCATCGACGCCGAGGCGTGCGGCCTCTTCGGCCGTGAGCTTCGGCGTCGCGGGCGCGAGCGGGCGCTGCGCCGGGCGCGCGGCGGGAGCGGCGGCGCGGCCAGCGGCCGTGGGCCGCCGCGACGCCGCCGTGGCACCGTTCGGCCCCGGACGGGCCGTCTGGCCGCCTTTCAGCACCCCGAGCGTCTCCTCGATCCACTGCCGGCGCTTCGCCGGGCTCAGCGACCGGTAGCCGCTGCCGGGGAGGATCTGGATGCGCGCGAAGACCTCGCTGGCGAGCTGCGGCGCTTCGTGGAGCTTGATGTTCGTGAGGAAGACATCGAGCCCCGCCGTGACGGCGCGGTCGCCGCAGCGCATCTTGCGCTCGAGCTCGAGGACCTTGCGCAGGCGGTCTTCGGTGGCGGTGAGGGGCAGAGGCGTGCCTCCTGCGCGAGTCGTCGCACTAGGTCATGTGTTCGAGATCAGCGTAGGGCGGGCAGGATCCGCCGTCAAGCCGTACGCAGGCGTCACTGACAAGACGCTTGGCCGTGACCTACAGTTCCTCCGCACGCGAAAGCTTGTCATCATCCATGCCGGGCAGATCCACGCGGACGTCGACTTGATGCGCGAGTTCATGCCGTGACCCGACGTGCAAGAAGGGGATGATGACATGCTGCTGAAGGACAGGGTGGCGCTGATCACGGGCGGCGGTCGCGGCATCGGGCGCGGGGTGGCGCTGCGGTTCGCGCACGAGGGCGCGAAGCTCGCGCTCGTCGACATCGAGCAGGCGCACCTCGACGAGGCGGCGGCGCAGCTCGCGCGCGAGGCGCCCGGCACCGAGCACATCATCGTGCGCGGCGACGTCAGCGCGAGTGCGGACGTGCAGCGCTTCTTCGACGAGACGGTCGCGCGCTTCGGCAGGCTCGACGTGCTGGTGAACAACGCGGGCATCGGCAATCCGCCCCTGCCGATTATCACCATGCCGGAAGAGGCGTGGGACCGCACGCTGGCGGTCAACCTGAAGAGCGTCTTCCTCTGCTCGAAGGCGGCGGCGAACCAGTTCATCAAACAGGGCGGCGGCGGGCGGATCGTCAGCGTCGCGTCGCAGGCGGGCAAGACCGGATATCCGATGCTGACGCCGTACTGCGCGTCGAAGGCGGGCATCATCCTCTTCACGCAGGCGTTCGCAAAGGAGGTGGCGGCGCACCGGATCAACGTGAACTGCGTCTGCCCGGGCACGATCGACACGCCGCTGCTGCGCGGCGGCATCGAGACGGCGAGCGGCGGCGCGGTCACGTTCGAGCAGGTCGCCGGCACGCTGCTGCCGACGATCCCGCTCGGACGCGTCGGCTACCCGGCCGACGTGGCGAAGCTGATCACGTTCCTGGCAAGCGACGAGGCGGACTACATGACCGGCCAGGCGATCAACATCTCGGGCGGGCAGGAGATGCACTGAGCCGGGTGCTGGAGGTTGGAGGTGAGATCTTGGAGTCCCAGCCTCCGCGTCGCCCTCCGGCAGCTCCACGCAGGCATCGGGCACCCGCTACCCTGCATGCATGCAGGTCCGCACGCTGGCAGCAATCGTCGCCGGGAAGGCCGCGGGCGCCGGGAGCCGCCTGCTCGGGCGCGGGGGAGGGACGGCGGTCGCCGGGCTCGTGGCCGAGCGCATCGACCCGGGGGTCGTGCGGCGGCTAAGCGCGCAGGCGGGCCACGGCGCGATCGCGGTCACGGGCACCAACGGCAAGACGACGACCGCGCTGATGCTGAGCCGCATCGCCCGCGAGGCGGGGCTCGTGCCGTTGCACAACCGCAGCGGCTCGAACCTGATGCGCGGCGTCGCGGCGCTCTTCGTGCGGGAGGCATCGCTCGGCGGGCGAATCGCCGATGCGGCGCGGCGGCTGGCGATCCTCGAAGTAGATGAGGCGACGCTGCCGCTGATCGTGCCGGCCGTGCGGCCGCGCGCGGTCGTCTTCACCAACCTCTTCCGCGACCAGCTCGACCGCTATGGGGAGGTCGACGCCGTCGCGCAGGCCTGGGAGCGCGCGCTCGCCGACGCCCCGGCGGACGCAACGCTCGTGCTGAACGCCGATGACCCCGGCGTCGCGCACCTGGGCGGCCGCGCACGCGGCCGTGTGCTGTACTACGGCGTCGACGATACGGGTGCGGCCGTCGCCGGGGACGAGCACGCATCGGACTTCCGCACCTGCCTGCGCTGCGGCGCCGAGCTGGCGTACGGCGCGACGTTCTACGGGCACATCGGCCACTGGCGCTGCGACGCGTGCGGGAACCGGCGGCCGGCGCCAGACGTCCGCATCACGCGCGTCGAGCAGGGCGAAGAGACGATGGCGCTGACCATCGCAGCGCCCGCCGGTGAGCTGCGCGTCACGCTGCCGCTCGCCGGGCTGTACAACGCCTACAACGCGCTCGCGGCGGCGGCGGGCGCCATCGCGCTCGGGATCGCGGCGCCACCGATCGTGGCGGCGCTCGACGGGTTCAGCGCGGCGTTCGGGCGGCAGGAGCGATTCCGCGTCGACGGCCGGGAGGTACGGGTGCTGCTCGGCAAGAACCCGACGGGGCTGAACCAGGTGCTGCGCACCATCGCCGCGCGCGAGGGGCGCAAGCGGCTGCTCTTCTTCCTGAACGACGGCATCGCCGATGGGCGCGACGTCTCGTGGATCTGGGACGCCGACTACGAGCTGGCGCAGCCGCTGGCGGAGTGGGTGCTCGCCGCGGGCACACGCGCCGAGGACCTGGCGCTGCGCCTGAAGTATGCGGGCTTCGGCGGCGATGTGCCGGTCGAGCGCGACGCGCGCGCGGCGGTGCGGCGGGCGATCGCCGAGACGCCGGCAGGCGGCACGCTGTACGTCGTGCCGACGTATACGGCGATGCTCGAGGTGCGGGAGCTGCTGGCGCGGCGCGACGGCAGCGCGCGCCACTTCTGGGAGGACGCGTGAGCGCGCCCGCCCTGCGCGTCGCGCACCTCTATCCGAGGCTGATGAACATCTACGGCGACCGCGGCAACATCATGTGCCTGCGGCACCGCTGCGAAGCGCGTGGCATCGGCTTCGAGCTGACGGACCTCAGCACGGGCGACCGCCTCGACCCGGCGGCGTTCGACCTGATCTTCGCTGGCGGTGCGCAGGACCGCGAGCAGCGCGCTGTCGCCGACGACCTGCTGGCGACGAAGGCCGAGGCGATCCGCGAGGCGGTGGAACGCGACGTGGTCCTGCTCGCCGTGTGCGGGGCCTATCAGCTCTTCGGCCGGTCCTACCGCGAGTCCACGGGCGTCGAGCTGCCGGGCGCAGGCATCTTCGACCTGCGGACGGAGCATCCCGGTGCCGGCGCGAAGCGCTGCATCGGCAACATCGTCGCGAACTGGCGCGCGCCCGACGGCACGACGCGGACGATCGTCGGCTTCGAGAATCACGGCGGTCGTACGCGCCTGGGACCGGGGGCGCGGCCGCTGGCGCGCGTGCGGCGCGGCTTCGGCAACAACGGCGAGGACCGGACGGAGGGCGCCATCTACCGCAACGCCATCGGCACGTACGTGCACGGGTCGCTACTGCCGAAGAACCCGGCGCTCGCCGACCACCTCATCGCCACCGCGCTGCGGCGCCGGCACGGCGAGGTCGCGCTGGCGCCGATCGACGACCGGGCGGAGCTTCGGGCGCACGAAGCCGCGCTGCGGCTCCGGTAGGTGCGCAGCCCGCCCCGGGGGCGCCAGGCGTTGCGCCCCTACCAACGCCGGCGGTGCGCGCGCGGGCGGACGGCACCGATACTGAACCGTGGGCCGCAGCGGCCGTACGGTCCGTCCGGGTTGCCCGCAGGGGCCGCGCGGCGTATCGTCGGTAGCCGCATGAGGAGCCGATGAAGATCCTTCCCTTCGGAGGGGCGCGCGCGTCCGTCGCCTGCCCGCGCTGTGGGGCGGCGCACGCCGCGCGGCAACAGTGCCCGGCCGAGAAGGCGGAGGCTACCCCCGCTTCGACGGTCGCGACGGCAGGTACCGGCACGGAGGGCATCCGGTCAGCGGCCGCGGTCACGGCGGCCGAGCGCGCGGCGGCGGCGGCACGCCTCCGCAGCGCACCACGCCCTGCCCCGCTCGCAGCACCGCAGCCGGCCATGGTGTGGCCGACGCGCCGGCGACCGCGCGTCAGCGCCGTCGGGCGCGCGCTGCGCTGGACCGCCGCGAGCGCGGCGACGGTGGTGCTGATCTCCTGCGTGACCGTCATCGGCGCGCGCATCGGCGAGCTGACGCACGCCGACCAGGACACGGGTGCGGCAATCGTCACGATCGCCGTCTCAATCGGCATCGGGCTCGTCTTCGGCATGGGGCTGATGTACGTGTCGGCGCGGACGTACGCGAAGGTCGTCTTTGCCGGGCTGTCGCTCTTTCTCGTAACGGCGGGCAGCCTGCTGATGACGCTGGCGCCGGTGGTGCGTCAGGCGAACACGGCCGGATTGGCCCCCCAGGCGTTCGCGGTGCTGCTCTGGTTCGGCGCGCTGAGCCTCGCCTGCGGCGTGGTGCTGGGGCTCGCCTGCCTGCGCTGGGCGGCACAGCGGACGGCGCGGCAACGGCTGGCGCGCTGGGCGCGGCTCGCGGGCTCCGCGTACGGGGTACTGCTCGGCATCTCCGGCCTGTTCGGAATGTTCGCGCTGCTCTTCGTGGGCGCCGGCGGCGCCAGCGGGACGAGCACGGTCGAGCGCGCGCTCAGCATCACGGCGGTGGCGATGTGGTCGCTGGTGCCGGGGCTGATCCTGACGTACCAGGGCATCTCCGCGTCGATGGGCGAGGGGTCGTCGCCGTTCCACATCCCGCGCGCCGCGTGGATAGCCGCTGCGTTCGGCGCCGTGCTGGGGCTGGGCTGGTTGATCACGACGCGCGATGTGCCGGCCGCCGCGCCGATGCCCCCGCTGCACGTGCTCGCGGCGGCGCTGCCCGGCATCGCGCTGGTGGCGATGGCGGCGCGCGGCAGCGTGCTGCGCGGCGCGCCCGTGCGCTGGCTCACGTGGCGGCAGGTGTTGCTCGCGGCCGCGATCAGCATGACGGTCGGCGTCATGCTGGCGACGTACGTCGAGTCGCTGGGCAGCTTCCTGGGCGTCGTGCTGCTGCTCGTGCACAACGGCGCCTTCGCCAGCGTGCAGGACAGCGACGGCTTCTTCCGCACGGTGCAGGATTCGCGCTTCATCCTGACGCACAACGAGCAGTTCTTCGCGAACCTGATCACGGCGTCGCTGCTGGCGCCCCTGATCGAAGAGCTGGGGAAGGGGCTCGGCGTGCGCTTCCTGCTGCGGCGCGACACGACCCGCTCGCAGGCGTTCGTGCTCGGGGCGGCCGCGGGCGCCGGCTTCGGCTTCCTGGAGGCGATGCTGTACGGCGTGGCGGGCGTCCAGCATGGCGGACCCGGAGGCTGGGCCGCGATCATGCTGGTACGCGGCGGCAGCACCTCGCTGCACGTCGTCAACACGGGACTCGTCGGGCTGGCCTGGTGGTACGGCGTCAACGGCGGGCGGCCGCGGACGGGCTGGCTGCTCTTCGCGCTCGCCGTCTTCAACCACGCGGCGTGGAACGGCTTCGCGACGGCGATCGACTCGCGCATCCTCGGGCTGGACACGCTGAGCGGGCACGCGCTCGAGGTGGTGGCGTACGTGGTGGTCGGCATCGTGTCGGTGGCGTTCGTCGCGGCGGTGCCGCTGATCGCGCGCCGCCTGCGGCGGGCCGACGCCGTGCCGCCGGTCAGCGGGCCGCTGGCGTCGATGGCGCCGTGGCTCGGGTGACGGAGGGCGGCGGCGCCCGGGAGCGAGGAGGGGAGATACAGAACGAACGGAGTGCGGCATTACTGCCGCGCCCCGCTCGTTCGTCGAAGGCCCCGCCTCCTTCGACACCCATATAACGGGCGCCGGGGCGCATCCGTTACGCCCTTGACAACGATACGGCGGCCGCCGGCGCCGCGCGGCCCGCCCGCACCCACGCCGCTAGCGGGCGACCCTGTTATCATTCCCTCACGAAGGAGCGCGGCAGCGGCAGGACAGGATATGCATCTGCGACGGGTGGCCATCACGGGGATCGGCGCGGTGACGCCGCTCGGCAACGACGCCGAGGCATTCTGGCGCGGCCTGCTGGCCGGCCGGAGCGGCATCGGGCCGATCACCCACTTCGACGCCTCGAAGCACTCGGTGCGGGTGGCGGGCGAGGTCAAGGGATTCGACCCGGCGGAAGTGATGGACCACCGGGCGGCGCGGCGTTCCGGGCGCTTCGCGCAGCTCGCGGTGCTGGCCGCGAAGGAGGCGCTCGTCTCGGCGAAGATCGAGCTGAACGAGGACACGGCGCGCGAGATGGGCGTGATCATGGCCAGCACGGGCGGCGTGTTCGAGATGGGGCGCCAGCAGACGATCATCGACGAGCGCGGACCGGGGCGGGTCGACCCGCTGATCATCCCGCGCTGGGGGCCGCACATGGCGGCCGGGCGCGTCGGCCGGCAGCTCGGGCTGCGCGGGCCGAGCACGTCGGTCAACAGCGCCTGTGCCTCGGCGACGGACGCGCTCGGGCACGCCTTCAACATGATCCGGACGGGCTCCGCGGACATCCTGCTCGCCGGCGGCACGGAGGCGATCATCAACCCGGTGGCCGTCGCGACGATGGCGCTGATGGGCGCGCTCTCGAAGGACTACAACGACACGCCCCAGAAGGCGTCGCGCCCGTTCGACGCGAAGCGCGACGGCTTCGTGCTGGGCGAGGGCGCCGGCGTGCTGGTGCTGGAGTCGGAGGAGCACGCGAAGGAGCGCGGCGCGGCGATCCTCGCGGAGTACCTGGGCCAGGGCTGGTCGTTCGACGCCGTCGACGACGCCGCGCCGGACGTCGAGGGGCAGTCGCTGGCGATGATCCGCGCGCTCAGGTCGGCGGGCATCACGGGCGCGGACGTATCGTGGCTGAACGCCCACGGCACCGGCACGCCGTACAACGACAAAACGGAGACGGCGGCGATCAAGCGCGCGTTCGGCGAAGAGGCGGCGTACCGCGTGCCGGTGAGCAGCATCAAGTCGATGACGGGGCACTCGGCGGCGGCGGCTGGCGGCATCGAGGCCGTGGCGTCGGTGCTGGCGATGCGCGACAACATGATCCCGCCGACGATGAACTACGAGTTCCCGGACCCGGAGTGCGACCTGGACTACGTGCCGAACGCGGCGCGCGCCGCGCGGGTGGACGTCGTGCTGAGCAACAGCTTCGGCATGGGCGGCCAGAACGCGACGTTGATCTTCCGGCGGTGGGTGGATTAGGTCTACTCCCCCAAGTCTAACGACCACTGGCCACCGAAGCGCTTCTTTCGAATCTTCTTGAAGAAGTCTGCGCCACGCGAGTGCTTGCTTGCGAACACTAGGTGATAGATGGTCGCCTCTTTCGAGTTTAGGATTCGTATGTGATCATCGACCTGCAGGTACCCGAGACCCCTTAGCTTACCTTCGTAATGATCAAGCAGCCGCCGAAATGTGAGTTGCTCTCCGGATCTTCGCAGATCCAAGAGGCCCCGCCAGTCGTTCGATCCAAAGAATCCGTCAAGGGCGACCTGGTAACTGGCAGAGCCGATGAACTGGCGCAGGTACCCGGTCATAACCGTGATGATTAGGTCGATCCTGAGTCCACGCGTCATTTCCTCAATTGCGGAGAGCTTGATCTGGAAGCCGGTAGGATCGATAAACGCGAGTCCGAGGGTTCGGTTTGCGTCGACTCCGGAGAACAAATTACGCCGCGCAGCGAGCGCGGCGTCGTTGCAATCTTCGCTCGTAACCGTGGCGTCGTTTACCCCCAACCGCACTAACCGAGTTCGCAACGCGTCCGCAGCCCGTTGGTCATTGTCGTTGAGATACAGCTCGGTAAACGGGAACCCCGTGGTGGCCGCGATGAGGGGTGACCCCTCGATCTCCCGCGCCGTCCCTTCGATGACAGATCTGCCCGGTCCGGCAAACAGATCGATGTAGACGCGCCGTGGCCATTTGGCCTTCATGCCAGCAGTGAAGATGTCGATGTACCGGCGGACGTAGAAGAGCTTCTCCTCCGTCCACTGTCCGACTTCGCGCACGACGAGTCCGTCCGAGCCGAGCATCACCGCTTAGCGGGCCACCCGCCGCGGCAGCTCGTCCCAGACCGCGCCCCCCAGCACCCGCCCGGCCGCCTTCTTCCCGCGCCGCACACCGGCTTCGTCGTGCGCGCCCCACTGCTTGAAGAAGAAGGCGACGCCTGCGGCGATGCATTGGTCGCGGACGGAGGTCGCCCAGTCGGCGCGCATCGGCCTTGCACCGGGTCCCGACTCGCCACCGACGATCACCCAGTCGATGCCCCGCAGATCCAGGCACAGCGGGCCGAGCAGCGGCTCCACGGACAGGAAGCGGATCGCCGCCGGGACGGCACGCAGGTCGTCGACCCGTCGCGTCCAGCGCTGGTTCTCCACGGACACGCCCATCCACACGTTGTCCGGCCAGTCGAGGCGCGGCGCCAGCTCGCGCAGCCGCGCACTGCGCTTCGTCAGCACCTGGAACTGGTGCCAGTCCGCGCGGCGCATCGTCGCGAACACGGACTGGATGAATGCGAGCGGCACCGCTTCGTGAAACAGGTCGCTCATGCTGTTCACGAAGATCATCTTCGGCTGCTTCCACCTGAGCGGTAGCTCAAGCCGCTCCGGCCGCAGCATCAGGTCAAAGCCGTGCTCGTACGGGTGGCCCGGCACGCCGCGAAACCGCTCGGCGAAGGTCTCCGCATAGCAGTGAGCGCAGCCGGGCGAAACCTTGTCGCAGCCGGTCACGGGGTTCCAGGTCGCCTCGGTCCATTCGATGCTCGATGTCGCGGCCATGCGTCCCTCCTCTCACTGGTGATGATATCATGGTAGAACATCCGTACGGTCCCACCGTGCTCCAACCAGCGTATGGTACGATCCTCCCGATGCTGCGCAGGGTCGGGTACCGGCAGACGGCGGTCGCCGTGGTGTTTACCAGCCTCTGGTTTGTGCTGGGGTTCCTGTTGGTCCGGTCGCCCGTGCCGGGCGCGCTCCACATCCAGTTCAAGCTGCTGACGGCGTGGATCCTGCTCTTTTTCACCATGCTCGCCATCGACGGCCTGATCCTGATGCTCGCTTCGCTCAACGGAGCCTTCCCGCGCGCCCAGCGGCCCCAGCGCACCGCCGGGCGCTCCGCCAGTACGCTGCCCGGCGCGGCGCAGGCTACGGGACGCCGCCCCGCCGGGCGCGCGGACCCGCAGCGGGGGCGCTGACCGCATCCATGCCGGTCACGCGCGTCGATGGCGTCGACCTCTGGTACGAGCTGAGCGAGCCGGCGGCGGGAGGCGATGCGCCGCTGCTCGTGCTGACGCACGGCTTCGCCGGCCCGCACTGGCCGCCGGTGATCGACGAGTTTCGCGCGCGCTTCCGGCTGCTCTGGTACCACGTCCGCGGGCACGGACGGTCGGCGGTACCCGACGAGCCCACGGCCTACAGCCTGCCGCGCTTCGCCGCGGACCTGGCGGCGCTGCTGGACGCGCTCGGCATCGAGCGCGCGCACATCGGCGGCGTGTCGATGGGCGGCATGGTCAGCGCGCAGTTCGCGTGCGATTATCCGCAACGGCTGCGCTCGCTGCTGCTGTGCGACACGACCTGCGGCAACGGCGCGGGCGACGACGCGGCGCGCACGGCCGAGACGGGCCTGCGTGACGCCTTCGACCGCATGGCGCTCGTCGCGGAGAAGTACGGGCTCGCGGAGCTGGTCGAGCGCGAGAACCGCTACCGGCGCGAGCAGGACCTCTACGCACGCACGCGGCGCGCGTCGATGGAGGAGCAGGACGCCGAGAACGCCCGCAAGGTCGCCGACATGACGGCGGCGGGCTACGTGCACGTCGCGCGGGCGCTGATCGCGCGGCCGGACCTGGTGCCACGCCTGCCGTCGATCGCGGCGCCGGCGCTGGTCTCGTGCGGGGAGTGGGACCTGTTCTATCCCTGCGCGCTGCGCGATGCATCGCTCATCCCGCACGCGCGCATGGCGACGGTGCGCGGGGCGGCGCACGCGACGCCGGACTACCAGCCGCAGCTCTGGAAGCAGGCGGTCTTTGATTTTATCGATGACGTGGAGGCAGGGCGCGACGTGCGGGGCGCGCGCGAGTACCGCGCGAGTTCATAGTTCCATAGTTTGTGTGTGGCTCCCGCCATCCACTGTCCACTATTCACGATGAACTCACTCTGAACTATTCATTCACCGGCTTGCCGTAGAGCTTGCGCAGCTCGGTCTTGAGCACCTTGCCCATGGGGTTGCGGGGAAGCTCGCCGACGAAGGCGAAGTACGTCGGCGCCTTGTAGCTCGCCAGGCGCGCCTTCGTGTATTCGATGAGCTCCTGCGGCTCGATGCTCTGGCCCGGCTTCGGCACGACGACGGCCTTGATCACCTCGCCCCAGTCGGGGTCGGGCACGCCGATCACGGCCGACTCCTCGACCTTCGGGTGCTCGTCGAGCGTCGCCTCGATCTCGCCGGAGGAGATGTTCTCGCCGCCGCGGATGATCAGGTCCTTCTTGCGACCGGTGATGAAGAGGTAGCCCTCGTCGTCCATGTAGCCGAGGTCGCCGGTGTGCAGCCAGCCGTCGTGGATGGCGGCGGCGGTGGCCTCGGCCTGCTTGTAGTACTCGCTCATGATGCGCGCGCCCTGGACGCAGATCTCGCCTTCGTCGCCCGCGCCGAGCACCTTCCCCTGGTCGTCCATGATGGCGATGGCGATGTCGTCCATCGCGCGGCCGACGGAACGCAGGCGGTGCAGCCTCTTCTCGCGCTCGGGACCGGGCTCTTTCGGGATCTGGTGGTCCTCCGGGCCGAGGTAGGTCATGGTGGACGTGCTCTCGGTCTGGCCGTAGGCATTCATCAGCCCGCAGTCGAAGACGTCGACGGCGCGGCTCACGACTTCGTACGGCATCGGCGCGGCGCCGTAGGTGATGAGCTTGAGCGAGCTGAGGTCGTACGTGTCGAAGTCCGGGTGCTCCATGATGCGCTTGAGCATCGTCGGCACGACGAAGCTGTGCGTCACGCGCTCATGTTGCACGGCTTCGAGCCAGAGCTTCGGGTCGAACTGCGGCAGGATGACGAGCGTGCGGCCGCCCCAGACCGACGACATGATCGGCGTCACGCCGGCGACGTGGAAGATCGGCACCGAGAGCAGCGTCACGTCGGGCTCGACGCCGGGGTCGGCGGGGCTCATCGTGTTCGTCACGTACACGGACAGGTTCAGGTAGCTCAGCGCGACCCCCTTCGGCAGCGCCGTCGTGCCGGAGGTGTAGATGAGCGCGCTCGGGCGGCTCTCGTCGACTTCGACGAAGGGCTCGTCCGGGCTCGACTGCGCGATGATGTCCGGATAGTAGCCCATGCCCTCGGCGCGGACGTCGTAGCAGGCGAAGCGCTCGACGTGCGCGGTCTCGGGCCGCAGCTTCGCGACGAGCTCGAGGTAGCGCTGGCCGGCGAAGAGCACGTGGATGTCCGACGTGTTGATCATGTAGGTCAGCTCTTCGTGCTTCGCGCGATAGTTGAGCGGCACGAACGTGGCCCCGATCTTGGCGGCTGCATAGTACGTCTCGATGTACTCGATGCCGTTCACCGAGATGACGCCGACGGGCCGCTCGGGCCCGGCGCCGGCGCCCTGCAGCCAGTTCGCCAGCCGGTTGACGTGATCCGCCATCTCCGCAAAGGTGACGCGCTTGTCGCCGCACACGAGGGCCGTGCGGTCGGGTACCACCATGGAACTGATCTGCAGGAACTCGGCGGTGTTCATCGGGCTACCTCGGGAGATCGCGGGGCCGGAGCAGGCAGCCCAATCTAGCCGATCGCGGCAGATACGGCCAACCGCGTGGGGGCGGCGAGTCGGCCCGGCACGGCGCGCCGCGGACACCGTGCGGGCGGGCGCCTGGCCGCGTACGCTGCCTGCATGCTCAGCGCGCTGATCTTCGCCCTCTCGCGCAGCGGCACCGCCGAACGCATCGCGACCTCCGTGCCGGGCTTCCGCGGCTTCTCGCGGCGCTTCGTCGCGGGCCAGCGCCAGGCGGATGCGCTCGCCGCCGTGGCGCGGCTCAACGCCGGGGGATTCGATGCTACCGTCTCGTACCTGGGCGAAGCGGTGACCAGCGAGCGCGAGGTGCGCGCCGCGGTTGCCGAGTCCACGTCGTTCGCGGCGGCGGCGCAGGCGCGCGGCCTGCGCAGCAGCATCTCGATCAAGCTGACCGAACTGGGGCTGGCGTTCGACCGCCCGCTGGCAGAGCGGTCGCTGGACGAGGTGCTGCGCGCCGCAGCCGCGGCCGGCACCTTCGTGCGCATCGACATGGAGGACGCGCGCTACACCGAGGCAACGCTCGACATCTTCCGCCGGGCGCGGGAGCGGCACACGGGCGTCGGCGTCGTCATCCAGGCGTACCTGCGGCGGAGCGCCGCGGACATCGACGCGCTCGCGCGCGAGGGGGCGCCGGTGCGGCTGGTCAAGGGCGCGTATCGCGAGGCGGAGACCATGGCGTTCGCGTCGAAGCGCGAGGTGGACGAGAGCTTCACGCGGCTCGCCGACGCATACTTCGCGGCGATGGCGCCGGGCGGACGCCTCGCCGTGGCGACGCACGACGGGCGCATGGTGCGGGCGGCGCTGCGCTCCGCCCGGCGGCACGGGGTCGCCCCCGATCGATACGAGTTCCAGATGCTCTACGGCATCCGTCCGGAGCTCCAGCGCTCGCTCAGGGCGCGGGGTTACGGCGTCCGCATCTACGTGCCGTACGGGACGCACTGGTATCCGTACCTGATGCGGCGGCTCGCCGAGCGGCCAGCGAACCTCTGGTTCTTCCTGCGGAACGGGCTGCGGCGCTGAGCGGCGGGAATGCGGCGGCGCCGCGCGTCGCGCTACTTCACGGGCGCCGTGAGCTGGCTCTTGAGGTAGAAGGTCATCGATTGCAGCGACAGCACGGGGTCGATGTCCTTGATGTGCACGTGCGGCGGCACGTGGGCGGCGATCGGCGCGTAGTTCAGGATCGCCTTGACGCCGCAGCCGACGAGCCGGTCGATGACCTGCTGCGCCTGCGCGGCCGGCGTGGCGACGATGCCGATGTCGGCCGGTCGCGTGCGCAGCGATGCCTCGAGCTCGGAAGCCGGCTGCACACGCGCACCGTTGACCTGCTGGCCGATGGTGGCGGGCTCGGCATCGAAGGCGCCGATGATGCGGAAGCCCTGCGGCGCGAACCCACCGTAGGCGAGAATGGCGCGGCCGAGCTGGCCAACGCCGACGAGCACCATCGTCCACTCGCGGTCGAGGCCGAGGATCTGGCGCAGCTCCTCGAGCAGCCGGGGGACGCTGTAGCCGCGCCCCTGCTTGCCGAAGCGGCCGAAGTAACTGAGATCCTTACGGATCTGGGCGGGCGTGACGCCAAGCTGGGCGCCGAGCTCCTGGGAGCTCACGACTGCGCGGCCGTTGCGGTCGAGCAGCGCGAGCGCCCGGGCATACACGGGAAGGCGGTCGATCACGACGTCAGGGATCTCGATGGGCATGGAGGCTCCTGCGCGGCGGCGGGGGCGGGAGAAGCCGGGCGATTGCGCAATTTTGCGCAATGTAGCATCGAGTCACCTGTGGGTCAACGAAGCAGCGCGCTTGCGAGTGACACCGGGCGGATGCGGCGCGCTCCCCGGGGCGCGGGCGAGGGGCGCCCACCTTCATCGCCGCAGTCGGGGGCGGCTGGCGGGGCTACAGCTTCAAGGCGAGGATCTCGCGGTGCACCGCACCGTCGCCCTTGATGTGCACACGGACGTCGATGATGCGCACCTTGAGGCGCGTGGGGGCGTCATCGAAGTAGACCTCGTCACCCTTCTGGAAGCGATACTCGCTGTCCAGCGTCGCCAGGAGCTGGCCCTTCTTCGGCGTGAACGGGTCGGATTCCCAGATCTCTGTCTTCACGGCGGCGTCCTGTTCGCTTCCGCGCCTCACGGCGACCGTGCGCCTGTCGCGGCGCTTCAGACTACGGCAGCGAGCAGGCGGCGCGCTATTCGTAGCGGAGCGCCTCGGCGATCGGGATCGACGACGCCTGCCGTGAAGGAATGATCGTCATGACGAGCGAGGCAAGGAACGCGAAGAGACCGATGCCGGCGACCTGCAGCCACGGGATGTAGAAGCCCGAGATGGCATTCGGCGCGAAGTCCGCGCCGGTGATCAACTGGTGCGCGAGCAGCAGCCCGAGGCCGATCCCGCTCAGCACCCCGAGCAGCGCGATGAATGACGACTCCATGACGAAGCTCAGCGCGACCGCCGCCTTCGTGTAGCCGATCGCGCGCAACATGCCGATCTGCTGCCGCCGCTCCACCACCGTCCGGAAGGCGATGACGCCGACGGCGGCGATGCCGACGAAGAGGCCGAGCCCCATGAAGCCCTGGATGAGGTAGAGGAACCCCTGGCTGAGCGCCTGGCGCTGGTCGATCAGCGCGCGCAGCGCATCGGCCTGGACGCCGTCGAGGAGCAGCGCCTTCTCGATGCCCTTGGCGGCGGTCCGCGCGTCGGTGCCGGGCGCCAGCTTCACGAAGTCGATGGTCGTCTCCGGGCGCGTGAACAGCGCGTCGAACGTCTGCTGCGTCAGGAAGAGGCCGGAGAACGTCTCGCTCGCCTGCAGCGTGATGATGCCGATGATCTTGACGCTGCGAGTGGCGCCCGTCGCCGCATCGCGCACCTGCACGGCGATCGGAGCGAAGGTGGTGTCCGTCGAATGCACGCCCCGCAGCCGGAACCGCGAGCCGCCGCCGAAGCTGAAGCCGGCGCCGCCGAGCGACGACGCGTCGATGACCGCGTACCCGGGGTTCTCGGCGAGCGCGCGCCAGACTGCGGCGTCGCTGGCGAAGCCGTTCGCGCGCGACTGGAAGGTCACGGCGTTGTGCTCGATGAAGGAGGCAGACATGCCGAGCGTGCGGTAGGGAGCGAAGTCGTACGGCGGCGTGCTGATGCTCGGGCTCGCACCGGCCGGCGGCGCCATCCGCACGTTGGCAGCGCGCGCGTTCGCGACCAGCACGGGGCTCACGTTCTTGATCGCTGTTGTATCGAATCCGTTCTTTGCCAGCTCCGCCTTCAGGTCGGGGATGGGGTTGTTCGGGTTCTGCGTCACCTGCACGTCGTAGCCGCCCTGCGCCTCCTTGCTCAGGAAGATGCGGCTGAAGTTCGCGTTCATCGTCGACATCATCACCAGGGCAAAGACCACGAGCGAGATCATGGCGATCGTCATGCCGGTGCGGAACTTGTTCGCGAGCGGGTAGGCGACCGCGGTGCGGATCGAAGGGGTGAGCTTCGAGAAGGCGCCGCCGGAGGGCGAGAGCAGGAGCAGCAGCAGGTCGGCGTTGTACACCAGCACGAAGGTCGACGCCGTGACCATCGCGATGCCGCTGAGGAAGAACATCTCGATGCCGCCGTGCATGCCGCTCGGCGGCAGGTGGTTGCCGGCGCCGACCAGCCAGACGCCGACGAGGAAGAGGCCGGCCACCGTGAACACCGGCCGCGATGGCAGGCCGACGAACCGCGCGAGCAGCGCCACGCCGATCGCCAGCACCGTGATCCCGAGCATGTACGGGAACGCCTGCAGCGACGCGACGCCAAGCCAGAGCAGCAGCGGGCCGGCGACGGCGAAGAGCAAGCCGAAGGCGGCCGACCAGCGTCCCGGCCGCTTGCCGCTGGCATCGGAGATGTCGCGGATGGCGCTGACGATGTTGAGGCTGCTGATGCGCCACGACGAAAAGGTCACCGTGAGGAACGTCAGCACGACGCCGAGCGCGTACGACACGACCAGGCTGCGCGCGGTCACGTGAAAGACGATGGAGAGGTTGAACTGGCTGAAGAGCGCGGCCATTACCCGCACCATCACCAGCGAGACCGCGACGCCGAGCGCGCAGCCCACGGCCGCGGCCATCAGGTTGTACGCCATGCCCTCGGAGAGGAACATCTGCATCAGGTGACGCCGCTTGGTGCCGATGGCGCGCGTCATCCCCATCTCCATCTTCCGCTCGGCGGCGAGCATGACGAAGATGAGGAAGATCAGCAGCATGCCGGAGGCGATGGAGAAGAGGCCGAGCACGACGAAGAAGGCGGTCAGCCCGCTCGCCGCCTTTTCCGCCTGGTTCACCAGGTGCTGCTTGGTGGCGTCGGCCTTCCACTTCGTGCCCCCGAGCGCCGCCAGCTTCTGGTTCAGCGCGGCAGTGATGGCGGTCGAGTTGTTGATGCCGCTGTGCACGCCGCCGTTGTTCGAGACAGCGATGAAGTCCACCTCGCCGGGGCGCTTGAACAGCTCCTGCGCGCGCGCCAGGCTCATCGCCATGCCCTGCGGCTGGCCGAACACACTGCCCGTGAGCACGCGGTCCTTGACGATGTCCTTCACGGTGAACGTGGTTGGCTGCCCGCCCACGTACAAGGTGACGCGGTCGCCGGGCTTTGCGTCGAGCTTGCTGGCGAGCGAGCTGTTGACGTAGACCTCGTCCGGCCCGAGCGCGGCGAGCGACAGGAGGGCGCCGCTCGTGCTCTCAATGTCGGGGAAGCCGGCCATCCGCGCCGGGTCGGCGCCGGCGACGACCGCGCTCCGCTCGGCGAGGCCGCTGCGCTGGTCGGTGACGGGCACGCTGCCGCGGAGGACGGGGACGGCGCCATCGATGCCGGGGATGGCCCGGAACGCCTGCGCGAAGCTGTCGGCCTGTGCCTGCGGGATGGGCAGCGGCGAGACGACCGAGCCCAGGCCGCCCCCGTCCGAGCTGCTCGCCTGCGCCTGCACGGTCTCGTCGATGCTGTGCAGCTCCTCGAACCCCTGGTTCGTGATGCTGTAGTTGACGGTGTCGCCGATGCTGAAGGCGGCGGCGATGATCAGCGTGCTCAGCATCAGGCCGACGATGATCAGCGTGGTCTGGGCGCGGCGGCGCGGGATGTTGCGCACACCGATGAGGAACATGACGCGGTTGCGCAGCACGACCCAGCCGACGGTCGCCACCGCGATCCCCAGCAGGATCAGCAGCGCGATCATCACATCGTTCATCGGGATGCCGAAGAGGCTGGTCACGTGCTGCCGCCTGCCTCCTCGCTGACCACCTTGCCATCGCGCATGCGGATGATGCGGTGGCAGCGCGCGGCGACTTCGGGCGCGTGGGTGACGATGACGAAGGTCTGGCCCTCGCGCCGGTTGAGGTCGGCGATCAGGTCCATCACCTCGTCGGCGTTCTCCGTGTCGAGGTCGCCCGTCGGTTCGTCGCCCCAGACGATGGCCGGGTTGTTGACGAGCGCACGGGCGATCGTGACGCGCTGGCGCTGGCCGCCGGAGAGCTGCGCGGGGCGGTGGCGCGCCCACTCGGCGAGGTGCACGAGGTCGAGCGCGGCCTCGGCCTTCTTCCGGGCCACGCTGGCCTTCGTGCCGGACACGAGAAGGGGCAGCTCGACGTTCTCGATGGCGCTGAGGACGGGGAGCAGGTTGTAGAACTGGAAGACGAAGCCCATCTGCTTCGCCCGGAACTCCGTGCGGCGGTTGTCGGACATCTTGTTGATGTCGCCGCCGTTGATCAGGATGAGCCCTTCGTCGATGACGTCGAGGCCGCTCATGCAGTTGAGCAGCGTCGTCTTGCCGCAGCCGGACGGGCCCATGATGGCCATCATCTCGCCGCGCGGGACGCTCAGGGAGACGCCGCGCAGGGCGTGGACGACCACCTTGTCGGAGTGGTAGGTCTTGACGACGTCGCGGGCATCGATGATGAGGTCGGGGGCGGCGGGGGTGGGCGCGGGTTGGGGGGACGGGCTGGCGAGCGTCGACAACGGGGCCTCCTGGTCTGCTTCCGTCCGCGGGGCGCCACACGGCGGGCGAAGGGCGCGTTCATCCACGGTAACAGATCGCGGAGACCGGAATCAGCCGCCGGGGAGTGAGGAATCCGCAATGCGGTGCCGGAAGAGCCCTCGCTCACGGGTCAGCCACGGGAACGTGGAGGCGCCAGGGCGCGCCGCTAGTAGCTCGCGACGAGCGTCTCCTCTTCGGTCGGCAGGCTGCGCTTGATGACGTCGAGGTACTCGAGGGCGACGCCGGCGCCGATGGCGACGCAGTCGATCGGGTTCTCGGCGACCTGGCAGGGGATGCCGGTCTCCTGCGTCAGCAGGATGTCGAGGTGGCGCAGCAGCGCCGTACCGCCCGTGAGCACGATGCCGCGGTCGATGACGTCGGACGCGAGCTCGGGCGGCGTGCGCTCCAGCACGGTCCGCACGACGGAGACGATGGTCGCGAGCGCGTCCTGGATCGCCGCCGTGACGTCGCTCGTCGAGACGGTGACGGTCTTCGGCAGGCCGCTGATCTGGTCGCGGCCGCGCACGTCCATCTTCAGCTCCTGCTCGAGGGGGACCGCGGCGCCGATCGTGACCTTCATCTCCTCCGCGGTGCGGTCGCCGATCAGCAGGTTATAGCGGCGCTTGACGTAGGCCACGATCGCATCGTCGAGCCGGTCGCCGGCGACGCGGACGCTCTCGCTGACAACGATGCCGTACATCGAGATCACGGCGGCTTCCGTGCGGCCGCCGCCGATGTCCACGACCATGTTGCCGCTGGGCGAGTTGACAGGGATGCGCGCGCCGATCGCTGCGGCGAGCGGCTCCGGCACCAGGTGCACGGGGCGCCGCCCGCCGGCCTGCTCCGCCGCGTCGCGCACGGCGCGCTGCTCGACGCTCGTGACGCCGGCGGGGATGCAGACCATCACCTCCGGCTTGATCAGGTTCAACCGGCCGATCACCTTCTGGATGAAGTAGCGGAGCATCGCCTCGGTGATCAGGTAGTCGGCGATGACGCCGTCGCGCATCGGCCGGATGACGCTGATGCTGCCGGGGACGCGGCCCATCATCTCCTGCGCCTCTCGCCCGACGGCGACGACGGTGTTATCGCGGTTGGCGAGGGCGACGACGGACGGCTCGTTGATGACGATGCCGCGGCCCTTGACGTAGACCAGCACGTTCGCCGTGCCCAGGTCGACTCCAATCCTCTTGGGTAACATCGATCCTTCTCCCCTCCCGGGTCAGCGCCTCACGCCGGAGACGCGGACAGGACAACGTGCTGCTGCGATGGCAGCGGGACCGGCGCGCGCGTGCGAGACGACGGGCTCTTCCGGCTCAGGCGCGCTCGATCGAGGCGCCGAGCGCGCGCAGTTTACCATGAAGGTCCTCGTGCGCGCGGTCGATGTGGTAGACATCGCTGATCTCGGTCGTCCCCTCGGCGACGAGCGCGGCGAGGACGCAGGCGCTGCCGGCGCGCACGTCGAGCGCGGTGACAGGTGCGGCGCGAAGCTGGGTCGGCCCCGTGATGATGGCCGTGGTGCCCGTCGCCATGACGTCCGCGCCCATCTTGCGCAGCTCACTGATGTACAGCAGCCGGTTGTCGAAGACGCGCTCGTGGATCGTGCTGGCGCCCTCGGCCTGGGTGAGGAAGGCCGCGAGCTGCGGCTGCAGGTCGGAGGCGAGGCCCGGATACGGCAGCGCCTGCGCGCTCACGGCGCGGTAGCGCACGGCGCCGGCGACGTGCAGTCCGGCCTCGGTGGCGCGCACGGCGGCCCCTGCCTCCTCCATCTTCCAGAGCAGCGCATCCAGGTGCTCCGGGACCGCGTCCTCGAGCAACACCTCGCCCCGCGTGATCGCCGCCGCCAGCGCGAAGGTCCCGGCTTCGAGCCGGTCCGGGATGACGCGGTGCTCGACACCGCCGAGCGCGCGGGCGCCCTCGATGCGCACGACGTTGGAGCCGGCGCCGGTGATGTTCGCGCCCATCGCGTTCAGCATCTGTGCCAGGCTGGCGATCTCGGGCTCGCTCGCCGCGTTGATGATCGTCGTGGCACCATCGGCGAGCGTCGCGGCGAGCATGACGTTGAGCGTGCCCATGACGCTCGGGTAGTCGAGCAGCACGCGGCCGGCGCGCAGGGGGCCGTCGAGGCGCACGTCGAAGGCCTGGCCGTCCTCTTCGACGGTGGCGCCGAGCATGCGGAAGCCGGCGAGGTGTACGTCGAGCGGGCGGATGCCGATGGCGTCGCCGCCCGGCGGCGGGCAGGACGCGCGGCCCATGCGCGCTAGGAGCGGCCCCATCACGAGGAAGCTGGCGCGGAGCTGCGCCGCGAGGCGCGCCGGCACCTCGAAGCGCGACAGGTCCGCCGCGTTGATCCGGAGCGTGTGCGGCGCCGGGTGCTCCACCGTGGCCCCGAGGTGCGCGAGGATCTCCTCCATCTGGCGCACGTCGCCGATCTCGGGCACGTTGTGCAGCACGACGTCGGAGGCGGTGAGGAGCGCGGCCGCCATCGCGTAGTCGGCGCCGTTCTTGGAGCCGCTGATGTGCACACGGCCGTGCAGCCGGTGGCCACCGGTGATCCGATACTTCGCAGCTTCGCGCGGCATCGGCGACAGCATAGCCGATCGCCGCTGGTGCGGACCGCGGAGGGGGCCGCGAACAGCGGCCGGGCGGCGGACCGGGGCGCGGCAAGCAGCGCCCCTACGCGAGGCGGCCGTAACAGCCACACCAATGGGTCGGGCACGGCACACAGCGGCCGGGGGCCGGACCGGGGCGCGGCAAGCTGCGCCCCTACGCCACGAGCCCGCCGATCTGCGGGTAGTGGGCGCCGAGGATGGCATCGGCGGGGGCGCCGCACCACTGTTCGAGCAGCGTGGCGTACACCGAACGGAAGTCCGTCGTGAACTTCAGGTTGCCGTTATCGAGGCTCGTCAGCGACGGCGCCTCGCCGTACAGCCCGCCCTTGACGCTGCCGCCGACGAGGAACATCGGCGCGGCGGTGCCGTGATCGGTGCCCTGGCTCGCGTTCTCCTGCACGCGGCGGCCGAACTCGGACCAGGTCATCGTCAGCACGTCGCCGTCCTTGCCGTACGACGCGAGGTCCGCATAGAAGGCGGCGAGCGCGTCGCCGACGTCGCCGAGCAGCTTCTCCTGCTCCGGCTGCTGGCCGGAGTGCGTGTCGAAGCCGCCGAGCGTCACGTGCGCGACGCGCAGCTTCGCCCCGCTGGCGATCACCTGCGACACGAGCTTGAGCCCGCTCGCGAGCGAGGTCTCCGGGTATGCCACGGTGGGGGTGTGCGCGGTCGCGGCCGCGTCGACCGCCTGCGAGCTGGAGACGGCGTCGCCGGCCGTGCTTTCGAGCAGCGCGGCGTACGGCGTGTCCTTCGGGAACTGCTCGTACATCTTCAGCAGCGCGGTCTGGCGCCGGCGCGCCTCCGCCTCGTCCGGGGCCAGGCGCTGGAAGCCGTACGCGTTTGCGCTCGGGGCGGCGACAGTGGGCGCGTTGGCCGCGTACAGCTCCGGCGCCACGAACTGCCCGACGTTGAAACCGTGCAGCGGGTCGTGCTCCTCCGCCTCGAGGCGGTCGAGGTAGCCCGCGAGCCACCCTTCGCCGTTTGCCGCCTGCCGGCCGGCGTTCTCCCAGATCAGCATGGACTGGAAGTGCGAGAGGTTCGGGTCCGGGTAGCCGACACCCTGCACCACCGCGAGCTTCTTGCTGTCCCACAGCTTCTTCAGGCCCGCGAGCTTCGGGTGCAGGCCGACATGGTCATCGAGCGCCAACACGGCGTCCGCCTTGACGCCGATCGACGGTCGCGCCTTCGCGTAGGCGGGGTCGCGATAGGGCACGACGGTGTTCAACCCGTCGTTGCCGCCCGCGAACTGCAGGATGACGAGCGTGCGCGCCGGCAGCGTGTCCGCTTCGGCGTCCGACGCGCGGATCGCGAACGCGCCCTTGAACACCGGCGGCAGCATCGCGTGCATGCTTCCCAGCGTGACCAGCGCCACGCCCTTCTTCACGAAATCGCGCCTCGTGATCATCGTGCGCCTCCTCAGGCGAGCTGGTACTCCGGGGACGCGAGCAGCAAGGCACCCAGGCCGCGCAGGCGCTCGTCCCGCTGGGCGGGCGGGAGTGTCGCGAAGCCGCCGCCCGTCTCGAGGTAGTCCTTCAGGGTCGACCGCACGGCGTCGCTGATGCGCCCGTCGACGGTGAGCGTCGCGGCCTGCACGATCGCGTCGTCGGCCGAGGCCGGCGGCGCGGCGAAGAGCGGCGCGGCCCCGGCGGCCTGCGTCTGCGTCCCGCGCTTCGCGGCGCTGGCGTTGATCAGCGCCGCGGCGAAGTTCACGCGCGCGAACCACGTGCTGGTGCCGATCCAGGTACGCCCGCCCGGCCAGCCGGCGACGTTCGGCGGGTTGAAGAGCACCTGCCCCATCAGCCTGCTCGCACCCGCCAGCGCGCGCCCGTTGCTCTCCACGCCGAGCAGCCGTGCCGCGCCGACGACGTAGTCCGTCGGGCTCTTGACGATCGCCCGATAGGCCTGTGGCGCGTAGAACGCGTCCGACGTCAGCACCGCACGCACGACGGCCCTCGTGTCGAAGCCGCTGCTGCGCGCCACGCCGGCGATCGGCTTGAGCGTCGCCGCGTCCGGCGCCGGATAGGCGAAGAACTCGAACAGCTTGCGGGCGAAGTGGTCGCCGGCGGCGGGCTGTTTGAGGATGATGTCCACGATGCTGTCCGCGTCCCAGTTGCCTGTCTGGCCCAGGAACGTCTTCTGGCCGTTATCGTGCAGCGCCGGGCGGAACACGAACGTGTAGTCGGCGCGGTTCAGCGAGTAGCCGGTGTGCGCGCGCGCCGACTCGCGCACATCTTGCTCGGTGTAGTTTCCCACGCCCAGGGTGAACAGCTCCATGAGCTCGCGCGGATAGTTCTCGTTGGGGTGGCCCTTGCGGCTCGTCTCGATGTCGAGCCAGAGCATCATCGCGGGGTCGCGCACGACGGCCTTGAGCAGCACGTCGAGCTTGTCGAACGCGTGCGCGCGGAAGAGGTTGTTCTGGTTCAGCAGCAGCGGCGCGCCCTTTGCGCCGGTCTTCGCCAGGCCGCTGGTCAGCAGGCCGTGCCAGAACAGCGTCATCCGCTCGAGCATCGGCCGCCGGGTGAGCGTCATGCGCGCGAGCCACCAGGAGATGATGTCCTGCGGCTTCGTGAGGTCCAGCGCGAACGAGGCCAGCTTCGCCTCGGCGGCGCTGTCATCGACGGCGGCCGTGTCGAGCAACTGGTCGACGACGTGGTCGAGCGGCTGACCCGAGAAGCGCTGGATGTCAGCAGGGAGTGCGGCGAACGTCGTGCGCCGTAGCAGGTGACGGAGGCGCAGATCGGCCGTGGCCAGGGGGTTCGACGGCGTGCCCGGCGTCGTCCGCGGCAGCGCGCCGGGCTTGATCGCCGTACGCTGCGCGCTGCCCCCGCCGCGATCGCGCAGGACGACGGCAGACGCGCCGCCGGCGGTGAGCACGGCGGCCGTCGCCGCCGCGCCGCCGAGGAAGCGCCTGCGGGTGATACGCACGCGGGCCGCACGGGACTCGGGCATCACGTCCTCCGCGCACATCATCGGCGACGCGCATCGGGACTGCATTGGTGGCCCGTGAAGGGCACGTAAACGCTCGGCAAACTTGTCGAGTTGACATCGGCGTTCAGGCGGTGTTTCCAATCGCGTTCACAGCGGCGACAATCAGACCATGACGCGATCCGCGCGCGCACCGCTGCGCATCGACCTCGCCGGCGGCTGGACGGACGTGCCGATCTTCGCCGACGCGGAGGGCGGGGCCGTCGTCAACGTCACCATCGACAAATACGTGCGCGCCACGGTGGACCGGGCGGGGGCGATCGCGCACACGCGCGACGTCGCCGCGGGCGGGCTGGGAGCGTCCGCGTGCGAGCACGTGCTGACGGCGGCGCTGCGCCATCCGGAGGCGGACCTCGACGAGATCGCCGAGGCGGCGTTCGCCGCGGAATCGGCCGAAGGCGTCGTCGGCGGGCGGCAAGACCAGTACGCCGCCTGCTACGGCGGGCTGAACTCGATGACGTTCCCCTCGGCCGAGCAGCGAAGGCTCGATCGCGCCCGAACGCACGCCGATGTCCTTCCCGTGCGCATCGAGCGGCTGGCGCTGCCGGAGGCCGCGCTACGCGCGCTCGAACAGCGGCTCGTGCTGGCCGATAGCGGTGTCTCGCGCCTGTCCGGCGAAATCCACGCCCACGTCTGGTCGGCGTACGCGCGCCACGACGACGACGTCACCGGGGCCCTGCTGGCGCTCAAGCAGTACGCGCAGGCGATGCGCGACGCGCTCCTCGCGAGCGACTTCGGCGGCGTGCGACACGTGATCAACGAGAACTGGACGCAGCAGAAGCGGCTGCACCCCACCGTCACGAACGAAACGGTGGATGCGATCTTCGAGCTGGCAGCGGCGAACGGAGCGACGGCGGGCAAGGCGTGCGGCGCGGGCGGCGGCGGCGCGCTCGTCTTCTACGCGTCGAGCGCGGAAGGCGCGGCCGGGCTGCGCCGCGCGCTGGCGGCGGCGGGGATCACCGTGATCGCGTTCGCCTTCGACACGGCGGGGCTGGTCGACGAGGAGTAGGCCGGAGGATGCGCGCCCGGACGGTCGACGCGGAACCCCGCGCGGGCTGATGAAGCCCCGCGCTCCGCAGGGCACCGGCACCGGCGCCCCGGCCGTGCATGCGACCTCAGACCAGCGTCTCGTCGTAGGCGATTTCGCCGGCGCGGATCAGGTCGCGGTACCAGTAGCCGCTGTCCTTGATGGTGCGCTTCTGGCCGTCCTCGAAGGCGACGTCGATGATCCCGAATCGCTGACTGAAGCCCATCGCCCACTCGAAGTTGTCGATGAGCGTCCACGTGTAATAGCCGCGCACGTCGGCACCCTCGTCGAGCGCGCGCGCGACCTGACCGATGTAGCCCCTGTAGAAGTCGATGCGGCGGTCGTCGTGTACGCGGCCATCGGGCCCCGGGCGGTCGCCGAAGGAGCAGCCATTCTCGGTGATGTAAATCGGCGGCCGGCCGTAGTCCTTCGAGACCCGCATGATCATCCGGTAGATCGCCGCGGGCCAGATCTCCCAATGGAACTCGGTGCGCGGCCCCGGGCCTTGCATCTGCCGAAGACCAAGGTTCGGTTCGCCCGGCGCCGCGGCGACGATGCTGCGGGTGTAGAGGTTGATGCCGACGAAGTCGAGCGGCTCAGGCAGCGCCTCCAGGTCGCCGGGGCGGATGTCCATCCGCGCCAGGGCCTTCTCCTGGTCGACGTAGGCCTGCGGGTACTCGCCCTTCATGATCGGCCGCAGAAACCAGTCGTTGGCGAACGCGTGCTGGCGCTCGGCCGCCGCGATGTCCGCCGCGCTGTCCGATGCGGGGTAGGTCGCGCCCATGCTGAACGCGGAGCCGATGGCGTCCGCGGTGCCGGCGGCGCGCATCGCCCGCGCGGCGGAGGCGTGCGCGAGGTTGACGATGTGCGACGCCCGCATCGCCTGCGAGGCGTCGCGGATGGCCGGTGCGTGGTTGCCGTACAGATAGCCCATGAACACGAACACCCACGGCTCGTTGAAGATCATCCAGTGCTTGACGCGGTCGCCCAGCGCGTCGATGCAGGTGCGCGCGTACGTCGTGAACCGCTCGATGATGTCGCGGTTCGTCCAGCCGCCGGCGTCCTGGAGCGCCTGCGGCAGGTCCCAGTGGTACAGCGTCGGAAACGGGCGGATGCCGTTCTCGAGCAACTCGTCGACCAGGCGGTTGTAGTAGTCAAGGCCGGCCTGATTGAGCTTCCCTGCGCCATCGGGAAAGATGCGCGGCCAGGCGATGCTGAACCGGTAGCCGGTCTGCGCCAGCTCCTTCATCAGCGCGACGTCTTCCTTGTAGCGGTGGTACTGGTCGGACGCGATGTCGCCCGTGTCGCCGTTGAGGACGCGGCCCTCGGTGTGGCTGAAGCGATCCCAGATCGACTCGCCGCGCCCGTCCTCCCTGACGGCGCCTTCGACCTGGTACGACGCGGTCGCCGTGCCCCACTCGAAACCTGCCGGGAACTTCACCGTCTTCATCGCAGCCACCTTCCGTCTGGGCGGGACCACCGGCAGCGGGCTTCCTCCCGCCCGCCGTCATCGCCCGCGGGCATCGCGAGTGTATGCGGGCGCGGCAGCACGCGGAAGCGCCCGGGCCTGCGCGCTATGATGAGCGCGGCAGGAGTGCGGGTGATGGTCGAAGTCAGCGTCGCCGGCGGCCAGGTGCGGTTCGAGGTCATCGGGCTCGACAAGTTCTGGGCGTTCAAGAGCCGCATCGACGTGCCCGCCCACAGCATCACGGGTGTGCGCCAGGATGCCGAGGCGGCACGCCGGCCGCGGGGCTGGCGCCTTCCCGGCACGAGCGTCCCGGGCATCGTGCGCGCGGGCTCGTACTACGGGCAGGGGGAGCGGGTCTTCTGGGACGTCTGGTACGGCCACCTGGAGCGCGTCATCGTGGTCGAGCTCGAGGGCCAGCGCTACAGCCGGCTGATCATCGAGGTGCCCGACCCGGCGGCGGCGCTACGGACCATCGAAGCCGCGCGTGCGGGGGCGGCGTAGGGTGCCTCAGCGCCCCGGTGACGCGTTCGTGGTGATCTACCGCTCAAGCTCTTCGTCGGCGTAGAGCGTGCCCCGCTCGTCGGTGTAGAAGAGGCGCCGGAAGGGGATGCCGCGCTCGCGGAAGCGCGCGCCGCCGCCCTCGTGGCGCTCGACGACGGCCATCACCAGCACGACCTCGCAGCCCTCCGCCTCGATCGCCTCAACTGCCTTCATCGCCGACCCGCCCTGCGTCACCGTATCCTCGACAACCGCGACCCGGCGGCCCGGCCGCACGAGCGGCCCCTCGTCTTCAGCGATCGACTGCGAGATCGCGGACTTGGCCTGCGGCCCGTGGTCTTTTGGCTGCGGGCGCACGAAGAACGTCGGCAGCGTGCGGCCCTGTTCGAGCGCGGCCGCGGCGACGGCGCTCGCCAGCGCGATGCAGCCCATCGCCATGCCGCCGACCGCCTCGGCGCCAGAGTCGATGACGGCGGGCGCCATGAACTGGCCGATGAGCCTGGCGTACAGCGGGTGCAGCGTCAGCACGCGCACGTCGGCGTAGTACGTGCTCCAGCCGCCGGACGCGAGCTGCACCGGCCGCGGCTGGACGGCGATAGCGTAGCGCTCGACGGCGGACTTGAGCTGCCGGAGGTCGTCGTGCAGGGTCACCGCGTCGTGCGCTCCTTGCGGCTTCGCGCCGCGGCGGACGCCGCCTTGCGACCCGCTGATTTCGATACCGGGGCCCTTGGCTTCACTGGCGCCCGCATCGCGGGCCGAACCGTCGCCTGGCGCCTGCCGTCGACTCTGCGCGGCCTCAACCGGAGGTCAATATCCACATCGAGTGCGTTCGCCACGCGCACGAGGGTGCGCAGCGTAAGGTTTGCGTGACCGCTGAGGAGCTTGGTGACGAACGCACGGGAAGTGCCCAGCCGCTCGGCCAACTCGCTGCGGGCGATGCTTGTTGCCTGCATCGCAGCGCAGATCTGCTCTTCGAGGTCGAGCAGCAGCCATTCGAGCTCGAACTCGCGGGTTCTACTGCGTCCATCACGGATCGCTCGGTCCTTCTCAACGTTGCTTGGTGGCCGTTGTACGACACTCGCGCGGGTTGTCATTTGTTAACCTATAGGTGAACTATGGTCAAGCTCACTCGCTCGCCGCAGCCTCGCCCGCACGCACCAGCTCATCGTGCCTGCGCGCGGCGGCCGTGCTCGCGCGCGAGGCGGTCGAAGGCCGCCCACTCGAGCACGAAGCCGCGCCGCTTGTTCGCGGGCATCCACAGCAGCGCGCCCTTGCTGATCCCGAGTGTGCCGAGCAGGTCGCCGTCCTCGCGCACCGCGATCTCGATGTCGCTGTTGCCCACCCGGCGCTCGGGGATCCGGAACGTCACGTCGTGCGCCATCGCTGGTCCCTCCCGTCGTGGCCGCGCCCGTGGCGCTACTCCCAGAGCGCTCGCTGCGGGGCGGGGGCGCCGGCCCGGGGCGCGATCCCGAGGTGTTCGTAGGCGCGGCGGGTCGCCTGGCGGCCGCGCGGCGTGCGCTGGATGAAGCCGAGCTGCAGGAGATACGGCTCGTACACGTCCATAATCGTGTCGGCGTCCTCGGAGATCGATGCCGCGATCGTCTCCAGCCCGACGGGCCCACCCTCGAACTTCTCGATGATCGTGCGCAGGACGCGCTCGTCCACGCTGTCGAGGCCCAGCTCGTCGATCTCGAGCCGGGCGAGCGCCTCCGCGGCGACGGCCGCAGTGATGGCGCCGTCGGCCTTCACCTGGGCGTAGTCGCGGACGCGGCGCAGGAGCCGATTGGCGACGCGCGGCGTCCCCCGCGCGCGCTGCGCGATCGCCGTCGTGCCGGCGGCATCGACCGGCACACCGAGGATGGACGCGGAGCGCCGGATGATCTGGGAGAGCGCATCCACGTCGTGGAAGTCGAGCCGGTAGACGCCGCCGAAGCGGTCGCGGAGCGGCGGCGACATCATCGCGTAGCGCGTCGTCGCGCCGATCAGCGTGAACGGCTTGATCGCGAGGCGGATCGAGCGCGCGCCGGGCCCCTTGCCGGTGACCCAGTCGATCGCCGACTCCTCGAGCGCGGGGTAGAGGAACTCCTCGACGACGCGGGACAGGCGGTGGATCTCGTCGATGAAGAGCACGTCGCCGGGCTGCAGGCTGGTGAGGACCGCGGCAAGGTCGCCGATGCGCTCGATCGCCGGGCCCGACGTAACGCGGATGCTGACCTGCATCTCGGCGGCGATGATGTAGGCGAGCGTCGTCTTGCCGAGCCCGGGCGGCCCGTAGAGCAGCACATGGTCGAGCGGCTCGCCGCGCTGGCGCGCCGCCTCGATGCTGATGGCGATGTTGTCCTTGACCTTCTGCTGGTTGATGTATTCGCCGAGGCGCTTCGGCCGCAGCGACGTATCGACCAGGAGGTCACCGTCCTGCGGCTCGCCGGCGACGACGCGCTCTGGCTGGGATTCCTTCTTTGCCATCGCGCGCATTGTATAACCCGCGCCTCTTCGCGCGGTCGGCGTCAGCCCGCAGTGAGCAGGGAGATGAAGTCGGTCATGCGGACCGTATTGACGCCGTGATATGACCCGATCGCGCACTGGTATCCATATCCACACCTCCGAGGTGCGCCGCGCCGGGTTGCCGCTTCCCACCGATCCCCTACCCTTCCCCCGATGACTCCCGACCAGATCGCCGAGCGCGAGCGGCAGCTCGCGGGCTCGTGGTGGCGGCGCTTCCTGCAGTCCGTCCCCGGGCAGATGTTCTCCAACCCGCCCGCGTACTCGCTGCCTCGCGAGATGCTGATGCAGGCGGACACCCGCATGCTGGAGATCGGCTGCGGCGCGGGCAGCCGGATCCTGCTCTTCGACCAGAAGCTCCGCTTCCAGGGCGTCTCCGCGGCCGGCGTCGAGCCTTCGCCGAAGCTCGCCCGGCGGGCCGAGCGCGCCTTTCTCGACAACGGGCGGCCGGCAACGGCGGTGCTCGCGGGGCCGGACGCGCTGCCGTTTCGGGACGGTGCGTTCGACGTCGTGTACTGCGACGACCTGCTGCGCTTCCTCGACGTCCGCGGCGCCCAAGCGGTACTGCGCGAGGCCGCACGCGTGCTGCGGCCGGGGGCACTGATGCTGGCGTGGGATCTTGCCCCGCCGGCAGGCCGCTTCGCTTGGTGGCAGCGCCTCTGGCTGCGCCGCTACCCCGGCCGCCACGCTACGCAGCAGAGCCTGATGGGGCTCGCCGAGCGCAGCGGCTTCGACTACACGCGCGAGGCGAACCTGCGCCCGTTTTTCTGGCCGCCGGTGCCGCGCGTGTCATTCATCGCCGCAACGCTGCCCCCTGGCTGGCGGATCGAGGGCCGCAATCTCATCGCCCCAGGCTGATCGCCGTCCGTCAGGCCTTCGCCGGCGCCCCGGCGCGGTACAGACCGTGGCGCTCGATGTGCTCCCGCACCGCGTCGGGCACGAGATACCGGATGCTGCGGCCGGCAGCGATGCGCGCCCGGATGTCGCTCGATGCAACGTCGATCCGCGGCATGGGAACGCGCTCGATGCGCGCCTCGATGCCTGGCAAGGCCGGGGCCAGCGGCGAGGACGCGTCGCGCGGAGCCACGGCGAGCGTCGCGTGGCGCACGATACGCTCAGGCTCGTGCCAGTTCGGCAGGTCGGCCAGCGCATCGGCGCCGACGATGAACCAGAACTCGTCGTCGAGGCGCTCCGCCGCCAGCGTCTCGAGCGTGTCGGCGGTGTACGTCGGCCCGGGGCGCCGCAGCTCGATGTCCGCGATCCCAAAGCCCTCGTTGCCGGCTGTCGCGAGGCGCAGCATATCGAGCCGCACCGCCCCGGGCGTCATGAGCGGGCGGCCCTTCCGCCACGGGTCGCCCGCAGGCACGAACAGCACGCAGTCGAGCGCAAGCGCCGTGCGCGCCTGCTCCGCCAGCACCAGATGGCCGATGTGCACGGGGTCGAAGGTGCCGCCGAGGATGCCGACCCTCATGATTCCCACCGCAGCTCGATGTCGCCGAACCGCACCGGGTCGCCGGCGCGCGCACCAGCCCGCTTGAGCGCCGCGACGACGCCCATCCGGCCCAGCCGGCGCATGGCCTCGGCACGAGAATCGTCGGACTGGAGCGCGAGCATCTCGACGAGCACGACGGGCCGCTCGCCGACCACGCGAAACGCCCCGTCCTCGCGCTCGATGCGGAACTGCGGGCCGCGCGGCCGCGGGCGCAGGACCGGGGGCGCGTCCGCGAGCTCCGGTTGAGGCTCCTCTTCGCGCGCGCGTGCCAGCTCCTGGAAGGCGAGCTGCGCCAGTTCGGCGGTCCCCTGGCGCGCGGCCGCGGAGATGAACGCCGGTGTGCGCCCGAGCCGCCTTGCCGCCTCCGCGAGGGTATCCCGCCGGGCGGCTGCCTGCGGCACGTCCATCTTGTTGAATGCCAGGATCTGGCGCCGGCGTCCCAACTCCGGTGCGTACGCCGCCAGCTCAGCATCGATCACGTCGATGGCCCGCAACGGATCCTCGGCCGCGGCATCGACGACGTGGATCAGGAGCCGGGTACGTTCGATGTGCCGCAGGAACTCCAGCCCGAGGCCGGCGCCCTCGTGCGCTCCTTCGATCAGGCCCGGGATGTCCGCCATGACGTATGAATCGTAGCCGACCTCGACCACACCGAGGTACGGCTCAACGGTCGTGAACGGATAGTCGGCGACTTTGGGCGTGGCACGAGACACCGCGCGAAGCAGTGTGGACTTTCCGGCATTCGGGAGCCCCACGAGACCGACGTCCGCCAGCAGCTTGAGTTCAAGCTCGACCCGCACGTCTTCACCACGCTGCCCGGTTTCGGAGATATACGGCGCCTGATGCGTCGGCGTAGCAAAGTGCACGTTGCCGCGTCCGCCTCGTCCTCCCCGCGCCACGATGAGCCGATCGCCTTCGTGCAGCAAATCGCCGATCACCTCTCCTGTGCCTGCCATCCGTACCGTTGTGCCGGGCGGCACGCGCAGCGTCAGATCCTCTCCGTTACTCCCATGCTTCTTGTTCTTTGCCCCGTTACCGCCGCGGGCCGCGCGGTACTGGCGTCGGTAACGGAACCCACCGAGACCGTGTACAGCCGGATCAACGGCCAGCACTACATTGCCGCCGCGGCCGCCGTCGCCGCCGTCTGGACCGCCCCGGGGCACGAACTTCTCGCGGTGGAAGCTGATGAGCCCGTGGCCACCGTCCCCCGCTGTCAGGTGGACATCTGCTCGATCGATCACGTAGACAAGCCGCACCTCTCTCGAAGATCACCTTCATTATAGGGGGTTTGGAACGGTGGGTTCGGTGGATCCAGAATCGGGGATCAGGCTGTTGAGACGCAGCTTCACCACCAAAATGAGCCAGATGGCTGTCTTGGCATTTGCTCAGGGTGGGTTAGAATGCAGGCCGTGTGCGGGCCCCGGGCACGCTGGCCCGCGTTCGTCAGGTGAGTGTGGTGCCGGGCCCAGGGGTGTGTGCTACAGCGGTTACACTGTGCGGCAGCACGCGAGCAGGCGCTTGAAGTAGGAGTGGGGGAGCATCAGAGGCACGCTCAGCCCGCGCTCGTTCCGTGATCAACGGGCGCGACTCGATGCCAGCAGGGCAAGACGACACTCGCGGGCGCGTGGTGGTCGCGTGCAGCGGCGGCCGTATGTGCACGGCCTGGTCTTGGCGTTGATCCTGCTCGCTGCTGGCTACGCCATGATGTTCGGTCCGCGTGCACCGGGCCGATCGCAGGCGTTCGCCGCGCCCGTCACAGGCCTGTCGCTACCGGGCGTTGGCTCGAGCGTCCCCCCCGCGCAGGACACCGTGGTGCGGGCAAGCGCGCTCACCCGGACACTACGCGCCGCACAGGCGCCGCCCGCGCAGGCGCAGCAGGTGGCTGAGCAACTGGCGTCCCTCAGCGCATCGCCGACGCCAGCACCGTCGCCGCCGCCGGCGCCGCTGCCCGATGAGGGCGCGGCGGTCCGTGCGGCCAGCGTGGCGCCACCGCCCGACCTGCCGCCGTACCAGGTCTACCAGGTTCAGGCGGGCGACACGGTGACCGCGATCGCCGCGCGCTTCGGGATCGAGCCGCAGTACATTACCGCCAACAACATCGAGATCCAGGACTCGAACTTCCTGAAGCTCGGCCAGTCGATCATCGTACCGGCGGGCAACGGCATCCTGCACGAGGTGCGGTATGGCGAGACGCTCAGCGACATTGCGACGCGCTTCGGCGTGGAGGTGTCTGCCATCACATCGTTTGCGCCGAACCACATCGCGGCGGCGGACAACATCAAAGAAACGCAACTGCTCTTCGTGCCAGGCGGGAAGGTACCGGCACCGGGCCCTGTTGCCGGGCCGGCGGGTGCAGCGTCACCGGCACCGGAGCCGCAGCCGACGCCTGCGCCATCGGGCGGGGGCAGCACGAGCCCGTCGGGCGGCGGCGCGGCGGTACGGGGCGGGCCGAAGTCGTCGCACGGGCTGATCTGGCCGGTCGTCGGACCGATCTCGAGCTACTACGGTCCATCGCACCCGCTCGGCATCGACATCGATGGCTTCAACCTGCCAGGCGCGCCGGTCGCGGCGGCGACGAGCGGCACTGTGGTATTCGCCGGCGGCAACGCCTGCTGCTCGTACGGGCTGTATGTGATCGTAAAGAGCGCGGCCGGCATCGAGACGGTGTACGCGCACCTCAGCTCAATCGCGGTGACGCAGGGACAGCAGGTGGCGCAGGGCGCGGAGCTGGGGATTATCGGCTCGACCGGCTACTCGACGGGCCGCCACCTGCACTTCGAAGTGATCGACAACGGCGTGCGCGAGAACCCGCTCGACTATCTGCCGTAATCTCCGTCTGCGCCCTGCACCAGGCGCTCAGCCCTAGCGGCGGCGCCGCCCGCGTGACGCGGCGTGTGCGGCCGCGAGCGCGATGAGGGCGAGCACGCCAGCCGCCATAAGCCATGTGCGCGGCCCGGCGGACGCCCTGGGCGGTGCTGCGCCGGTGTTGGGTAGACCGGCAACCGGCGCCGAGCCGCCGCGTTGTGCCGTGGCGGCGAGCGCGCTACTGACCAGCGTAGGGGTCGCCCGGGGCGTGGCGCCGGATGGCGACGGGCTCGGCGCCGGAGCGGATGACGGGGTCGCCGTGGCGACAGAGTAGATCGGTGCCGCCGAGCCCGCCGGCGTGGGCGTCGCCGTCGCCGTCACGGTGGACGTGCTGCTTGCTGTCGCCTTCGCCGGGGGCACGGCCGTCGCGGTGGCGGGCGGCGTGGGCGTGCTCGTCGCGATGGAGGTAGCTGTGGCCGTCGCGGTGTGCACGGCCGTGGTTGTGGCGGTCGCCGTGGGTGCCGCGGTCGTGGTCGGCACCGGTGTATCCGTCGCGGTGCTGGTTGCGGAGGCGGGCGGCGTGCTGGTGCTGGTCGCGGGCGGCGTCAGGGTGGACGTGGGCGTGCTGGTAGCCACCGGCGTGTCCGTCGCCGTGGCGGTTGGCGTGGCGGTTGGCGTGCTCGTGGGTGTTGCCGTCGGTGCGCCGGCGACGGCTGGGGCCTCGAAGGCGCCGATGTCGCACGCCGCCACGCCGTCGCCGTCGCCGTCGATCGGGCGGCGGACGCCGCGCTGGTCCGTCGGCGCGCACAGGGCGTCGCCGCCCTGGTCGATGGCGGGGCTGCCGGCGAGCAGCGCGTGCGTCAGCGTCGGCCCGCCGTTGTCCTGCAGCGGGCCGAGGCGGGCGGCCCGACCGAGGATGTTCGCCGTGCTGGTGCCGACGATCGTGCAGCCGCTCATGTCGCCGATCAGGTTGTAGGACGGCGACGGGAGCGTGCCCGAGCAGTCGGGCGCCTGGCCGCCGGCGTCGGTGTTGCCGGCAATGATCGTGTTTTCGAGGGTGATCGCGTGGATGCTGCTCTGGTAGATGCCTCCGCCATCGCCGAAGGCGCTGCCGCCGCTTTGCGCCGTGTTGGCGGTGATCGTCACGTTGCGCAGTGTCGCCGTGCCAAGATTGTTGTTGATCAGGCCGCCGCCCCACTGGCTGGCGCTGTTGCCGCTGATCGTGCTGTTGGTGAGCACGAGGGTGCCGTTGTTGTCGATGCCGCCGCCGCTGCCGGTGCTGCTGTTGCCGTCGATGGTCGTGCCGCTGATGCGCACGTCGCCGTACCCAATCTCGACGCCGCCACCACTCGTGTCGGCGTGGTTGCCGCTGATCGTGCTGTCGATGATGTCGGCCGACGCGTCCTGGATGTCGATGCCGCTCCGGGCGTTTCCCGTGACGGTGGAGCGGAGGACCACGGCCGGGACGCTCGTCGTGATGCCGCCGCCGAAGGCCGTGCCGCTGACGATGCTGTCGGCCAGGAACAGCGAGCCGTACCCTGTAGATACCGCGGATCCGATGCTATTCGAAGTGACGTGGATGCGGCGTGCGACGATCCAGCCGCCGCCGACCGCGGTGCCCTGGTTCCCCGTCGCGTCCACATCCTGGAGCAGCAGGACGAGCGCGCCCACGCCGCCGCCGCCGACGCTGGCGCCGCCCGGGGTGTGCGACGGCGCGCCGTTGCGGATCGTCAGTCCCTTGAGCTCCAGCACCCCGCCGCTGTTGATGACGCCGTCGAGCCCTCCACCGTCGATGACGGTCGCCGCCGCGCCCGTGCCTTCGATGACGAGCCCTTCGGACACGTCAAGGTCGCCCCGCGAGGCGTCCGGGGCGTAGACCTCCAGCGTCGGGATCGAGAGCTGGTAGGTGCCGGCGCCGAGCCTGATGACGTTCGTGCCGGAGAGCTTGTTCGCCTCCATGACGGCGGCGCGCAACGTGCAGGCGCCGCCGGCCGTCGCGCAGACGCCGTTGCCGGGCGCGGCGTC
This sequence comes from Chloroflexota bacterium, assembly GCA_028872875.1. Classification (GTDB taxonomy): domain Bacteria; phylum Chloroflexota; class Dehalococcoidia; order DSTF01; family JACRBR01; genus JADMII01. Next base: position 88,462 of record JAGWOC010000001.1, on the reverse strand, counting down.
GACGCCGTCGGCGAAGCTGTCGACGGTGAACGCGACGAGCGGCGCCGGTGCGGGCGGGGGCGGCGCCAGCGACGCCGGCGGCCCGTCCGCAGGGTCGAACTCGACGGCGCCGATGTCGCACACGGGGGTGCCGTCGGCGTTGCCATCGACGGGGCGGACTCGGCTGCGCTGGTCCGTCGCGCCACACATCAGCGGGTCGGCGGCGTCGATCGCCGGGCTGCCCGCGAGGAGGGCGTGGGTGAACGTCGGGCCGCCGTTGTCGGCGAGCGGGCCGAGCGCGGCCGTGACGCCGATGCGGTCGCCGGCCTGCGGCGAGAGCGCGCAGCTGGCTGAGGACTGGAGGAGGTTGTGCCCGCCGGACACGAGCGAGCCGCCGCAGTCCGGCGCCTCTCCGCCCGCATCGGTGTTCGCGGCGAGGAGCGTGTTGGTGAGCGTAACGGTGCCGATGCCGCCATTGTAGACGCCGCCGCCGTCGCCCGAGCCCGTCTGGTCGCTATCCGCGAGGTTGTGCGCGACGGTGACGTTCGTGAGCGTCAGGTGCGCGGCGCGCGGGAAGTCGTTGAAGATGCCGCCACCGTCCACCTCGGCGGCGTTGCTGCTGATCGTGCTGTCGGTGATCGTCGCCGTGCCAAAGTTCGCGATGCCGCCGCCGCGGCCACCGGCGGTGTTGCCGCTGACGGTGCTGCGGAGGAGCGTCAGCGCGCCGCTGTTCCAGACGCCCGCGCCGTCACCACCGAGGTGGTTGCCGCTGATCGTGCTGTCCGTGACGGTCGCGGTCCCGAAGCCGTACTGATTCTCGGTGCGGATGCCGGCGCCGGCGTTGCCCTTGACGCTGCTGCGCAGCAGGGAGAGCGAACCGTTCCCGACGCGGATGCCGCCGCCGGCGTTCCCCTCGATGGTGCTGTCGGTGATCGTGAGCGCGCCGTTGACCGCGATCGCGGCATCGCCGGCGCCGTTGCCGCTGATGACGGCGTCGCTGAGCGACAGCTTCGCACTCCCGGGGCCGTAGACGAAGATCGCGTCGCCGACCGTCTGCGTCCCGTCCGCAAGCTTCGCATCGCCGTTGCGGAGCGTGACGCCGCTGATCGTGACGTGGTCACCGAACACCTCGAAGATCCGGTCGATGCGGCCGCCGTCGATGATCGTGGCGGAGGGACCGGCGCCGTGGATGGCCATGCTCCGCTGATCCAGGTCGCCCGACGAATCAACGAAGTCCGACCCGAAGCGGATGTCGTCGGCCGGGCCGCGAGTCAGCGTGTAGACGCCCGCCGGGAGGTTGATCGTCGGCATGCCGGCGCGGATCGACTGGACGTTGGCCTCCATGACCGCGGCACGGAGCGTGCACTCGCCGGCCCCGGTGGCGCAGACGCCGTCGCCGGGGTGCGCATCGACGACGTCGGCGGTGCTGTTCACGTTGTACACGAGCGAGGGCGTCGCGGTCGCCGTTGGCGTCGCCGTCGCGGTGCTGGTGACGGCCGGCGTGTCGGTCGCGGTCGGCACAGCGGTGGGCGTGTCCGTCGGCGTGGGTGTGGCGGTGGCGGCGCTTGTCGGCGTGCTGCTGGCGGTCGCGCTGGCCGTCGGTGTGGGCGTGGCGGCCGCGGTCGCGATCTCGACCGCGCCGGTTGTGAATCGCGAGACGCCGGGGGCGGTGGCCTGTACCGCGACGCTGTAAAGCCCGGGGGCTAGCGCGGCCGTCGTGCCGCCGTAGATCCCGTCGCCGGCCGCGCCGTCGCCGTGCAGCCCGTCATCGAGCAGAGTCGCCGGGCCGTGCAGGCCGTCGGCGCCCGTGAGCATGGCCGTGATGGTGGCGCCCGCCAGCGCGCTGCCCCCGTTGGTGAGCGTGGCGGTGAGCGGGACTGAGCCGTCCGGAGCCGGTGTGGGCGGCGCGAGGACGAGCTGCACCGCGCTGCCGTCGACCCACGCCGACCCGGCGACGTCTGCCGGCGCGGCGCCATCCGTGTTCACGAGGTGCAGCGTCCAGACGCCGGCGCTGGGGGTATCGACCGTGAGCGTGCGCAGGCCCGCCTGCGCGGCGTCGCTGCCCGCCGCGGCCGAGGCCGCGACCGTACCCACTGGATTGTGCAGCTCTGTCGTCACCGAGGACGCGGCGATCAGCGTCACACCGATGCGCGTGCCATCGGTCACCGTGAAGGGCACGTCCGCCATCCCCCCGGCCGCGACCTCGACACCGACTCCCGCCAGGATCTGCGGCGCGACGACCGGCGGCGGTGCAACGGCGGCGACAGCTCGTACGGGCGCGTGCGCACCAGCGGCCGACGCTGCCGCGGGCGCTGGCAGGACGCCGGTGAGCCGCGGCTTGACGAACTGGTTGAACTGGCCCGGATCGCCCGGCATGTGGTGGTGCAGGATCGAGCGCGACTCCGAGTCGGTGATCGGCGTCCCGGGCAGCGGGTCGAGCATGAGGGCGCTTCGGTACGGCACGATCTCGTCGCCCGCACCTTCGAGGCAAGTGATCGGGATCGGGTCGCCTGCGGAAATCGAGAACTTCACGCCGCGGCGGTTCGTCACCTGCTGGTTGAAGATCGCGAGGTAGGTCTTGGTGAGTTGCAGGGTCGCCGGAAACAGGAAGGCGCCGGCTCCCAGCGGCCCAAGGATGGCCGCCCCGAGGTCGGCGCACGAGGTGCCCTGGTTCGGCGTGCCGAGCATCACGAGATGGTCGATGACGGGACGCGCATACGCGTCCGGCGGCATCCAGTACTGGATGTAGTCCCGCGAGATCAGCCCGCCCATGGAGTGCGCGACCACATCGACGTGCCATGCGTTCATCTGTTGGCGGACGCCGTGCACGTACTGCGACATCTCGATGGCGTTCTGGTCGATGGTGTTGGTCAGCGTGAAGGGATGGGACATCGAGCCCGTGTTCATGACGCCGGGCGCCTGGCCGTCGCCGACAGCAAACGCCTTCCAGTCCGGGCTGACCGACGTCAGGAACCCCTGGTATGACGCCCAGGTGCCGAAATTGCTGTTCCAGCCGTGCACCAGCACGACCGGCTTCGGGACGATCTTGATGCCGCGGATGTCGGTGTCCTGCGTCGTCGCGCCCTGCAGGACGGTGACGCGGACGTGCCGGGGGCTGCGCGCGGCGCCGCCGTCCCAGGCAAAACCGTCTGTATTCCAGACGTAGGTGACGGGTAACTCGCCCGACGCCGGTACCGTGCCATCGATCGAGCCGCCGGGCAGGAGCGTACCCGTGTCCGCGTCACGGAACTCGACCGTGACCGGCTGATCGGTGCCCGCCTGGTTCCGGAGCGTCGCCTTGACGCGCACCTGGTTGCCATCGACCGTCCCTTGCGCGGCGACCGGCGCCCAGTTGGCCTCGTCGGGATAGACCTGGTGCTCGAAAGACATGTCGAGCACGCAGATCGTGCACTGCTGCACGTCGATCGGCACGAGGCTGCAGGCAAAGCCGAGAAAGCAAGTGTCGGCAGATGTCGCGCCCAACTGGCCCCAACTGTTCGACCCCCAGCACTTCAGGCCGCCCGCGGCCATCGTGACGCAGTGGTGCACGGCGTCTTGGCCCGGACCGATCGATGCGACGCCGGACCCCAGGCCCAACACGCCCACCGGCGTCGTCCGGACGGTTGTCGTGCCGTCGCCGATCTGGCCGAACAGGTTTTCTCCCCAGCATTTCACCCCGCCGGTCAACAGCAGTGCGCAGCCGCCCGAGATCGCGGCGACGCCGCTGCTCAGGCCGCTCACAGCGGCCGGGTCGGGCTGCGGGCGATCGCACGCCACGTATGGCTGCGGCGGCACCTTCGGGTTGCAGGGCGACACGATGCCACTGCCGGTCTCCCCCACATTGTTGAGCCCCCAGCACATCACGCCGCCGGCCGTGGTCAGCGCGCACGCGGTCTGGCCCGCGTTGACCGCCGCGACCCCGCTCTGCAGGCTCGGGACGTCGGTCGGAAGGGAGATGCACGTGGCGTTGGCGTCCGGGGACGTAGGACAGACGCCCCCGGGCGGCAGCGGGCTGTCCGACAGGATGCCGAGGCCCAACTGGCCGCTGTAGTTGCCGCCCCAGCACTTCAGGGCGCCGGCCGTCGTCACGGCGCAGGTGTTGATGCCGCCGGCCGACATCGATGCGATGCCGGTGAGCGGCGCGCCGCCGGCGCAGCCAATGCCGGAGCCGCTCGTGCAGACGTCGACGGCGCCGAGCCAGAGGTTGCCGCTGGTGCCGTTGCCGACCTCGCCGTAGACGTTGTAGCCCCAGCAGCGCATGCCGCCGGCCGCCAGCAGCGCGCACGTGTGGCGGTCGCCGGCGGAGATGGCGACGACGCCGGTCGTTAGGTTGATCACGTCGACCGGCATCGATCGGTTCACCTGCGTGAAGTCGCCCAGCTCGCCGTCGGCGTTGCTGCCCCAGCACTTGACGCCGCCGCCGGTGGTCAGCGCACAGGTGTGCGAGAAGCCCGCGGCGATCGCCGTGACGCCGCTGCTCAGGCCGGCGACGAGGGCCGGGCGCTGCCGGCTGATCGTCGTGCCGTCGCCGAGCTCGCCGTCGGCGTTGCGGCCCCAGCAGCGCACGGCGCCGTTGCTGTTGAGCGCACAGGTGTGCCGGCCGCCGACAGCCACCATGGGTATGGCGGGCGTCGCCGCCGGCGCTACCGCAACAGCGGCCGGCAGCCGGGCGCCCTGCAGGGGCCCGGGCGAGCCACCCGCCACGATGACGCCGATGGCCAGGAGGGCAAGGGCCCCCGCACACGCGCGTGCTGAGAACATGCCGCCTCGTTTCGGCCCCATGCCGTGAGAGCATTCCGACGATGGTGGGACGATCCTACTCTTTGAGCGGACTAATGCAATGGTTGTAGGCCAGCAACCGTTGACGCGCTGAAAAGATTACGTAACGCATGCGATGGTGTCCCGGCACACACAGCTTGACAAGCGATGGCAGTCCTTTATAATGATTCTAAACAAGGCCAGCCGGCAAGCGGGCCCCGCCGACCTAACCCCCGGCCCCTTCCCTCCGGGGGAAGGGGAGTTCGGCGCGGAGGCCGAGTCCGACATCGCGCAGCTTTCGCCATCAGCGAGTTCAATGGCCATCAAGTTGGCGGAGCGCTAGAGGGTCGGTGGGACTGAGAAGCGGCTGTCGGCACGCACATGGTAACCAGAGCAAGTAACCAGAAGGAGAGACGAAATGCCCATGTCGAACCAGGACTGGTGGCCGAACCGGTTGAACCTCAAGGTTCTCCGCCAGAACTCTCCGCTCTCAGACCCCATGGGCGGGGACTACGACTACGCTGAGGAGTTCAAGACACTCGACCTGGAGGCCCTGACCAAGGACATCATCGAGGTGATGACGGCCTCGCAAGACTGGTGGCCGGCCGACTACGGTCACTACGGGCCGCTCTTCGTCCGGATGGCCTGGCACGCGGCGGGCACCTACCGGATCAACGACGGCCGCGGCGGTGGCGGCTCCGGGTACCAGCGCTTTGCGCCCCTCAACAGTTGGCCCGACAACGCGAACCTCGACAAGGCGCGCCGCCTGCTCTGGCCGATCAAGCAAAAGTACGGCCGGAAGATCTCATGGGCCGACCTGATCATCTACGCGGGCAACGTTGCCCTGGAGTCGATGGGCTTCAAGACCCTCGGGTTCGGCTTCGGGCGCAAGGACGTGTGGGAGGCCGACGAGACGTATTGGGGGCCTGAGAAGGCGTGGCTTGGAGACGAGCGGCACGGCCGCGATGGGGAGATGCAGGGCCCATTCGCCGCCGACCACATGGGCCTGATCTATGTGAACCCGGAGGGGCCGAACGGTAACCCGGACCCGATCGCCGCAGCAAAGTACATCCGCCAAACGTTCCTCCGCATGGCAATGAATGACGAGGAAACGTTTGCGCTCATCGCCGGCGGACATACGTTCGGCAAGGCGCATGGTGCTGCTCCGGAGAGCCACCTCGGTCCGGAACCAGAGGGTGCCGGCATGGAGGAGCAGGGCCTCGGCTGGAGGAACAACTTTGGCAGCGGCAAGGGCGACGACACCATCACCAGCGGTTTCGAGGGCGCCTGGACGACGAACCCTGTGCAGTGGGACAACAACTTCCTCGAGAACCTGCACGGCTACGAGTGGGAGCTGACCAAGAGCCCTGCCGGTAAGGCGCAGTATGCTCCCAGAAATGCGGCGGCAGTAGCCACCGTGCCCGATGCTCACGACCCATCGAAGAAACACGCCCCCTTTATGCTCACGACGGACCTCGCCCTGAGGATGGACCCCATCTACGCGCCGATCGCCAAGCGGTTCCACGAGCACCCCGATGAGCTGGCAGACGCCTTCGCGAGGGCGTGGTACAAGCTGATCCACCGCGACATGGGGCCCCGGAGTCGGTATCTCGGCCCGTTGGTCCCTGCAGAGCCGCTGTTGTGGCAGGATCCCGTCCCCGAGGTCGACCATGAATTGATCGGGGCGCAGGATATCGCCGCCCTCAAGGGCAAGCTCCTCGCGTCAGGCTTGTCGGTTTCCCAACTGGTGTCGACCGCCTGGGCGTCGGCGGCAACGTTCCGCGGCACCGACAAGCGCGGTGGGGCGAACGGGGCGCGCATCCGCCTCGCGCCGCAGAAGGACTGGGAAGTGAACAACCCGGCCGAGCTGGGCAAGGTACTGCGGACGCTGGAGGGGATCCAGACGGAGTTCAACAGCTCGCAAACCGGTGGGAAGCGAGTCTCGCTCGCTGACCTGATCGTCCTGGGCGGGTGCGCAGGCGTCGAGCAGGCTGCGAAGGACGCCGGGCACAACGTGCTGGTCCCGTTCACGCCGGGGCGCACCGACGCGTCGCAGGAGTGGACCGATGTGGAATCGTTTGCGGTGCTCGAACCGGCCGCGGACGGGTTCCGCAACTACCTCCGCCCCGGACTCCAGGAGTCAGCCGAGGAACTGCTGGTGGAACGGGCGTGCCTGCTGACGCTGACCGCTCCCGAGATGACGGTCCTCGTGGGCGGCATGCGCGTCCTCAATGCGAACTTCGGGCAGACCAGGCACGGCGTCTTCACCGAGCGGCCCGGGACGTTGACCAATGATTTCTTCGTGAACCTGCTCGACATGAACACCGAGTGGAAGGCGTCCACAACATCCGAGGATGTGTTCGAGGGGCGTGATCGCCGGACCGGCGCGCTCAGGTGGACCGGCACCCGGGTAGACCTCGTGTTCGGTTCGAACTCCGAGCTCCGGGCGATCGCTGAAGTCTACGCGTGTAACGACTCGCAGCAGGCCTTCGTGCGGGACTTCGTGGCCGCGTGGCACAAGGTCATGAATCTCGACCGCTTCGATCTTGCCTGATCTGCGCGGGGCGCTCGTAACGGTCGTACCGCGCCGCAGGGCGGCCGCGGGCGGTGCGCTGCGTGCAGGTGAGGGATCATGATTGCAACGTTGAGGCAGCGGGGTATCAGGGTGACCGCACAGCGGCTGGCTGTAGCAGAAGTGCTTGCCAACTCAACCGATCATCCATCCGCTCAAGACGTGTATGAGCGTGTCAGGCAGCACGTACCGCACATCACGCGAGCGACCGTGTACAACACGCTGAACGTCCTGTCCGAAAAGGGTTTGGTACAGCCACTCCACTTTCGCCTCGGTACCCGCTACGACGCAAACCCTCTGCTGCACGCTAACCTCATCTGCGTCAAGTGCAGCAGTATCACGGATGCCAGGATCGACGAGGATGGGGCCGTCGCCAGCCTGCGAGAGACGTTGACCAGGGCGAGCGGCTTTCAGGTCATGGGGCAACGGCTCGACTTCTACGGCGTATGCCCCCGCTGCGCAGGATCCTCCGCGAGCCAGCGCATGGAGCCCGCCTCGGGGCAGGCTGTGCAACCGGGCGGCCGGCAGGCGCCGGCGGCGGGCGCCGGCGGTGTTGGGCACTGAACCGCGGGTCGGCGTCTGCGGTGGTGGGCCCGCTGAGGCGGGCGCGTCTGGGCCGCCCGCCTAGCGCTTGACCTCGAGCACCAGCACCTGCGTCTCGCCGGGCAGCGAGCTGCGGGTGACGGAGAGTTTGGCCTGGGGCTGGGTCGCCGCGGCGCCCATCTCCTTCAGGAAGCGGTCGACAGGGTCGAGCTTCGTCTTCTCGACGTCCGTCTTGTAGTGCATCGGGATCACGAGCTTCGGCTCGATCAGGCTGACCGTCTCGGCCGCGGGCGGGGCGTCGAGCGACTCGCCGCCGCCCACCGGCACGAGCAGCACATCGACGTTGCTCATCTCCTCGAGCTGGTCCGACGTCGGCACGTGGCCGATGCCCCCGAGATGGCCGATGCGCACGTCCTCGAGCTCGATGACGTACGCCACGTTGCGCCCGGACTCGACCTGCCGTCCCTTGCCGCGGTACGTGGTGATGCCGACGATCGACGCGTGCGCGATCTCGAACTCGCCGGGGCCGTCGATCACGCGCGGGGAGCCGGCGACGCCCTCGGCGTAGTCATGCGCGCGGTCGTGGATGCTGACGGTGACGATGTCCGCGGACGGGCGGCCGAGGCTGTAGCCCGTCGACCTGTCGCAGGGGTCGGTGATGACGGTCGCTTCCTTCGCGCGGATGCGGAAGCAGGCGTGTCCAAGCCAGGTGATCTCCATGCGGGCAGCGTAGCGGGGCCGATCGCGTCGGGCCAGTAGGCGCGGGCACGCGGGAGGGTGCTGCGGGGCCGATCAACGCTAGGTCAGACGTTGGCGTGGGAGGCGAAGGCGGGTCAGCGCTCGATGCGGGCGATCTGCTCCGCCTCCGTGCCGTCGGGCGTGGCGGCGAGCCAGGCGGAGATGATCTCGCGCGCCAGCGCGGGCGTCGCCGTGCGCAGGCTCAGGCAGAGGATGTTGGCGTCGTTCCAGGCGCGGGCGCCGCGAGCCGTCTCGGCGTCGGAGCAGAGCGCGGCCCGGATCCCCGGCACCTTGTTGGCGGCGATCGAGACGCCGGTGCCCGTCCAGCAGAACAGCACCCCCTGGTCGGCTTCGCCGCGGGCGACCCGCGACGCGACGTCGCGGGCGATGTCCGCCCAGCCGGCAGCGGCGCCCGCGAGCGCCCCGCAGCGCGTCACTTCGTGCCCGCGGTCGCGCAGAGCCTGCGCGATAGCGTCAGGCGCCTCGCCCGCCGCGTCGGAACCGATGAGGAAGCGCATGCTCGCATCATATGCGATCGCTGGCCGGACACCGGGAGCCCTGCTCTGTGTGGGGAGGGCACTGCTGCCAACGGACTGTCAACTTGACGCGGGCGCGCATCATCTTCGTGTCGGCGCTTGCCGTGCTTGACGCGGCGCCTCGACGGACGGGCCGTCGCGGCGTAGGCTCGGGTCATGCGGATCACCGTCGCACTGACGCCCGCGCTGCTGCGTGCGCCTGACGGCCACGCGGTCGGGGTGGTGGACGTGCTGCGCGCGTCGTCATCGCTCGTCACGATGTTCGAGCGCGGGCTGCTGCGCGCCATCGTCGCGGGCACGCTGCGCGACGCGCGGCAGCTCGCGCTGCGCAACTTCTCGCTGCTCTGCGGGGAGGTGAAGTCGGCGCCGGTGCCGGGCTTCGACTACGGCAACTCGCCGGCCGAGTTAGCGGGCCTCTCGCTCAAGGGGAAGTCGGCGGTGGTGTTCACCACCAACGGCACGCGCGCTGTTGCGGCCGCCGCGGCGGCGCCGGTCGTCGCCGTGGCCGCGCTGGTGAACCGCCGGGCGGCCGCGCGGTGTCTGCTCGACGAGGCCGCGCGCCGCAAGCTCGACCTGGCGCTGGTCTGCGCCGGCAGCGAGCGCGGCACGGCGTTCAGCCTCGAAGACAGCGTGGCGGCCGGAGCGATCGTCGAGGCCGTGCGCGATGCCGACGAGACGGTCGCCATGACCGACGAGGCGTGGGCGGCGTACCACCTCTGGCGCTGGTACCGCGGCGACGCGATGCGCGCGCTCCGTCAGTCGGCGCACGGCCGCGCGCTGCTCGGCCTGGGCTTCGAGCAGGACCTCTGGTTCGCGTCGCAGCTCGACGTCTTCGAGTCCGTGCCGATGCTCTATCGCGACGGTGACACGCTCGTGTTGCGGACGCGCGACCGGCGCCGCAACGCTATGCCGGCCTGACCTGGCCGTCGCCGAAGACGACCCACTTGTAGGTGCAGATCTCGCGCAGGCCGACGGGGCCGCGTGCGTGCGACTTCTGCGTGGCATCGATGATCTCCGCCCCGAGGCCGAACTGGGCACCGTCGGTGAACTGCGTGCTGGCGTTCACGTAGCAGACAGCGGTGTCCATCTCGCGCAGGAAGCGCATCGCCGTCGTGTAGTCCTCGGTGACGATGGCGTCGGAGTGGCCGCTGCTGTAGCGGTAGAGGAAGTCCAGGGCAGTCTCGTAGGAATCGACGACCTTGACGGACGCGACGAGCGCGAGGAACTCCTTGCCGAAGTCGGCGTCCGTCGCGCGCACGACGCGCTCGCTGCCTTCGAGCAGGGCGAACGCGCGCTCGTCGCAGCGCAACTCCACGCCCTTCTCGGCGAGCGCGGCCGCGACCATCGGCAGGAAGCGCGGCGCGACATCGGCGTGGACGACGAGCGTGTCGAGCGCGTTGCAGATGCTGTAGCGGCGCGTCTTGGCGTTGACGACGATATCGCGGGCCTTGTCGAGATCGGCTGCGCGGTCGATGTACGTGTGGCAGACGCCGATGCCGCCGATCAGCACCGGCATCGACGCGTGCTGCTCGACGAAGCGGATCAGCTCCTCGCCGCCGCGCGGGACGATGAGGTCGATGTATTGCTTCATCGCCAGCATCTCGCTGACGATGGCGCGGTCGCTGGACTCGATGACCTGCACGGCGCCCGCGGGCGCCCCGGCGGCGCGCAGCGCCTCCGTGATGATGCGGCCGAGGACGATGTTGGACTGGAGCGCCTCCTTGCCGCCGCGCAGGATCGTGGCGCTGCCCGCCTTCAGGCAGAGCGAGGCGATATCGACGGTGACGTTCGGGCGGTTCTCGTAGATCGCGCCGATGACGCCGAAGGGCACGCGCATCTTTCCCACCAGCAGCCCGTTCGGCAGCGTGCGCATCTCCAGCATCTCGCCGACCGGGTCGGGCAGGCGCGCGACGTTCCGGACGTCGTCCGCGATGCCCCGCAGGCGCGCCTCCGTCAGCGTCAGCCGGTCGAGGACGGAGGCCGAGAGGCCGTCGGCGCGGCCGCGTTCGAGGTCGGCGGCGTTGGCGGCGAGGACCTCGGCGGCGCGCGCGCCGAGGGCGTCGGCCAGTGCGTTGAGCGCGGCGTTCTTGACTTCGGTCGAAAGCGTGGCCAGCCTGCGCGCTGCGGCCTTCGCCTCTCGCGCCTTCTGCTCGATTTCGGATGCGGTCGTGGTCATGGTCGGCACCTGCTATGACGGGTGGCCGCAAAGGCCTGGCCCGGTGGCTGTCAGTGTAGTACGTCGAGAGCTGCGTTCACACCTCGCGGGTGCCGACGAGCGCGGGCTTGTTCGGGTCGCAGACGTAGCGGATGCGCGGGAGGCCGGTATCGCAGCGCGCGAACGTCGCCGCCACCGGGTAGACCGGCTCGACGCCGCGCGCCGCCCACGCCTCGCGCGCGAAGACGTCGATGCGGGGCCGGCCGCGCTCGGCGTGGTGGAAGCGGTATTCGGGGTCGACCTGCACGAGCAGCGCCTGCTCGCCGCCGCCCTCGTCGACGCGGGCGAGGTTCATGTTCGCGGTGTACTGGATGTCGCCGCCGGAGATCGGCTCCGGGTCGACGAGCGAGGCCCGTAGCACGTCGGCGCCGTCGGCGTGCACGGTCGTCGTGATGCTGTCGTGGTAGCGGTGCAGCGAGATCTCGCCGTCCCGGCAGTCGTAGCCCCAGCCCGAGGCGAGCGCGTCCCGCGCGGCCGCGGCGTCGCAGTACGCGCGCAGCAGGAAGCCGCGCGGCCGCACGCCGGCCCGGCAGCCGAGCCGCGCCTGCGCCAGCGTGAACGGTCCGACGGGGCTCTCCGTGAAGCGCGCGACGGTGAACGTCACGACGGGCGGGATCGTCGGGTGCAGCGCGGGCGGCAAGAGTCCGAGGATGTGCGCGTCGTCGATCTCGTACATGAGCTGGAGCACCTGCGCGTCCTCGAGCTCCCAAGGGTCGGGGTGCAGCGACGCTAGGCGCGGCGCGTCCCCGGCGAGCGTTCGGATGTCGAGCGTACCTGAGAGCGGCATGTGTCCCTCCGTGTCTGCTTCAGCCGCCGCCGGGCGGTCCCGCGGCGATGCGCCGGCGCAGGCCATCCAGCGCGCCCGGCTGCTGCTCAGCGTCCCAGCGCGCTTCCAGCCACCACGTCGCGCCGGCGTCCGCCCAGGCCCGCACCTTCGCCGCCGCGCGATCCGCATCCTGGGCCGGGGTCGTGCCCTCGACGACGATGTCGAACGGCACCGCGCCTGCGCGGCGCGCGCTGACGTGCGACGCGATGTCGCGCAACTCGTCCGGTGTCGCCTGCCGCATCGCACCGTCCTCGCCGCGTGCGCTCGGCAGGAGACCATCGTAGCGCAGCGCGCGGCGCATCGACCGCGGGTGCGGCCAGGCGCCGACGACCCAGATGGGGATGCGCGGTTGCTGCACGGGCGGCGGCGGCGGCGCGAACGTCGTCGGGCGCACAGTGTAGTGCTTGCCGTCGTAGCTGAACGGCTGGCCGTGCCAGAGCCCGGTCACGATGTCGAGCGCTTCATCCAGCAGCTCGGCTCGCGTCCGGCGGCCGGTGACTTCGCCGAACTCGGCGAACCCCGTATCGACGGCGCCGAGGCCGACGGAGAGCATGACGCGCCCGCCGGAGAGGTTGTCGAGCGTGGCGGCCTCACTCGCCAGCTTCCACGGGCGCATGCGCGAGAGCGGGGTGATCATCGTCCCGAGACGGATGCGCTCGGTGCGCATCGCCGCCGCCGCAAGCGACACCCAGGCATCGACGCCCCACACCGGCTCCCAGACGAAGAAGCCGTCCCATCCGGCCGCCTCCGCCTCGTGCGCGAGGTCCGCGGCGGTGCGCGCGTCGCCGAAGGGGAGCACGAAGCCGTACTTCATCGTCCTCCGTGGGGGCCTCTCGGCGCAGCGCATCTCATCGCTACCGAGGCGCGCTGAGGGCTCGCGTTCAACCGCGCGTCCGATGCCGGCTTTGGCCGCGGCCGCCGGCGGCGCCGAGCAACGGAGAGCCCGCGCCGATCAGGAATCCCAGGTCGTACCAGTTGCCGCTCCTCGCGACGTTGTAGAACGGGAAGCGCTCCCAGGCGCCGAACGCGTGGGCGATAAGGACCACCCAGGCGCTGAGCCCGTTCCAGAGGCCCCATAGCACGTCTTGCCACCACATGGCGCTCTCCTCGTGCTCCGCGCGCTCGCTGCTACCCCGCCGCGGCCGGTGCCGCCGCTTCCGTCGCGAATGCCGGCATTACTTCGCTGGCGAAGAGGCGCAGGCTTTCGAGCACCTGCTCCTGCGGCACCGTCTCCATCGCGTTCAGCAGGAAGTTGATGCGGTCGACGCCCACCGATTCCCAGCGCTTCACCACCTCGATGACCCGCTGCGGGTCGCCGATGCACAGCCCCTCGGGCACGCGGGCGCCGTCGCCGGGGCCGGCGGCCTCCTGCCGGAGCTGCGGCAGCAGGCCGAGCGAGGGGTACGAGCGGGTGGGGTAGGCCTCGCGCGCGGCGAGGAGCTGCGCCGCGAGGTAGTTGAAGGTGCCCGCGAGCCGCTGGCCAGTCTTGATGCCCGTCGCCGCGTCCTCGTGGCAGTAGAGGAAGTTGACGGTGTTCACCTGCTCGTTCACGAAGTCGCCGACCGGGTCGCACACGCGGATGCGCCGCCGGTACTCGGCGATCTTCGTCTCCTGCTCGGCGATGCCGCCGAAGGTCAGGCCGAGGCTGCCGAGGCCGCGGTCGGCGGCGTCGAGCTCGGTGCCGGGGCTGGTGACGGCGACCCACAGCGGCGGGTGCGGCTTCTGGTACGGCTTCGGCAGGATGGCGCGGGAGGGCATCGAGAAGGCGCGGCCCTGGTGGCTGAAGCGCTCCTGCGTCCACATCTTCGGCAGGCAGCGGACGATCTCGTCCCAGGTCTTCTTCGTCTCGTCGGGGTCGGCCTGGAAGCCGGCCAGCTCCGTCCACGTCGCGGAGCGGCCGGTGCCCACCTCGAGCCGGCCGCCGGAGAGGATATCGAGCACGGCCGTGCGCTCGGCGATGCGCACCGGGTGGTTGAACTGCGGCACGCAGACGACGATGCCGTGGCCGATGCGGATGCGCTGCGTCTGCATGGCGCAGGCGGTGAGGAAGAGCTCGGGCGCCGACGAGTGTGAGTACTCCTCGAGGAAGTGGTGCTCGACGCACCAGACCTGGTCGAAGCCCAGCTCGTCGGCGAGGCGCACCTGTTCGAGCGCGTTCAGGTAGACGGTGCGCTCGGACTCCGGCCCCCAGGGCCGGGGCACGGACAGCTCGTAGAAGATGCCGAACTTCATGCGCCACCTCCGGTGCTCGGAATGCGAACGTAGCACCGGGGGCGGGGGAGGGGCAAGGGAGCGGGGGGTCAAACGCGGGCAGTCCTGGTGGCCGGATCCGGCGGCCTTGAGCGTGGGCGGCGTCTCGCACTATCATCCCCCGAACCAACGTACGCCGCACCGGAGCTGGAACCATGACCCTTGATACGCGCTGGGAAGACGTCGACGAGCTGCTCGAACGGACGACGCGCACCGTCGACGAGAAGCACCTGAAGGCGATCCACGAGATCGCCGACCGGCGCTTCCAGTTTCCGACGCCCGAGCACCCCTCCTACCGGACGCACATCAACGTGCCAGAGGTGACGATGGGCGTGAAGGTCGGCGACGCCGAGATCGCCCCGGACATCGTCGTCGTCTCCAAGCGCAGCACGGGCGAGACCGACCTGGTGATGACGGTGGCGGTCGCCACGGTCGAGCAGGTCACGGAGGCGGAGGCGAAGCGCGCGTGGGCGCGCTACGGGGCGGTCAAGGGCGTGGCGTTCTACCTCTACGTGCCCGTCGGCTACGGCGCGCAGGCGAAGCGCATCTGCCGCCGGGCGCACGTGAGCGTCGACGGCTTCCGCACCTACCGCACGACGCCGCGCGGGTTCGAGATCAACGACGTCTCCGAGCCGCCGTCGCCGTTCGCCGCGCTGATGCCGCCGATCGTCCGCAAGCTCCTCGCCACACCCTGACGCGCGCCAGTGGGCGAGGCGGGCCTGCCGCCGAGGGGCCGCGCACGCAGGTGGGGTGAGCTCACCCCGCGCGTCCGATAAGCTTCCGCACGACAGCCGACACCGGCGCGGGACGCCGGCGGCCGAGGGTCACCCGATGCGTATGTCCCACCTGTTCGCCAAGACGCTGCGGCACGCGCCGGCCGAGGCGGACACCCCGAACCACCAGTTGATGCTGCGCGCGGGGCTGGCGCAGCAGCTCGCCGCCGGCGTCTACAGCTACCTGCCCATCGGCTGGCGGGTGATGCGCAAGATCGAGCAGATCATCCGCGAGGAGATGGACCGCGCGGGCGGGCAAGAGGTGATGATGCCGGCGATCCAGCCGGCGGAGCTGTGGGCCGAATCCGGCCGGCTCGACACGATGGGCGACGTGCTCGTGAAGTTCCAGGACCGCCGCGAGCGCGACTTCGTGCTCGGCCCGACGCACGAGGAGGTCGTCGTCGACCTGTTCAAGCGGCAGGTGCAGAGCTACCGCGACATGCCGTTGCTCGTCTACCAGATCCAGACGAAGTTCCGGGACGAGGCGCGCCCTCGCGGCGGCCTCATGCGCACCCGCGAGTTCACGATGAAGGACGCCTACAGCTTCGACACCGACTGGGACGCGCTCGACGCCAACTACCAGGCGGCGCGCGCCGCCTACACGCGCATCTTCGACCGCTGCGGCGTGCCGACGGTCCCCGTGCTCGCCGACTCCGGCGCGATCGGCGGCAAGGACAGCGAGGAGTTCATGTACCTCACCGAGGTCGGCGAGGACATGATCCTGCTCTGCGGCACCTGCGGTTACGCGGCGAACGAGGAGAAGGCCGACCACAAGAAGCGCGAGCTGCCTTCGGAAGAACCGCTGCCGCTCGAAGAGGTCGCGACGCCGGGGCAGAAGACGATCGACGACCTCGTCGCGTTCCTCGGCGTGCCGCACGAGAAGACGCTGAAGGCGGTGTTCTACGAGGCGCACGGCGCGCCCGTCTTCGTCGCCATCCGCGGCGACCTGGAGGTCAACGAGGCGAAGCTGCGCAACGCGCTGAAGGCGACCGGCCTGGCGCTGCTCGACGACGCGGGCGTGCGCAAGCACGGGCTCATCGCGGGGTCGGCGTCGCCGGTCGGGCTGAAGGGCGTGAAGGTCGTCGCCGACGACTCCGCGCTTCGCTCGTCCAACCTCATCGCCGGCGCCAACAAGCCCGACGTACACTACCGCAACGTCAATTATGGCCGCGACTGGACCGCCGACGTCGTCGCCGATATCTCGCTCGCCCGCGCCGGCGACCGCTGCCCGCGCTGCGGCGGCACGCTCGAGACGAAGCGCGGCATGGAGATGGGGCACGTCTTCAAGCTGGGCACCGTCTACACGGAGCGCCTGCAGGCGCAGTTCTCGGACGAGGCCGGCGAGCTGAGGCCGGCGGTGATGGGCTGCTACGGCATCGGCGTCGGCCGCGTCTTCGCCGGGGCGATCGAGGCGAACCACGACGAGCGCGGCATCACCTGGCCGCCTCAGATCGCGCCGTACGACGTGCACCTGACGGCGCTCGGCTTCGACAAGCCCGGCGTCCGCGAGAGCGCGGAGCAGGTGTATCAGCAGCTCCAGGACGCCGGGCTCGCGGTGCTGTACGACGACCGCGAGGACCTCTCGGCCGGCGTGAAGTTCAACGATGCCGACCTGCTGGGCATGCCGCTCCGGATCACCGTCAGCCCGCGCAGCATCGAGGCGGGCGGAGCCGAGCTGAAGCGGCGGACGGAGAAGGACGCGCGCGTCGTGCCGCTGGCGGAGGCGGCACGGGAGGCGCGTGCGATGCTCGGGGGCGGCGCGACGTAAGCGCCGCCGGCCGGGCCGTGACGCAGGAGGCGCTTCATGCCGCGAGACATCCCCATCGGCAACGGCCGTCTGCTGGTCAACTTCGACGACCGCTACCACCTGCGCGATATCTACTTCCCGCACATCGGCGGGCGCAACCACACGGCCGGGCATCGCTTCGGGCTCGGCGTCTGGGCCGACGGCAGCTTTAGCTGGGTGCACGACTCCTGGCAGGTCGAGCAGCGCTACGTCGAGGAGACGCTCGCGACGGACGTCGTCCTGACGAACGACGCCGCCGGCCTGCGCATCGCCTGTACCGACGTGGTGGACTTCCACGAGTACGCGCTGGTGCGCCGGCTCGTCGTCACCAACCTGCGCGCGCAGCAGCGCGAGGTGCGCCTCTTCTTCCACAACGACTTCCACATCGGCGGCACGGAGATCGGCGACACGGCGTACTACGACCTGTCGCAGCGGGCGCTGATCCACTACAAGGGCGGCCGCTGGTTCCTGATGAGCGGCCAGACGGGCAACCGGCCCCCCGGGCTGGACCAGTGGGCCGTCGGCAAAAAGGAGAGCGACGGCAAGGAGGGCACCTGGCGCGACGCCGAGGACGGCGTGCTGAGCGGCAGCACCGTCGTGCAGGGGGCCGTCGACTCCGTCGGCGCGCTCCAGCTCGTCCTCGGCGAGAACGGCTCGGAGACGGCGTGGTACTGGATCGGCTGCGGGACCTCGTACCAGGATGTCGCCACCGTGAACGCGGTGATCGTCGACAAGTCGCCGGCGCGCTTGCAGGCGCGCACGAAGGCCTACTGGAAGGTCTGGGCGAACGCCGAGGAGAACGACCTCGAGGGCGTGCCGGACGCGGTCGCCCGGCTCTTCAAGCGCAGCCTGCTGACGATCAGCACGCAGATCGACCACCACGGCGGCATCGTCGCGGCGAGCGACTACGACATCGCCACCTACGCGCGCGACACCTACGCGTACGTCTGGCCGCGCGACAGCGCGCTCGTCGCCTCGGCGCTCGACGACGCCGGCTACGAGGGCACGACGCGGCCGGCCTTCGACTTCCTGGCGAAGGTGCAGAACCCGGAAGGCTACTGGATGCACAAGTTCAACACCGACGGCACGCTCGCCAGCTCGTGGCACCCGTGGGTGCGCGACGGCAGGCGTCAGTTGCCGATCCAGGAAGACGAGACGGGCCTGCCGCTCTGGGCGCTCTGGCGGCACTTCGACCGGCATCATGACGTCGAGTTCATCACGCCGTTCTACAAGGGGATGATCCGCCCGGCGGCCGAGTTCCTGCTGCGCTACGTCGACGCGGAGGGGCTGCCGAAGCCCTCGTACGATCTCTGGGAGGAGCGCTGGGGCGTCCACGCTTGGACGGTGGCGGCGACCTGGGCCGGGCTGATGGCGGCGTCCCACTTCTTCGCCACCTTCGGCGACCGCGACGACGCGGAGCACATGGCGGGGGCCGCGGAACGGATGAAGCAGGCGACGATCGAGCACTTCTGGCACGAAGGCGAGCGGCGCTTCGTGCGGACGCTGACGCCCGACGACGATGGCGGTTACACACCCGACATGACCGTCGATGCGAGCGTCGGCGGCCTGTTCCAGCTCGGCATGTTCGACGCCTCCGACCCGCGCATCGTCAGCACGATGGAGGACGTGCGAGAGCGCCTCTGGGTGAAGACGCCGGTCGGCGGCCTGGCGCGCTACGAGCGCGATCAGTACCAGCGTGCGCCCGATGCCGGCGATGTCCCCGGCAACCCGTGGTTCATCTGCACGCTCTGGCTCGCGCAGTGGCGGATCGCGCGCGCGACCTCAGAGGCCGAGCTGCAGCCCGCCGCCGAGCTGATGCAGTGGGTGGCGGATCGCGCGTTGCCGAGCGGCGTGCTCGCCGAGCAGGTGGACCCGTACAGCGATGCGCCGCTTTCCGTGTCGCCGCTGACGTGGAGCCACGCCGAGCTCGTTCGCACCGTGCTCGAGTTCACCCGCAAGCGCGCGGGCTTCGACCTCTGCCCCGCGTGCGGCCGCCCGAAGCACGAGCCGGAGCGGGTCAGCTTCCTCTCGGAGCGCCTGGGGTAGGCGGGGCGGGGGACGGAGGACGGAGGGGCGGCCGCCTGAACCCCATCCGGGCCGTCCGGGTTCTCCGGCGAGGTCGCCCGCCGCGAGCAGCGCTCAGCCTTGGCGGCGGCTCCACACCATAAACGCACTGCCAAGTACGACTAGCTAGGGCAACAACGAGACCGAGACGAACCCATCCGAGTGTAAACGCGCCGGCAAGCACGATTGCGACAAGAATGAGCATAGCGACGGCGACGCGCCGCGACGCGGCGGCCTCCGCTTGATGGCTCCGAATTACAGGATGAACCACCCTCCACGAGGCGAATACCCCGATCAGGGCCGAAAGCAAGAGGAAGCCGTTCCGGTTGACTATCGCGCCGAGCAAGAATAGAACAGCGCTTAGTTTAGCTTCGAGCTGTCTGACGAGGTGAGGTTAAGGCTCATCCGCTGACGGGGTCAACGCCACGTTCGTGCCTGCCGGGACGAAACGCGTGTGTTTGACGGCACGTGTAAGGTTGAGTGAAACGTCGTGTGCCGCAGATGCCCACGGCGCGATAAATTGCCATGAATCGCCTCCACCGGTCGCCTATTGTCGAAACCGACCTGTCGGAGCGCAGTCATTCGGGCGCGGGCGTGCCGAGGCACCGCGCCGCGAAGGCGATCTGAGCTTCCACCTGCCGCACCGTTTCCTGGACGACCGCTGAGCCATGGCCGAGGTTAAAGCGGTACAACTCGTACGGCTTGCCAAGCTCTTCGAGGCGGGCGGTGTAGTGCTCTATCTGACGGATCGGGCAGCGCGGGTCGTTCTCGCCCGCAAGGATCATCACCGGGACACGTATGCGCCCCGCATGCGTGAGCGGTGAACGCTCGGCGTAAAGCGCCTGTACCTCGCTGGGGGGGCCGCCGAAGAGTGCGCGGAAGTAGGCCTGGAGCGGTTCTGCGACATCTTCATACGCCATGGCGCAGTCGGCCATCGGGATAGCCGCGATGCCCAGAGACCAGCGTTCCGGCTGTACGCCGAGCCCGAGCAGCGTCAGGTACCCTCCCCACGATTCGCCGGACAGGATGACCCGCGCGGGATCAGCGATGCCGGATGCGTGCACCCAGTCGTGCGCAGCGGCGATGTCCTTGAGCTCTGGAAAACCCGGGTCACCCTGCAGGGCGTCGCGCCATGCTCGCCCGTAGCCGGTGCTTCCTCGGTAGTTAACGAGCAGCACGGCAAACCCGTGGTCAACCCACGCCTGAACGGCGGGATGGTAGATATCGAGATCGGCTGCGGTTGGGCCGCCGTGGACCATGAAGATCGTTGGGTGGGGTCGCGGACGTTCGGGCTCCGCTATGAAGAAATGGACGCCCGCCACGTCGTGGTCCGAGTAAGCGACGCCAGCCGGCGCAGGGTCGCCCGGCGGCCGAAACAGAACGCCGTCGCCGGCGCGGACTTCCGGAGGCGCGGAGGAACTCGACCATCCATACCAAACTTCACCGTTGGGGCGCACTCGCGCGACCCGGACAGTCCCTGGCCCTGTAGGAATACGCCGCAAGCTCTCGGAAGAGAGGTTGTATCGGTACAGCTCGGATCGGCCGCGATAGGTCCGCCGCACGAGGATTTCGGACGCGTCTGGATACCAGTCGGCGCCTTCCACGTCGCCCTGCAGATCGATGGGCAACTCGCGTAGGTCACCGCTTTGGGCCGACCAAACGAGAAGGGCGGGCGCGTCGCGCCGCTCGTGTAACACCAGCAGCCGATTGTCGCCGGCCACAGGCGACCAGCCCAACGATGTGAGTCCACACTCCGGTCCGTCGTCGAGGTCGGCTACCGTCCGGCCCGTGGGTGTGAATACGCGAAGCGCGGGGTGAAGCATATCTCCGCGCTCCGCGTGCGTCAGGCAAATCAGAGACTCATCCCGTGACACGTCGGGTTCCCCCGCCCATTGTCGATGCTGGTAGATGAGTCTCGAACGCGCGCCGAGCTGCACGATGTACACGCGGGTGCCCGATTCCATCAGAGAGAGGCCCATCACGGCGAACGAACGGCAGGGCGTGAGCCCGGTTGTGTAGGCTTGCGGCACGTCCGGCGCGGCGACGCGCGCCTCGCCGCCCGCAAAGGGCTGGATCATCCAGCGCCCGAGCTCGTTACCTCGCTCATCGTCGAACCACCAGACCCACTTGCCGGTCCGGTCGATGGCACCCTGGAGCGTACCCTCCGGCCGCTCCGTGGCCTGCGTGCGCACGCCCGTCGTGCGGTCCCACGTATGCAACTCCCACTTCCCGCTCGCGTTCGACCGATACATCAGTCTGTCGGGAGCGTCCAGCGCCCACAGCGGCGTTGACACGCTCGGGGCAAGGAATCGCCGACGCCAGGCCGCCGTCATGTCAGCCTCCCGTCGTCAAGAATACTCCTCTCCCCGAAACAGACGTCGTGAACGCCGACTCCTCGTGCGACGGGGCGCGGGGACGGACTAGCTGTGCCGGTGCCGTGTCCGCGCTCACGAAGCGCCGAGCGCCGTGCTGTAGAACCGCGCGTGGTAGTCGTACAGCCCCAGCGCATCGCCCGTCGCCGGGCTCCTGCCGCTGGCCGGTGAAGAGCCGATCGGTCTGGGCCGCCGTCGAGATCGCGTCGGTGCGCGCGGCGCCGTAGGGACAGTACTGCTGCTTCGCCACGACGTTGCCGCTGGTGTCCATCACGCCCACCGTGCCGCCCAGGTGGTCGGCCAGCAGGTAGTATAGCGTCCCCGCGCCCCTGCCCCGCCCGCTTCGTTCGCACTCGCGGGTGCGAACTGTGAATGTTCCCACGGTCTGACATCAGCGCGGCGCATCGGGTAGGATGCTCCGGTGCGGCAGGGCTGCCGGCGACGCCACGTCGTCGCGAGGTTCGGGAGGTCAGGATGACGCGGACGCGGCTGTGCCTGCTTGTCTCACTGGTTGCTGTCGCCGCGCTGGCGGCGCTCGGCGCACCGCCGGCGCACCGCATCGCGGCCGCGGCGTGCACCCGCAACGCCGGGCCGGCGGACATCCAGGCGGCGATCAACGCCGCGCGGCCGGGCGATGTGATCTGCATGGCCCCCGGCGTCTACCCGCCGCTGCTCTTCCAGAACAAGGCCGGCATCACGCTGCGCGGCGCCGGGCGGCACGAGACGATCGTCGCCGGCGGCACGAAGGACAGCATGCTGATCTTCAGCAGCCAGGACCTGACGTTCGAGAACTTCATGCTGTTCTACGGACACCCCTCGAACGCCTACGTCTGGCAGAGCCAGAACATCGTCTTCCAGCAGATGGATGTGGGCGGCGGTGGCATCGGCATCCACTACGACGTGGGCAGCGTGGGCCGCATCACCGACTCGATCATCTACGCGATGGCGGGGGACGCGGTGCTCGTGCGGCGCCGCTCGAACCTTGTGGTGCAGCGCAACTGGATCGTGCAGAACGGCGGCGTCGGCGTCTCGACGGTCGGCGAAGCGGCGACGACGGCGATCGTGCAGAACGTGATCTCCGACAACCAGGGCCCGGGCGTCTTCGCCGGCCAGACGCCGTGCTCGCTCCTGCCGCCGGGCCTCGTCGACGTGCCGGTCTGCTACCTCGCGGACCTGCCGGCGTTCGTCGGCGACGCGAACATCATCCTCGACAGCAACGTGATCCAGGCGAGCGGGAGCACGGGCATCGTGATGTTCCCGGGCACGCGCGGGGTGATGCGCAACAACCACATCTGGCGCAACAAGCTCACGGGGCTCTTCGTCTGGGGCGCGAACATGTCGTCCGACGGCGACGAGTACAGCGGCAACGAGGAGCACGCGATCGAGTTCCGCGCTTACCCGGACCCGCTGAAGTACGGCGTCGTCGGCCCGTACTTCCCGGTGCGCGCGGTCGGCCTCATCAACAACAACGACATCCACGACAGCGTGGTGCTCGCGGAGACGGGCCGGCTCGGCGGCGGCGTGCTGGCGCAGGGCGCGAACCTCGATGTGACGAACTCGCGCATCCACGACAACCGCGGCATCGGCGTCTCGTTCGTGAACACGTCGCTCGGGCACATCACGGGGAACAGCATCTACGATAACCGCGGCTCGGCGATCTGCATCTACCGCGCCGGCGCGGTCATACCGAGCGGCAACACGATCTACGGCAACGTCGACAACACGCCCGGCGTCTGCCGCGAGACGACGCCCTGAGGCGCCCGCCGGGCGGCGGGGTTGCACGCCGATGGGCCGATACGGCCTCTTCGTGGCGCGCGGGGTTGCCACCCGAGCGGATGAACCAGCACCGCTGCACGCGGAGCGCGGGGCTTCAGCCGGCGCGGGGTTGCGGGCCAGCGCCCGATACGCGGCTGCAGTAGCGCGGGCTTTCCCATCCGGGCCATACGGCAGCCCGCGCGCGTGACGCGGCGATGGCGTCGGGCCACGCATTCCACCGCCGGCATTCCTCCTTCCAGTGTCCGGCGCGCGAGCGGGCCTGTTCGAGGCGGGCGGCCGCCGTGCCGGCCGCTGTTCTTTCGCCGCGCGCTCGGGAGCGCGGGCCTTCAGCCCGCGCGGGCTTGCGTGCCGTCGGGACCGAACCCTGGCCCCTTCCCTGCGGGGAAGGGGAGCTTGCAGCGCGTGACGCGTGATCTGTGAG
The DNA here is from genome assembly GCA_028872875.1 of Chloroflexota bacterium. GTDB lineage: Bacteria > Chloroflexota > Dehalococcoidia > DSTF01 > JACRBR01 > JADMII01. Next base: position 64,853 of record JAGWOC010000001.1, on the reverse strand, counting down.
AACGCCTTTCGGCCCGCTCGTTCAGGGTGAGCGGCTGGACGCTGGCCCGCGCCGTGCCGGCCGCTGTTCTTTCGCGTGCCGGGGTGGGTTAGGATCGGGGCGATGAAGGTCCTCCGCATCCACCACGTCACGGCCGCCGTGCGCGACCTCGAGGCCGCGCGCGCGGCATTCGCCGCGCTCCTCGGCGCCGGCGCCGGGCCGGTCGGCGCGGTCGACGCGTTCGGCGTCCGCTCGGCGGATGTCGCGCTCGGCGAGGACACGCTGGAGCTCGTCGCGCCGGCCGACGTCGACAATCCGGTAATGCGCTACATCGAGCGCCGCGGCGAGGGCTTCTACACGCTCGGGCTCGAAGTCGATGACCTGGACGCGGCGGTGGCGGAGCTGGCCGGGCGGGGCGTGCGCGTCAGTGAGCCCGTCGAGGCGGCGCCCGGCGTCCGTACCGCCTTCGTGACGATGGCGGCGACGCACGGCCTCAGCATCCAGCTCGTCGAGGCGCCGCGGGCGCCGGAGCCGGCGCCGCCGGCCGACGCGCAGGCGTGGGCCGCACCGCCATCGTGGCCCGAGCGCCCGCCGCCGGCCGAGCCGCCCCGCGAGGAAGCGCCGGCGCCGCCGCGTCCGCCGCTCGACCTGACGCCGGACGAGTGGTCGGATGTCGATTAGCCGTCGCCGCGGGCGCGGCTTCGGTGCCGTCGCGTCGAGCGGCTGGCTCGCCCGGCGGGCGCGCGGCGGTCGTCTGTCGTCCGTTGCCTGCTGTCTACCGGCACCGCGCCCTGGCGCACGTCCTGCATGTACCCGTGGCCATCGCCCCGTGGCAGCATGAAGATCTGCTTCATCATGTACCAGGGCAACATGTACTCGGGCGGGCAGGGCGTCTACCTGCACTACATGACGCGCGAGCTGGTGAAGCTCGGGCACGAGGTGCACGTGATCTCCGGCCGGCCGTATCCGCGCCTCGCCGAGGGGGTCGTGCACCACCGGCTGCACACGTACAGCTTCTGGGCGTTCCTGAACGGCCGCGACGAGCACGCCTACGACCACGAACACAACCCGCTGGCGTTCTTCCACCCGTGGAACTTCTACGAGTTCGCGTCGACGCGCGCCTCGCTGGCGTCGCTCTTCTTCACGTTCAGCGTGCGCGCCTACCGCGAGCTCGCCGAGATCGAGGCCGCGACGGGGCCGTTCGACCTTGTCCACGACAATCAGACGCTTGGCTACGGCATCCTGGCGATGAAGCGGCTGATGGGGAAGCGCGTCGTCGCGAGCCTTCACCACCCACTGGCGATCGACAAGGCGAACAACCTGCGCGAGGCGAAGTCGCTCCCGGCGCGCGTGGTCAAGGAGCTGTGGTTCCCCTGGCGCATGCAGTCGATCGTCGCCAACGGCATCGACCTCGTGCTGACCGGCTCGCGCAACTCCGCGGAGTCCGTCAGCCGCTCGATGGACATCCCGCTCGCGCACATCCGCCAGACGCCGTACGGCGTCGACCACGAGGTGATGCGCCCGCTGCCCGATGCGCAGCGCGTGCCGGGCACGATCCTGTTCGTGGGCGACTCGGAGGACCGCAACAAGGGCGCGCGCTTCCTCATCGAAGCCTGCGCGCGGCTCCAGCACGAGATGGATTTCACGCTGCTCTTTAAGGACAAGAAGGAGCAGGACATGAAGGTCGTGCCGCCGCTCGTCTGGAAGCACGGGCTGAAGCGCTTCGTGGAGTACATCCCGCGCCTCTCGACGGACGAGCTGGTGCGGCTCTACAACAGCGCGCAGATCGTCGTCTCGCCGTCGCTGTACGAGGGCTTTGGCCTGCCGGCGGCCGAGGCGATGGCGTGCGGCACGCCGGTCGTCGCGACGACGGCCGGCGCCTTCCCCGAGTTCATCGACGACGGCCGCACCGGCCTGCTCGTCGCGCCGGGCGACCCGGACGCGCTCGCCGCGGCGATCAAGTCGCTGCTCAGCGACCCCGCACGATGCGCGCGCATGGGTGCCGCCGCGGCGGAGCACATCCGCGCCCATTTCACATGGCAGCGCACGGCGCGCGAGACGCTGGGGGTCTACGAGGAGGTGCTGCATGGCCGGTGAGCCGCCGGGCGCCGCTGATGCGGGAGTGGAGCGGTTGTCCGCATACGCGGCGGCGCTGGTCATCGAGTGGTTCGCCGGCCGCAGCGGGCGCGCCTACGCGCTGGCTTCGGCATCCGGCGGTGAGCCGCCGGTGTTCGTGGCCGAGGGGCCGCAGGGGACGCTGGCGCTCGCCGTCGCGCCGCTCTGGGAGCCGCAGGGGGATCCGGCGGCCGAGGACGCGCGGGCGATGATGGAGGAGCGGCTCTCGGGCGGCCTCGTGCGCGGGCCGCATCTGCTCTGGGTGCCGCCGCGCGCGTCGGTGCCGGCGGCGGAGCCGGACGCGTCGGACTTCGTGCAGCGCGTCCAGCAGGCGGCGGCGCCGCTCTCGCCCGGCGGCCGGGGCGAGGTGGCGTTGCCGGTGCAGGTGCAGGTCGCGAAGCTCCGCGATGAGGGGGGCTACGCCTCGGTGACGGGAGGGCTGAGCCGCTGGTGGACGCAGATCACCGAGCGCGTCGATGGCACCTTCTACGTGAACGCGAACCGCATGCGGCGGGCGCCGCAGTCCGCGGCGGCGCGCGACGTGCTGTTCGACCGGATCGCCCAGGTGTCGCAGGCGCTCGGGACAGGGGCTGCCGTCGAGTTCGAGACGGACGAGGCGTGGACGGTGCAGCGGCTCCCGGCCGAACCGCTCGGCGTCACGGGCTTCGCCATCGCGCAGGCGCCGCCGCGCGTCGACCCGACGGACGGGACGCTGTTGCGCCGCCTCGTGCGCAGGCGGCTAAAGGACGCGAGCGCCGCCCTCGACGCCGTCGCGGCCGACGTGCGGGGCGTCGCGCTGATCGCCATCTACGAGTATGCCGAGCACGAGAACATCGGCGCCTTCGTCAGGTCGCTCGACCCGGGGCTGTACGCGAAGCTGGCGCTTGTCGTTACCGTCGTGGACGGCGAGGTGCGGCCGATCTTCCAGCCGAAGGCGGTGTGAGGCGCGCCGCGTCGGCGACAGGAGCGCGGCACGGCGGGGTAAGTGGCGGCATGACCCTGAGTTTGGAAGCACGGAGATCCCGTGGCGCGCTGTCGCCGGAATGCGAGACGTACTGGTGCATGACTACGACGAGATCGTGGGCGATCGCCTGTGGCGCGCGGCGGCCGAGCATGCGCCCCGGTTGCTCGCTTCGCTCGAACCGCTGCTGCCGCCGGAGCCCGTAGCCTGATCTTCGTGCCGTAGCCGCGCGGCGAAGCACGCGGACGCTCGGGGCACCTCGCACGCGGCCAGCGCGATGTAACCTTTTTGTGCACGGGCGCGTCCAACCAATCAGAAAGGGGGACAGGGTTGTGGGTGCACCTGAGCCGCACGGAGTCTCGCTCCTCGAGCGCGCGCTGGCGGGCGACAAGGAGGCCTTCGGCGAGATCGCCGAGGAGCACCGCGGCGCGCTCCTGCGCCTGTGCGAGAAGATGACCGGTTCGCCCGAAGATGCCGAAGACCTCGTCCAGGAGACGCTGCTCAAGGCGTACGCGAAGTTCGGCACGTTCGAGTTGCGATCGTCGGTCGGCACGTGGCTGTACCGGATTGCTACGAATGCCTGCCTGGACCACCAGCGCGCCCGCAAGCCGTGGGACCTCGACAGACGCTGGCAGTGGTTCGAAGAGAACTCCGAGCTGGCGCGCAACATCGAACAGAGCCTCTACCTGACGCCCGAGCGCGCGGCCGAGGTCAGGGAGGTCGCGGCCACCTGCATCAACTGCATCACCATGTCGCTTCCCGCGAAGCAGCGCGCGGCCATCGTGCTGTGCGACCAGCTCGGGCTCTCGCGCGAAGAGGCGGCGCACGCGATCGGAGCCTCGCTCGCGTCCGTCAAGACGGAGCTGCACCGCGGCCGCAAGGCGATGACGGAGGTCTTCGAGCACCGCTGTGCCCTCGTCGACCAGAAGAACGAGTGCAACGCCTGCACGACGATGGGGCATATCAAGCGGGCGCGGGAGCAGGTGGCGAAGCGAGGCCACGAGGAGGTGCGATGACCTGCTGTGACATCGAGCCCCTGCTGTCTGACCTGCTCGACGGCGACCTGTCCGGTGACGCGCGCGCGGCGGTCGAGATGCACCGCGCGGGCTGCGCCGGCTGCGCTGCCGCATACCGCGCGCTGTGCCGCACCGTGCGCTTCGTGCGCGGCAATGCCGCAACGCACATCGAGCCCGGCACGCCCGGCGCCGCGTACATGGAGTTCACCCGCGCGATCGTCGACGAAACGTACGGCCGCTCGCCGATCGAGGTCGTGATCGAGGCCCTGACGGCCACAGTGGAGGAAGAGGAGGCGCCATGAACCGCGATGTCGTGATCATCGGCGGCGGTGTGTCGGGTCTGGCGACCGGGGCGCTGCTCGCGAAGGCCGGTTGCAGCGTGAAGGTGCTCGAACAGGGCAATCAGCCGGGCGGGCGCGCCTACACGTACGAGGATCGGGGCTTCACCCTCAACTACGGCCCGCACGCGGTCTATCGCCCGCAGAGCGGCGTGCTCGGCGAGATCCTGCGCCGCCTTGGCGTGCCGGACATTCCGCATGGTTACGTGCAGCCGACTCGCAGCTACTGGGCCGATGGCGACCGCTTCGGCGCCGTGGGCGCGCGCCCGCACGAGGCGCTTCGCACGCCGCTCTTCCCGCTCGCGAGCCGCCTGCGCCTGCCGCTGCTGATGGCGGCGATCCGTTTCGCGAAGCCCGAGACGCTCGGCGACCAGACCTACGGCGACTGGGTCGACGCGCACGTCTCCGACGCGCGGCTGCGGCGATTCGCCGTCGCGCTGGGCACGGTCAACACCTACACGCGCCCATCACGTGCGCTGAGCGCCCGATTCCTCCTGGGCCACCTGCAGCGCAACCTCTTCGCGAAAGACTACGTCGGCTACATGAGCGGCGGCTGGCGCACGATGTACGATGCCTTCATCGGCGTGCTGCGCGCGAACGGCGGCGCGCTGGTGACCGGCGCGCACGTACGGCGGCTTGAGTCCGGCGGCGGACGCGTCATCGCGGCAGTCACGCAGGATGCGCGGCACGAGGCCGCAGCGTTCATCTGCACCCTGCCGCCGCAGGATGCCCCGTCGATCGCCGAGGATGGCTCGCCGCTGGCGGATGAGCTTGGGCGATGGTCGGGCGTCGAAGATGTGCGGGCGCTGTGCGTGGATCTGGGGTTCAGCCGGCGCCTGCGCACGGATCTGGCGTACGTCTTTGATATTGAGCGCGACCTGTACTACAGCCTGCACTCCGAGGTGACGCCGGACCTGGCGCCGCCGGGCGCGCAGTTGCTGCACGCGATGGCGTACCTCGCGCCCGACGAGGCGGACGATGAGGGTCTGCTGGCCGGGCGCCGCGCGGCGCTCGAAGCCGGGCTCGACCGCTGGTTCGCGGGGTGGCGCGAGGCCGTTGTGGTCGATCGGTCGCTGCCCAACGTGCGCGTTTCGGCGCTTCGGCAGACGCCGCCGCAGCGGGCGATGCGCGTGCCGCTGCGCTCGCAGACGGCGGCGAACCTCTACTTCGCCGGCGACGCGCGCGACATCGAAGGCAACCTGACGGAGATCTGCTTGAAGTCAGCGCTCGAGGCGGCGGACGCCGTGGAACGCGACGGTGCGGCCTCGCTGGAGGGGGCGCTCGCCGCGTCGTAGCCGCGCGCCACTGGCGTTCGGCGGATTCGGACTCGCTCGTACCCGCTCCATCGATCGCGCGGTCTCAGCGTGTGCGAGCGCGCCGCTTCGGGGCCGGATCCGGCGAGTCGGTGACGCCGGGATTCCCACCGTGGGCCGTCAAGATGGTGGGAAAATAACACCCGGCACTCGACGGTTATGCCGTTTCGTCAAGTGACGCGCCTCCGTACAATAGCGCTCGTCCTGGTGTGGCATCCCCTGCCGCCACCGTTCGTGAGCAACAACTGAAGAGATGAAGTACCCGATCACCGTGACCGCGGATGGGTTCGCCCTCCGTCGGCCGCGGGCCGCCGCGTCGCTCATCGCCAGCGACGCCCTGCGGTTCGCGCGCCGGCACTGGGGACTGCTCACCGCGCTCCTCATCACGATCGCCGTCCACGCGCCGACGCTCCGTTATTTCTTCGGAGGCGACGACTTCGTCGTGCTCGGCGACATCCAGATGCGCGGGAACCTCCAGTACCTCATCGACACGGTCCGCATGCAGGATCTCGTGCCGAACTGGCGGCCGTTGATGGGCCTCGTGTACGTGGTCGAATGGCGTGCGTTCGGCCTGAACGCCATGCCCTGGCGGATCGTCAACCTCATCGTCCACCTGTCATCGATGGTGCTGCTGTACGCGCTCGTCGCGCGGGTGACGAAGCGGCCGGCGATCGGCGCGGTCTCGGCGCTGATCTTCGGCATCTCCGGCTCGCACTTCGACACGGTGACGTACATTACGGCGCTGCCGCACGTGCTGGCGATGTTCTTCGTGCTCGGCTCGCTGCTCGCCATGGTGGCCTACGCGGACGACGGTGAGCGCGACCCGCGGGCGTTCGCGCTCTCGTTCGTGCTGTTCGCGCTCGGCTTCCTGGCCAACGAGGGCTCGTTCGTCTTCGCGCCGGTCGTTGTGGTGGCGTACATGGTGTACTCGCGGCGCTGGTGGCGGGCGCCGCAGCGGCTGTTGCTGCACGCGGCGCCGTTCACGGCGCTGGCGGCGGGATGGACGGGGTTCTACGAGACGTGCACCTGCCCGCAACTGAAGTTCGACGGCTACACCTGGGGACCGCACGTGTTCTCGAACTACGCGGTGTACCTGTCGTTCATGGCCTACCCGGCGAAGGCGATCCCGCACGACCCGGACACGCTGCGCTGGGTGATCGCGGGCGCCGTCATCGTGGCGTCGCTGGCGGTCGCCGCGCGCGGCCCGAAGATCGCGCTCGTCGCGGTGCCGGGGATCGCGCTGGCGCTGCTGCCGTTCGTGCCGGTGAAGATCTGGACGGCGTCGCGCTACACCTACTCGGCGGTGGCGTTCTTCGCGCCGCTTGCCGCCATCGCCGCGTACGCCGTGTACGAGCGGTTGCGTGGCGTGCATCGCTGGGCGCGTCTGCCGGTGAACGTGCTCGCGCTGGTGTTCGTGGCGGCCGTGGCCGCGCTCTACGGCTGGCAGACGTACGCGCGCGACACGCAGTCGGGGCGCGAGACCGCGCGCTGGCGCCTCCTGGTGGACGAGCTGCGCGCGAACTATCCGACCGTGCCGCCCGGCACGACGATCTACATCGTCGACGGGCTGTGGACGAACCCGATGGAGCAGTACACGTGGGTGCCGGGCGTCGCGCGCGCGCTCTACGGCGACGCCGTGGCGTTCGACCTGACGGCGCAGGCGTACGCGGAGGGACAGCAGCCGCCGGGGCGTAACGCCCTGTACCTGCGCTGGACGCCGGAGGGCCTGCGCCCGATCGGGGCGGAGCAGGTGATCGCCGGGCGCTGAGCGGCTGGTCGCCGGTTCGCCGCCTTGGTCAGAAGACGTCGCTGGATTCGGCGATGAACTCCCACGGGATCTGGGCTTCGTCGGCGATGCGCTGGCCGAGGGCCCGGATGCCAGGGGCCTCGGTCGCCTGGTGGGTGCCGAAGATCAGGTTCATCTCCGTCTCTTTGGCGAAGAGCCGCGTGAACATGCTGCCCTCGCCCGTCAGGTAGGTGTCACAGCCGAGGCGCCGCGCCTCGTCCATGTCGCCGGTGTTGCCCCCGGCGCCCGTGACGATGGCGATGCGCCCGAACGACGGCGCGTGCTGGTACGCCTCGACCTGCACGCCGAGCCGCGCCGAGGCGCGCTGGATCAGCTCCGCGAACGTGCCGTCCGCCGTGCCGATGACGCCGGCGTGACCACCGTGGTACTCACCGAACGTCGCCTCGACCGGCACCCCGAGCAGATCCGCCAGCACCCAGCCGTTGCCGACCTTCGGCGCGCAGTCGAGCGAGGCGTGCGCGGCGTAGAGCGAGATGCCGGCGGCCTCGAGCGCGAGGAGCTTCTCGTGCCGCAGGTGGCGGTCGGTGTCCTCCCACGGCGGGTGATGGACGACGAGCAGTTGCGCGCCCGCCTTCGCCGCGCCGACGATCGTCGTGATCGAGGTGTTGACGGCGACGGCGACCTTCGTGACGCCGGGGCCAGCGCGGTAGAGCAGGCCGTTGGCGCCGGGCTCGGGGACGGCGTACGCACGCACGCCGAGCAGCTCGTCGAGAAACGCAGTGATGTCGTCGAGGGAGGCGTTCGCGTGCATGCGTGACTGACTTGAGCGATCGGCGAACGGTTGAGAGTGAACAGTGCGTGGCCGGACTATGAACTATGGACTATGCACTATGAACTGACAACTTCTACGTCTTCTCGAACCGCTCGACGTCCAGCACGAAGAGGATGGCGCCGCCGGTGCGCACCTCGATCGGCTCCTGCAGCACGGAGCCTTCGCCGAAGAACGGCAGCGTCTGCACGGGCACGTACTCGGTGCGCGCCGAGCACTCGAGGTGCACCATGGCGACGATCTGGTCCACCTCGTTCGCCTCGACGCCGGACAGGATCGTGGCGTTGCCCTTGCGCATGAAGCCGCCGGTGCTGCTGATCTTCGTCGCCGGGTAGCCCTGCTCGACGAGCTTCCGCGTGAGCTTCTCGGCGTCGGCGTCCGACGTGATGATGACGACGAGCTTGAGCTGTCCCTCCTGCACGGCACCTCCCTGCATGCGCGCTGCTCCGGGCATCGTATGGCCGAGCCCGAAGGGGTGTCAAACCGGTCGCCGGTCGCTGTTGTTGGCGGGATGGGGCGCTGCCTACTGACGGCGTGCGCCGTCTGTTACCCTGCGCTACAAGTCGGCGACGGCGGCCAGACGGCCGGCCCGGGGTGCGTCGCGGCTGAGTCATCGCCCACCCAGGGCGGGAGGTTCACGTGACGGATGCGAAGGGCGGCGACGCCGCCGTCGACGCGCGCGTCGACATGGAGACGCTCGTCTCCCTCTGCAAGCGGCGCGGCTTCATCTTCCAGAGCAGCGAGATCTACGGCGGCCTGGCGGGCGCCTGGGACTACGGCCCGCTCGGCGTCGAGATGAAGAACAACGTCAAGCGGGCGTGGTGGCGCGCCAACGTGCAGGAGCGCGACGACATGGTCGGGCTCGATGCGGCCATCCTCATGCACCCGGAGGTCTGGCGCGCCAGCGGCCACCTCGATACGTTCACCGACCCGATGGTGGACTGCCGCGCCTGCAAGTCGCGCTTCCGCGCCGACGAGCTGGACTCGGATGTCTGTCCGTCGTGCGGGCAGCGCGGCACCTTCACCGAGCCGCGCATGTTCAACCTGATGCTGCGGACCTTCGTCGGGCCGGTGCAGGACGACGCGGCGACCGTCTACCTGCGGCCGGAGACGGCGGCGGGCATCTTCGTCAACTTCGAGAATGTGCTGACGACGACGCGCCGCAAGCTCCCCTTCGGCGTCGCGCAGGTTGGCAAGTCGTTCCGCAACGAGATCACGCCGCGCAATTTCATCTTCCGCACGCGCGAGTTCGAGCAGATGGAGATCGAGTACTTCTGCCACCCGGAGGACGCGGCGCGCCTGCACGAGCAGTGGATGCGCGACCGCATGGCGTGGTACGCGCGCTTCGGCATGAAGGCGGACCGGCTGCGGCTGCGCGCGCACACGCCCGACGAGCTGTCGCACTACTCCAGCGCGACGTCCGATGTCGAGTACCTGTTTCCCATCGGCTGGGCCGAGCTCGAGGGCATCGCCAATCGCGGCGACTTCGACCTGATGCAGCACGCGAAGTTCAGCGGCAAGGACCTGAACTACTACGACGACGAGCGCAAGGAGCACATCGTGCCGCACGTCATCGAGCCGTCGCTGGGCGTCGACCGCTGCCTGCTGGCGTTCCTGGCGGACGCGTACGACGAGGAGGTCGACGAGAAGGGCGAGAAGCGCGTGGTGCTGCGCCTGCACCCGGCGATCGCGCCGGTCAAGGTGGCGGTGCTGCCGCTGAGCCGCAACGAAAAGCTCACGCCGACGGCGCGCGACGTCTACGCGCGCGTGCGGCAACAATGGATGACGCAGTACGACGACGCGCAGAGCATCGGCCGGCGCTACCGGCGGCAGGACGAGATCGGCACGCCGCTCTGCGTGACGGTGGACTTCCAGACCGTCGAAGAGGATCAGGCCGTGACGATCCGCGAGCGCGACAGCATGGCGCAGGTGCGGGTGCCGGTCGCCGGCCTCGTGGACGCGCTGCGCGAGCGGCTGGTCGACGTGGGGTAACGGGCGCGCGCGCGGCGAAGGCTGCCCTACGGGGCTTGCGCTGCCGGTAGCTCGATGCCGCAGTGGCCGCAGCGGCTTGAGCCGGCCGGCGGCAGCGGGACGCCGCAGCCCGGGCAGCGGGTGGCGAGGCGCGTCGCGCAGTGCGCGCAGAACTGCCAGTCCGGCCCGATCTGGGCGCGGCAGGCGGGGCACTCGCCCTTCAGCGCCTCGTAGGCCAGCGCGATCCGCTCTGGCTGCCTGTCTTTCGGGTCTTCGGGCATGGTCACACCTCCACCCCGCGCGGCTCTTCCGTATCATCCCGCCTCGGCCGCGCCGCGTGCAAGGGCCGCCTGGGTCAGGGTTGCGGGTCCGGGCGGTCATGGGGAGCGGGCCGTGGCGGTCCAGGCTCGGACGGCGTTCGCCTGCGCGGGCGGAGTACAGGCGGTGTGGCACACCGGAGAGCGGAGCTGAAGCTCCTTCGCTACGGCGGTGGGGCGGTCAGCACGCACCGGCGCTTATGCCGGCGGGGAGCCGACGATGCCCCGCGCTCGCAGGTCCTCGATGCGTGCGTCGTCGTAGCCCAGCTCCCGCAGCACCTCGTCGGTGTGCTGGCCGAGCGTCGGCGACGGTCCGTGCACGGCGAGCGGCGTCTCGCTCATCTGGATCATCGGCCCCGCCATGCGCACGGGCCCCATCAGCGGGTGGTCGACGCTGACGACGTAGCCGTTCTCGACCACCTGCTCGTCGTCCAGCAGCTCCTCGGTGAAGCGCAGCGGGCCGGCCGGCACGCCGGCGGCGTCGAGGATGCCCAGCCACTCTTCGGTGGCCTTCGCGGCGAAGATCGCCTCGGCCTGCGCCACGAGGTGCTTGCCGTACTGCTGGACGTTGGGGTCGGCCGGGTCGATCTCGTCCGGGTGCTTGCCGATGCGCCAGTCTTCGAGCCCGATCGCGGCGAGCAGCTTGACGCGGAGCGGCGTGCTCAGGCAGCCGACGGCGATGAAGCCATCGGCCGTCTTGTAGCAGCGATAGTAGATGTTACCGATGGCCGGGCGCACGGCGAGCATGGTGTCGAGCTGGTCCTTGTACGAGCCGCCGTTGTGCCGCAGCTCGTCGATCTTCGCGAGCGCCTCCTCGCGCTGCTCCGCGTCGACGGCTTCGATCGACATGAAGCGCGTGCCCTGGATCGCCAGCGCGCTCGCCATCAGCGTCGTGTCGATGCGCTGGCCGTGGCCGCGCCGCTCGCGCGCGTAGAGCGCCGCGCAGATGCCCCAGGCGATGGCGACGCCGGTCGAGATGTCGGCGGAGGGGAGCGCGTTGACCAGCGGCACGCCGTTTTCCTGGCGGCCCTCGACGGACATCAGGCCGGTGACGGCCTGCGCGATCAGGTCGTAGCCGGGGCGGTGCGCGTACGGCCCCTTGCGACCGAAGGCGGTGTTGTCGCAGTAGATCAGGCGCGGGTTCATCGCCGACAGCGTGGCGTAGTCGATGCCGAGCTTGGCGGCGACGTCCGGGCGATAGTTGACGATGACGGCGTCCATGTCCGGCACGAGCCGGTGGATGATCTCGCGCCCCTCCGGCGCGTTGAGGTCGAGGGTGATGCCGCGCTTGCCGCGGTTGAGGGAGATGTAGCCGCGTCCCTCGCGCAGGCCGAGCGGCTGGAAGCCGCGCCAGGGGTCGCCGGCGGGCGGCTCGACCTTGATGATGTCGGCGCCCATGTCCGAGAGGAGGGTGCCGGCGAACGGCGCGGCGATGATCTCCGAGAACTCGAGCACGCGCACGCCCGCCAGCGGCCCCGGGTGTCCATCGGTCCCCACGTGCACCTCCGCGTCTGGCTCCGTGATGCTTGAAATGTGGCGTGAGTATATAGCGGCGGCGCGATCGGTTGAAGGCGTGGTCGAGAGAGCTGCCGCGCCAGTACGCTTACCCCAGCCGCTTCTCCATCGCGACGTGGGGGATGCCGACCTCGTCGTAGACGTCGCCGATGCGGCGGTAGCCGGCGCGCTCGTAAAAGCCGGCGGCGTGGAGCTGCGCGCTCAGGCTGATGTCGCGGATGCCGCGCGCTGCTGCCTCGCGCTCGAGCGCGGCGAGGATCGCGGCGCCGTAGCCGCGGCCGCGATGCTCGCGCAGCACCGCCATGCGGCCGACCTTCGCGCGGCCTTCGGCGAGCACGAGCCGGCCGGCGGCGACGGGCGCGGGGCCGAGGTAGCCGGCGACGTGCACGGCGTCGGCGTCGAGCGCGTCCAGCTCGTCCTCCCGGGCGATGCCCTGCTCGTCGCAGAAGACGGCGATGCGGACGCGGAGGGCGTCGGCGCGCTGGGCGGGGGTGCGCGCGACCACGACGTCGATGCCCAGATGGGCCTGGCGGCTCACGCGGGGGCCCTGGCGACGCCGCGGACCATGGGCAGCCAGGGCATCAGCTTCGAGCGCTTGACGGAGGTCAGCTCGAAGCCGGCGGCGCGGAGGGCGTCTTCTGTGCGGCGGTCGAGGTGGCAGCCGGCGCTGCACCAGCCCCAGGCGGGCTGTACGAATCCCTGGATGCGCCCGAGCGCGCCCTCGCCGCGCACGTGCTCCATGAAGCGCAGCTCGCCGCCGGGGCGCAGCACGCGGCGCAGCTCGGCGAGGGACTGCGGCACGTCGGACACCGTGCAGAGGACGAGCGTGACGACGGCGGCATCGAAGGAGTGGTCCGGGAACGGCAGGTGCTCCGCGGGCGCGCGGCGGACGTCGATATTGGCTGCGCCGAGCGCCGCCAGCTTCGCCTGCGCGCGCTTGAGCATGTGGCGGTCGGGCTCGATGGCGATGACGCGGGCCTCGGGCGGGTAGTGCTCGAAGTTCGCGCCGGTGCCGGCGCCCAGCTCGATCACGTCGCCCGAGAGGCCTTCGAGCAGGCGGCGGCGCGTCGCGGCCATCTTGCCGCGCTCGGTGACGCGCGATTCGAGCGCGTAGAACGCGGCGAACCAGCGGTGGTCCTTGCCCTCTTCGTCCATGGTCTGCCTCAGTTCGTCGTGCGGCCGCGCCCCGGGAGGGGTGCGGGAGCCGTAGGGCCAGTGTGCGCCGGGAGCCGGCGCCGGGGCAAGCGCCGGGCGCCGTGTCTTCAGAATCACCAATCTATACCGATATCTCCAGCAGGTGGACGAACGATGACGCGTTGGCAGATGCACAGGCTTCGGCGCGGCAGGGGCCCGGCGCCGGGCGAGCGCGGCCAGGCGCTCGTCGAGTTCGCGCTGACGGCGCCGATCCTGCTGCTGCTCGTCCTCGGCGCGGTCGACTACGGGCGCGTGTACTACCGGGCGGTGCAGGTGAGCCAGGCCGCCCGCAACGGCGCCGCGTACGCCTCCATCAACCCGCCGAATTCGAACCAGAACGTGCAGCAGAGCGGCAATTACCAGCAGCAGATGGAGGACGCGGCGTTCGCCGGGAGCGACCTCGCGGCCTCCGGCGCCACCGTGACGGTGGTGCAGGCCGCCGACCAGTCGGGCGGTGACGAGGTGCAGGTTGACGTGCAGCAGCAGTACAGCACACTGGTCCGCTGGCCGCTGCTGCCTACGACGTTCCAGCTCCACAGCAGGGCGGCATCGAAGGTGCTCCAGTGAGCCGGCGGCGGGATGGTGGCCAGAGTCTCGTTGAGTTCGCGCTGATCGCGCCGCTGCTGATGCTGCTCGTCCTTGCGACGATCGACGGGGCACGGGCGGTGTTCGCCTACAACACGATCGCCAATGCCGCGCGCGAGGGTGCGCGCTACGGGATCGTGCACGGCGGCGCGTCGTCGACGCCGATCGGGCCGGGTGTCAACGAAGCGGACCTCGTGACGCACGTCGAGCAGTTCACGCGCAGCTTTCCGGCGCCGGACATCGCCGTGACGCCGACGTGGCCGCAGGGGTCAAACAGCGATGGCAGCCCGGTCGCCGTGCAGGTGACGTACCAGTACCGGCCGCTCTTCGGGGGTCTGATCGGGATCGGCCCGATGACGCTCCGCGCATCTTCGACGATGGTGATTGTGCATTGAACCTCTGCTACCGCCTCCACAGCCGTCAATCCGGTCAAGTCCTTGTCCTTGCCGCGCTCATCGTGCCGGTGATCCTGGGGTTGCTCGCGCTCGCCGTCGATGCCGGCCAGGCGTACACGCAGCGTTCCGCCAGCCAGACGGCGGCGGACTTCGCGGCGCTGGCGGCGGCGAAGAGCTATGCCACGAGCGCCAACCGCACGCAGGCGATCAGCGCGGCCACCGAATACGCCGGCCGCAACGGATTCGTCAACGGGGTCAATCAGGCCAGCGTCAGCGTCAACAACCCGCCGCAGAGCGGCCCGCACGCCGGGGACCCGGGGTTCTTCGAGGTGGTCCTGTCGCGGCCGGCGCCCCGGTTCTTCGCCGGCGTCCTGCACATCGGATCGCCGAGCGTCGGCGCGCGCGCGGTCGCGGGGCAGAGTGGCGGTGGCGGCGCGGTCCCCTGGGCCGTGCATGTCAAGTTCGACTATGGCAAGCAGGTCGAACTTGAATTCGACTTCCTCAAGGCGGGACTTGGGGCCGGCAATATCATGCCGGCCCGCATCGACAAGCCGGGCATCGGCAACTGCAAGCAGGCAGCGGACGACGCGTCGGGGAACCAGTACTGCCCGGGCATCTACTTTGGCACGCACCGGGCGCTGTGCGCCGTGACGGCGCCGGGCTGCACGGACTACACGATCTCGTCGGAGCCGGGGCAGGGACAAGGGGAGTTCTTCCCGAAGACCGTGGACGCAGTGAACCGGCGCTTCGCCAATACGGACCTCGCCTGCGATACGTGGGCGGAGGTGCAGACGAACCTCGTGCTCAACGCCGCCTGCAACCCCTTCGGGCCGAGTGGCAACATCGACAGCCGCCGCGTCGTCCTGCTGATCATGGTGCAGGACATCTGCGACAACACGCAGCCGCCCTGCAACATGACGATCACGCAGTTCGCGCCGTTCTTCATCGACCACCTGAGCGACAGCAAGCCGTGCACGCCGCAGTTCTGCCAGCTCGAGCTCAACGGCTATTTCCTCAAGTGGCCACCGGGCTTCAACGACTACAGCATCGCGGGGAGCATCGCGCTGGTGCAGTAGCGCTCGCGGGCGACGCCCGCGGCGGGTGTGTCGGCTTGTCGTCATCCCCTCGCGGAGCGATAATCGTGTCCCCGGCAGGTGCAAGGAGGCCGCACGTGGCCGAGTCCGAGACCCAGGCACCCGGCGCGGCGGCGCGCGTCGCAGCGCCGCGCAAGCTCGTCCCGGACGAGCGCGAGGCCGCCGCACAGGCGCTGGTCCGCGCCTTCTGGGACGACCCGCTGATCGCCTACTTTTTCCCGGGGGAAGGGCTTCGGCGCAGCCTGCTGCCGCTCCTCATGCGCGGCGCCATCGCGCTCGCGGCGCCCTACGACGAGAGCTTCACGGCCGAGTCCGCCCCGGTCGGCGGCGCGCTCTGGCTGCCGCCCGGCCGGAGCAAGATCCCGCTGCCCTCGGTCCTCCGCATCATGCTGCCGGACGTCTGGCGCTGGCGTCCCCGTGCGCTGCGGCGGTTCCTGGCGGTGATGGACGAGCTCGACAAGAAGCATCCGAAGCAGGACCACTGGTACCTGATGCTGCTGGGGATCGACCCGCCGCGGCAGGGGCAGGGGCTCGGCGGCCTGCTGATGTCCGACGTGCTCGGCCGGGCGGACCGAGACGGCCTCGATGCGTACCTGGAGACTGAGAAGGCTCGCAACGTGCCGTTCTATGAGAAGCACGGCTTCGCGGTGGTCGAGCACTTCCGCTGCGACGGCGGCCGCGGCCCGGAGTCGTGGACGATGCAGCGCAGGCCCGGGGCGGGGGTGTAGGCACCTGTAACGTTTGGGCGGGCCCGGCGTTACAGGGATTGGCGGCACGAATGGCCGCCGGCCGGCGGCGCCGTCAAGCTTCATGCAGGGGCGCTGCCACGGTCACAGATCCGGCGCGCGGCGCCGATGCTGACACTGGTGAGACCGATGAACCTGAAGCAGCCTGCCGCCATCACCGATATCGAGGACGCCGCCACGGTACGCTGGCTCGCGCGCGCGCTGGCAACTGCCCGGGCAGAAGCGCACCGCCCCGTGTCCGAGGACGCGCTGGCGCGCATGCGCGCGCAGGTGTTCACGGAGGGGCAGCGCCCGAGAGTCGAGCGCCAGCGCATCGCCGCCTGAAGCCGCCCCTTTTCATGCTTGCGTCCCGGCCGCCCGATACGGGTCCTTCGTAGCGCGGCGATCCCAGCCGGTCGCGGCAGGTGCCCCTGGCAGCGGCCGGCCTTCCACCGTCCACCTTCGGCCATCGAGTATCTGGGCCGCGCGCGACCCTACGTGCACGCAGCTCCCCTTACGGGACGTGGCGGGCATCCACGGCGCGTGTGTCCGCCGTTGGACTCCCGTTGGAGCAGCCTGAGGGCACGCCCCGGCCGCACCTGCCGATTGGGCGCGGCAAATGTGCTGTTCGGACCCTCTTCGCGCCGGCAACGGGTGCCGTACATCCACGCGATGCGTGACGATCGTCTCTGACTGCGGCTGCGTGGTGTCGCGACAATTCTATCGAGAGACCGGACAGGAGATCCGGAACGCAGTGAAAGGAGCAGGCCATGGAACGGCTCACCGCACTGGCGCTGGGCATCATCGCATGGGTCGCCGTGGGCGTCCTCGCGGTGCTCATCGTCTTCAATCTCGGCGACAAGAACCAGGTGCTCATGTTCCTCCCGATCGCAGCCGCTGTCGTCGCGGCGTGGGGCATCGGCGAGGCCGTGACCGAGCGCGTCTTCAACGCGCCCGACGAGGGGGTGTGAGATGGCAGTCTTCGAGCGAGCGTTCCAAAAGCGGGAACTGCACGACCCGGGCATCGTCCGGATGGTCTTCAGCAACACCTATCTGGCGCCGCTCTGGGCGGTGGTGCGGCTGTACCTGGGCTACCAGTGGCTGATCGCCGGCTCGCACAAGGTCTGGGGCGACGCGCGCTGGATCGCCCTCCCGGGGCCGGACGGCCTCGCCCTGAAGGGGTTCTGGACGAACGCGGTGGCGATCCCGGCGAAGGGCCACCCCGCGATCTCCTACGACTGGTACCGGACGTTCCTCACCTTCATGCTCGACCACGGCTGGTACCACTGGTTCGCCTGGGTGATCGCCCTCGGCGAGGTCGCGGTCGGCATCATGCTCATCGTCGGCGCATTCACGGGATTCGCGGCGCTGGCGGGCGCCACGATGAACTTCAACTTCATGCTGGCCGGCTCGGCGAGCATCAACCCGGTTCTGTTCATCATCGCCATCCTGGTGATGTTTAGCTGGAAGGTGTCCGGCTGGGTGGGACTCGACCGCTGGCTGCTGCCGGCGCTGGGCACGCCGTGGGAGCCGGGCAGCGCGCTGCATGGCCTGCGCACCAAGCGCGGCCCGGAGGGGCAGGGAGGAATCACCCCCTCCTTCACCCCGCACGCCTGACGGCGACCCGCACGCCGGATGTGGCAGAAGGCCGCGGATTCCTCCGCGGCCTTCCTGTCGATCCCGCGGCCGCTGGGGGTGCGGTGGCGCTCAGCATGGCGGGCTGCAGGCCCGCGCTCCGAAGGTGCGTGTCGAGAGAGTGGCCGTGACCGGCGCGGGCTGAAGGCCCGCGCTCCGCAGGTGCGTTACCGTGCTGCGCAGAGCCGACGGGTGACCCCGCGCACACTCGCGCGCCGACCGCACCGTCCCGCGCATCGACTTCCCCAGCCTCACGCGGGCCTGAAGGGTCCGCGCACCGCAGGTGCGGGGCAGTGCGCGCACGCTCATGCGGCGCTGGCGGGAGGCACGTCGAACAGGGACAGGTACGCCTCCTCTTCCTGGGCGAAGTGCAGGCGCAGGATGGCGTACAGCCCGTACAGCACCCGGCGCAACTCGGGCAGGTCGTCGGCGCCCGGCCCCTCCGCCGGCAGGTCTTCGAGCAGGCGCCCGAGCACGCGCACCAGGTGCGCGATCTCGACGTGCCCGCGCACCATCGTGCCGGTGGGGTCATCGCCGCCCAGCGTCTTCGCGATCAGCGGGTAGAAGCTGCGCTCCTCCTCCGCCTCGTGCGGCAGCAGGTCCTCGATGAGGAAGCGGTAGATGTCGCGCACGTCCGCGAGCGCGGCCCTGGGGGCCGCCGGGTCGAGCCGGTCGGCCACGGCGCGCACGCGGTTGACGACCGGCAGCAGTTCCGCGTGCTCGGAGCGGAAGCGCTGGCTCAGCGCCGCCTCCGGGCCGCGCGGCGGCGCGGCGGCGCCGTAGCCGCCGAGCGCCCGTAGCGCGTTGAGGATCACCGCGACATCGATCGCTTCCTGCACGAGCGCCCCCGCGGCTGGTGGCACCCAGCCGAACGCGGCGAGCGCCATCACCGCCAGTGACATGCCGATCCCGGCGACGACGCTCTGCAGGGCGATGCCGCGGGCGCGCCGGGCGAGGCGCAGCGCCTCCGCGAGGCGGTCCAGCCGGTCGACCACGAGCACGACGTCCGCTGCCTCCGATGACGCCGTCGCCCCGCGCGCGCCCATCGCCACGCCGACGTCCGCCGCCGCCAGCGCGGGGGCGTCGTTGACCCCGTCGCCGACCATGATCGTGCTCCCCCACGCGCGCTCGCCGCGTACGGCCTCGACCTTGTCGGCGGGGCTGCGCTCCGCCAGCACCGCATCGACGCCCACCGCCGCGCCGACGGTCTCCGCGACGTCCACGTGGTCGCCCGTCACCATCACGACGCGGCCGATGCCGGCCGCGCGCAGGGCGCGGATCGTGCGCGCCGTGTCCGGCCGCACCGGGTCTTCGAGGATCAGCGCGCCGGCGAGGGTGCCATCGACCGCGACGAAGACGTTGATCGCGCCCTCGAACGCGGTGCGCCGGCGCAGCTTGCGCGCCCACTCCGGGAGCTCGCCGTCGCCCGCGGCCCAGTCCGCCCTGCCGACCGCCACCGTGTGCCCATCGACGCGCCCACGGACGCCGCGCCCGCTTTCTTCCGTGACGTCGGTGGGCATGACCAGCGGCCGGCCTCGCTCGCGTGCGGCCTGGACGATGGCGGCGGCGAGCACGTGCGTGGAGACCTGGTCGAGCGACGCCGCCAGGCGGACGATCTCATCGGGGTCGCGTCCGCCCGGCGCGAGCACCTCGGTGACGACGGGCCGGCCCATGGTGAGCGTGCCGGTCTTGTCGAAGAGCAGCACGCGCGAGCGGCTCAGCGCCTCGAGCACGGCGCCGCCCTTCATGACGATGCCGCGCTGCGCGGCGCGCGAGATGCCCGCGATGATGGCGATCGGCGCGGCGAGGATCAGCGGACACGGTGTCGCGACGACCAGCACCGCGAGCGCGCGCACGGGGTCGCCCGACGCCAGCCACGCCGCGCCGGCGATCGCCAGCGTCAGCGGCAGGAAGATCAGCGCGTAGCGGTCCGCCAGCCGCACGAACGGCGCCTTCGACGTCTGTGCCTCGCGCACAAGCCGGATGATGCCGGCGTACGTGCTCCCGGCGGCCGTCGTGGTCGCGAACATGGTGAAGGGCCCGCCGGCGTTGACGGCGCCGCTGCGTACGCGCTCGCCGCTCGTGCGCTCGGCAAGCCGCGTTTCCCCGGTGAGCACCGATTCGTCGAGCACCGCGTTCTCGTCGCTGAGCACGCCGTCGACGGGCACGACCTCGCCCGCCTTCACGAGCAGGCGGTCGCGCGGGCGCACGTCCGCGAGCGGTGGCGAGGTGAGCCCGGTGCCTTCGTACCGGTGCACCACGCGGGGCGCGCGTTCGAGGAGAGCGCTGAGCTCGCGGCGCGCGCGCGTTGACGCGTAGTGCTCCAGCGCGGTGCCGCTGGCGAACATCACCGCGATGACCGCGCCCGCCAGGTACTCGCCCAGCGCCAGCGCACCGGCGAGCGCCAGCAGCGCGATGATATCGACGCCGGTCTCGCCGCGTGCCAGGGCGCGCGCGATGGTGACCGTGAGCGGCACCAGGGCGGCGACGATCGCGGCGGCCCAGGCAGCCGCCGCCAGCGTCGCCGCGCCGGCGAGCCATGCGCCGCCGCCCGCGGCCAGGCCCGCCAGCGTGAGCGCGAGGATGATTCGCTCCCACGGGACGCCGAGGCGCGGCGATGATGGCCGTGGAGCCGGTGCGCCCTCGGCGGCGGGCGGCTCGTCCGCGATGCGCGGGTGCGTCACCAATCCGATGCTCCTCCCCGGGCCGGGCCCCAACGGTCTCGTGGGGGTGCCGATCTCCCGCGCGGTCGATCGGCGGCCCGATAGCGGTTCCGTCGCGGTGGGTGCGCCGCCACGCGCGGGCGTACGGTGCTCCGGCGCTCGCGGACCCATGGTCGATCCGCGAGGGTATACCCCATGCGCGGATGTCTCACGGGAGATCGGGATCAAGGCGCTACGGCATGCTGCTCCGTGCCTCCGCAGGGCGCACGAAGCGCGCGTCGATGATCTGCTCCGCCTCGCGCACGATATCGCGCAGGATCTCGCCCGCCGGCTTGACCGCGTGGACGAGCCCGGCGCTCTGGCCGGCGGGCAGGAACGTGCGGTCCCGGTCGAACCGCGGCGTGACGCCCATGTAGTCCATCACGCCCTCGCGCGCCGACAGCGCGGCCTGCGCGGGGAAGGGCTGGAGCTGGTCGAGCTTCTTCTCCCACTCGTCGGTGCGGGCGTTGCGGATGGCGCGCGCGGGCTTGCCGGTGTAGCAGCGCGTGCGCACGGTGTCGTCTTCGTGCGCTCGCACGATCGCCTCGCGGTAGCCGCCGGCGGCCTGCGCCTCGGGAGAGGCGATGAAGCGCGTGCCGATGACGGCGCCCTGGGCGCCAAGCGCGAGCGCCGCCACGAGGCCGCGCCCGTCGGCGATGCCGCCGGCGGCCAGCACCGGGATCTTCACCGCGTCGACGATCTGGGGCACGAGAGCGAGCGTGCCGATCTCGCCGGTGTGGCCGCCGGCCTCCGTGCCCTGCGCCACGACCACATCCGCGCCCGCTGCCTCGGACTTCTGCGCGTGGCGGACGCGGCCGCACATGACGACGACCTTCATGCGGCGCGCGTGCATCTCATCGATAAACGCGGCCGGCACGGCGAGTCCGGCGACGAAGATGCGGACGTCCTCCTCGAACACGACCTGCATCTGCGGGCGGATCATGTCCGGGATCGGCGCCAGCAGGTCGACCGCGAACGGCTTATCGGTCAGCTCGCGCGTACGGCGGATCTCGGCGCGCAGTCCCTCCGCGTCGAGCGTCGCCGCGCCGATGACGCCGAGCCCGCCCGCGTTGGAGACCGCGGCGACGAGGCTCGACAGCGAGACGCCGCCCATCCCGGCGAGCACGACGGGGTATTCGATGCCGAACATGTCGCAGATCGGCGTGCGCAGGGATGTCGTCATGTGGGCAGACCTCCAGTGTGTGTGATCGGGAGCGGTCCCCCCGCGTCCCTCGCGATGCCTATCCGTCGCCGTAGACGCCCGGCTCGAACTCGAGCGCGAGCACTGTAGCGTACGGGTCGATGGCGCGCTCCGGCACCGAGACCGTGACCTCGCCGAGCGGGTCCGGGTGCAGCGACTCTATGATGCCGGTACGGACGCTGAACGCAAGGGGGTCTCCGGTCGAGAGCGCGCGCACGGCGCGCAACTTCCGGATGCGCACGCCGCGCACCGTCACGGTGTCGTAGGGACGGAGCAGCAGGTGGACGTAGACGGTGTCGCCGCGCCGGGTCGACGGGCCGTAGCACTGCCACGGCTCCAGGCCCGGCCTGGTGCCGACGATGCTCCCGGCGTTGCGGGCCATCCACGGTCCGAGCGCGGCCAGCCGCTCCGTCAGCTCGGGCGGCAGGCGCCCGTCGCCCGTCGGGCCGACGTTGAGCAGCAGGTTGCCGCCGCGTCCCGCGACCTCGCACAGAGTCTGGATGAGCTGGCGCGGAGATTTCCAGCGTGTATCCGCCGGGTTGTAGGCCCAGCTCTCGTTGACGGTCATGCACGTCTCCCAGCGGCCGGGCGGGGGCTGGGCGGGCACGAACTGCTCGGGCGTGGCGAAGTCTCCCTGTCCCGGCAGGCGGTCGTTGATCAGGATGCCCGGCTGTAGCTCGCGGATCATCGCCGCCAGCCCGGCGGCGTGCCACTGCTGCGCGGTGCGCTCCCACGCCCCGTCGAACCAGATGAGGTCGATCGGGCCGTAGTCCGTGAGCAGCTCGCGCACCTGCGCGAACATGAAGGCGAGGAAGCGGTCCCAGCCGGCCGGGTCGGGCTGCCGCCAGCGGAAGAAGGTGTAGGGCTTGTCAGCGTCGGTGAAGGCGGGGTAGTCGGGGTGGTGCCAGTCGATGAGCGAGAAGTAGACCCCGCAGCGCAGCCCCTCGGCGCGCAGGGCGTCGAGGAACTCGCGCACGATGTCGCGTCCGAAGGGCGTGTGTTCGACCGAGTAGTCCGACTGGCGCGTGTGGTACATGGCGAAGCCGTCGTGGTGCTTGGCGGTGATCACGGCGTACTGCATGCCGAGCCGCTTCGCCGTGCGCGCCAGCGCCCGCGCGTCCCAGCCCAGCGGGTCGAAGGTGGCGGCCGAGGCATGGTATTGCTCAACCGGCACGTCGGTGCACGCCGGGAGGGCGAAGGAGCCGCCGACGAGGGGCCATGAGAGCTCGATGCCCTGCTGGCTGGAGTGCCCCCAGTGCACGAACATGCCGAAGCGGGCGGTATCGAACCAGGACTCCATCGCGCGCGCCTCCGTCGCCGGCAGGATACGCGCGGGGGACGCGGGCCGCGACCCCGTGCGCGGGCCCGCCAGCGCCGGTACCGCCGGTGTGAACGTTCCCATCGATCCGGCGTGGGCGCCCGGGCGTAGGGATTGATGTATCATCGTCCGCTACGAGAGCATCGCCTTGACGAGGGAGAGCGAACATGTCCGAGCCATTCACGCTGATCGAGCCCGCGCGCGTGTCGGAGGTACAGGCGGAGGCAGGGGACGGCCGCGTCCTGCTGGACGCAGGCGCCGTGCACCGCGCGCTCGGCTGGGAGCTGAAGCCGGAGGGGTTCTGCCGCGACGGCGCCTGCGTGCCGATTCCCAGGGAGGCGGAGGTGCTGGACGGCGGCGCCGTCGACCTCGCGGCGTTCGCGGCACTGCTGCGGCGCCCGCTGGCCATCGACATCGAGCGGCGGGCCGCGTACCTCGGCGCGGCGGCGGACGAACGGGCGGAGGCGCTGCGGTCGCTGGAGGCGCCTGGCTTCACCCTGCCGGACCTCGACGGCCGCCCGCACGCGCTGGCTGAGCATCGCGGCGAGAAGGTGTTCCTCGTCGCCTGGGCGTCGTGGTGAGGATGCCGCTATGACCTGCCCGTGTGGCAGGAGATGCACGAGGAGCTTCGGGGCCACGGCTTCACGGTGATCTCCGTCGCCGAAGACCGCGGCGCGGACGACGCGCGGCCGTGGATCGAGGCGGCGAAGCCGACGCACCCGAGCCTGATCGACCCGCTGCACACCGTCGCGGACCTGTACAACATGGTGAATGTGCCGACGGTCGTCTGGATCGACGAGCGGGGCCGCATCGTGCGGCCGAATGATGTCGCGTTCGGGTCCGACATGTTCAAGGCGATCCACGGCATCGAGGCGGAGAAGCACAAGGCGGCGTTGCGGGCATGGGTGCGGGGCGAGGCGCAGGCGCTGCCGCCGCAGCGCGCGCGGGACCTCACGCGTCCGCCGACCGAGCAGGATCAGCTCGCGCGCGCGGAGTTCGGGCTGGGGTTCTGGCTGCACGCTCGCGGGTACGAGGAGGCCGCCGGCCGGCACCTGGTCCGGGCGGGCGAGTTGGCGCCGCACGACTTCACGATACGCCGCGGGTCGATGCCGATCCGCGGCATCAACTCGATGGGCCCGGAGTTCTTCAAGATGGCGCAGGAGTGGGCGGCGCAGGGGCACCCGTACTATCTGCCGCTGCCGGAGGAGGAGGCATAGGGCCGGGCGCGAGGCGTGCCCGGCGAGCCCAGGAGAGACGAAGAGAGGCGCCAATGCGGGCGCCTCTCTTCGTGCACAGCGGGCGTAGAGGGCGGGCGCGCGTCAGGCCCCGAAGTAGAGCGCGAACTCGTGCGGGTGCGGGCGCAGGCGGACGGCGTCGATCGCCTCCTTCTGCAGCCCGATCCATGTCTCGATGACGTCCGGCGTGAAGACGCCGCCGCGCAGCAGGAAGTCGGGGTCCTCTTCGAGCGCCTGCACCGACTCCGCAAGCGAGCCGGGCACCGTGCGCATTTGCGCTGCCTCTTCGGCCGACAGTTCGTACGTGTTGCGTTCGAGCGGCGCGCCGGGGTCGAGCTTGTTCTCGATCCCGTCGAGGCCCGCCATGAGCATCGCCGGGAACGCGAGGTAGGGATTGGCCAAGGGGTCCGGGGGGCGGAACTCGATGCGCTTGGCCTTCGGGTTGTCGCTGATCATGGGGATGCGGCAGGCGGCGCTGCGGTTGCGGGCCGAGTAGACGAGGTTGACGGGGGCCTCGTAGCCGGGGACGAGGCGCTTGTAGCTGTTCGTCGTCGGCGCGCAGAAGGCCATCAGCGCGCGGGCGTGCGAGAGCAGGCCGCCGATGTAGTAGCGGCAGGTTTCGCTGGTGAGCGCGTAGCCCTTGGCGTCGTAGAAGGTGTTCTGGCCGTCCTTCCAGAGGCTCTGGTGGCAGTGCATGCCGGAGCCGTTGTCGCCGAAGAGCGGCTTCGGCATGAAGGTGGCGACCTTGCCGTGCCTCCGGGCGACGTTCTTGACGATGTACTTGTACATGAGCAGCTTGTCGGCCATCTTCGTCAGCGTGTCGAAGCGCATGTCGATCTCGCACTGGCCGGCCGTCGCCACCTCGTGGTGGTGGGCCTCGACGTCGATGCCGACGTCCTTCATCGCCAGGACCATCTCGGTGCGGATGTCCATCAGCGTGTCGTACGGTGCGACGGGAAAGTACCCCTGCTTGTGCGGGATGGTGTAGCCGGCGTTGGTGCCTTCGCCGTTGCCGCTGTTCCACGCCCCCTCGACGGAGTCGATGAAGTAGTAGCCGGAGTGGGCGTTCTGGTCGAAGCGCACGTCGTCGAAGATGAAGAACTCGGCCTCGGGGCCCCAGTAGCTCGTGTCGAACTGGCCGGTGGACTTGAGGTACGCCTCCGCCTTTTTCGCGATCGCACGCGGGTCACGCGAGTAGGGCTTCTTCGTGATCGGGTCGACGATGTCGCACACGAGCGAGATGGTCGTCTGCTCGGTCGCCGGGTCGAGGACTGCGGTATTGATGTCGGGCACGATGAGCATGTCCGACTCTTCGATCTTCTGGAAGCCGCGGATGCTCGACCCATCGAAGCCGAGGCCGTGGATCCAGATGTTGTCGTCGACCTCGGCGACGGGCACGGTGAAGTGCTGCCACAACCCCGGCAGGTCGACGAACTTGAGGTCGACGATGCGGATGTTGCGGTCCTTGATCAACTGGGCGAGCTGTTCTTTTGTCACGGATTGTTCCTTTAGCACTAGAACGGGATCGCCAGGTGCCGCTCCTGACCGGGGCGGCCCGCTTGCCCGGCCCCGATCGGCGTCTTGAGCATTGCAGCTTCGTCGCGTTCACACGAGACGCAGCGATAGCCGACGCCGGGCACGGTCTCGATCGAGAACGCCGCGGCAGCCCGGAGCTTGTGGCGGATGCGGCGGATGTAGACGTCGATGGCCCGCGAGTGGTCGGCGGCGCCGGCACCCCGCCCCGGCATCATGAGCTGGGCGCGCGGTACGGCGATGCCTGGCCGCCGCATGAGCGCATCGAGCACCTCGAACTCGGAGAACGTCAGGACGACCGGGCCGCCGGCGACGCGGACAGAGCGCGCGTCCTCGCTCAGCTCGACGTCGCCGCACCGGAGGACGAGCGGCTCGCCCTCCCATCGGGCGCCCAGCGGCAACAGCGTCGCGGCGACACGCCGGACGCGGTCCAGTGTAAACGGGGCGAGGCACACGTCGCGCGCCCAGGGAGGGGTCCAGCGCTCCAGCTCCTCCGAGGTGGCGAGCGTGATCACCGGGCGGCGGCCGAAGGCCGCGATGTCGAGCAGGCGCCGCAGCGTCGGCGACGGCTCTCCCTGCGGTAACCGCACGATCACCACGTCCGGCCGGAACTCGATGACCTCGCGGACGATGCGGTCGCGGAGGATGCCGACGTCGAGCACGCGGTCCGCCGGCCGGCGCGCGAGGCTGTCGCGGAGGCGCTCGGCCTCCGGGTCGCCGCCACAGGCCATCAAGTAGCGCATGGTCTCCCCCTCCGCGGCCTAGATTGCGGCTTCGCCGACCTCGCCTGTGCGGACGCGGACGACCCTGGTGACGGGCGTCGCCCAGATCTTGCCGTCGCCGACGGCGCCGGTCCGCGCGTTCTCGCAGATCGTGTTGATGACGCTGTCGGCGACGTTGTCCGCGACGATCATCTCGATCTTGATCTTGGGCAGGAAGTCGACGCGGTACTCGTTGCCGCGCCACTGTTCCGTGACGCCGCGCTGCCTGCCGTGCCCGCGTACCTGCGTCATCGTGATGCCGCCGTAACCATGCTCGCCGAGCGCCGCCAGCACGATCGGCAGCCGTTCCTCGCGGACGATCGCTTCAATCTTCTGCACGAAACCCTCCCGGGCGGCGCCGGCCGCCCTCATCATCGCTGCCTGCCCGACTTCCGCGGTCGGGGTGATGGCGGGGGCAGCCTCCGATCCAGGGGAGGAGAGGGCTGCCCCCGCCCAGGTTGCGGACGTCCTTGCCGGACGCCCGCGGTCCTGCCGTCATCCGCCGCCGCCGGCGGGTGCGCCGCCGAGGCTCGGCTTCGGCGCCGGCACGGGCGCCAGGCCCGCTTCGCGCAGCAGCTCCGCCGGGATGGCGCCATGCAGCTCGCGCTCCATGACGAACCCCGCGTACCCCGGCACGCCGAACTCGGGCACGTCGAGCCCGCGGATCTCGGCCTCCGGCGACACGCGCATCGACGTGAAGAGCTTGTACACGCCGAACAGCGTCGCGGTGACGCCGAAGCCCCAGGCGAAGCACACGGCCACGCTGACGAGCTGCGCGCCGAGCTGGCCCGCGTCGCCGTAGAAGAGCCCGGTGACATTGCCGCTGATGCCGTTCCAGCCCGCACCGTAGGTGCCATCCGCGAAGAGGCCGAGCGCGATGACGCCCCAGGCGCCGTTCAGACCGTGTACCGACACCGCGCCGCAGGGGTCGTCGATGTGCGCGACGTGGTCGAAGAACCAGACGCCGCCGCAGACGATGAAGCCGGCGATGAAGCCGATCAGCGCGGCCGCCCACGGCGAGACGAAGGCGCAGGGGGCGGTGATCGCCACGAGGCCCGCGAGCATGCCGTTGCACGCCATCGAGATGTCCGGCTTGCCGTAGACCCACGCTGTGAAGGCCATCGCCGCAGCGGCGCCGAAGACCGAGGCGGTGACGGTGTTGACGATGATCACCGAGACGCGCAGGTCCGTCGCGCCGAGCGTCGAGCCGGGGTTGAAGCCCATCCAGCCGAAGAGGAGGATGAACGTGCCCGTCACAACGAACGGCAGGCTATGCCCCGGGATGGCGTTGGGCGAGCCGTCTTCGTTGAACTTGCCGATGCGTGGCCCGAGCAAGACGGCGAGCGCCAGCGCGGCCCAGCCGCCGGTCGCGTGGACGACGCCGGAGCCCGCGAAGTCGACGGCGCCATGCCCCATGTTCAGCGTGTTGCCGATCTGCGAGAGCCAGCCGCCTCCCCAGACCCAGTTGCCGTAGATGGGGTAGACGATGCCGCCGATCAGCAGCTCGGCGAGGATGAACGTCTTGAAGTTGATGCGCTCGGCGATGGCGCCGACGATGATGTAGCCAGCCGTCTCCATGAAGACCACTTCGAAGAAGAAGAGCGCAAGGGCGCCCACGTCGTACGTGTGGCCGGATTGCAGGAAGAAGCCGCTCGCGCCGAACAGGCCCCAGTGGGTGCTGCTGACGTGGATCAGGTGGCCCAGCACCATCGCGCCGCCGAGGTTGCCCGGTGCCGCGTTGATCGCGGCGCCCCCGAACTGGAAGGCGAAGCCGATCGCCCAGTAGCCGATGAACGCGATCACGAACGCGCCGAAGTTGAGCATCATCATGTGCCCGGCATTCTTGGCGCGCGTGAGGCCTGTGGTGAGGAGCGCGAATCCCGCCTGCATGAAGAGCACGAACGAGCCCATGATCAGCGTCCACGTGAAGTTGATGCCGACCTTATTGTGGCCGACCGCCGTCGCCAGTTGGCCGGGGTCCTGTTTCGCGCACGATTGCACGGCCGCACCCGTGTCCGCCGGCGCGGGCGAGGCGTTCAATGCGCAGTTCGGGTCGGTGAAGGCCGTGCCGCCGTTGCCTGAGAACGTCGCGGCATCGGATGCGACACCTGTGCTCGTGCCGCTGGCATCGCCGTGCGCGAACTTCGCCGCGACGAAGATCGCGATCAGCGTGATCAGCGACAGCGCCACCAGCTTCTGCAATCCAGAGAATCTTGACCCGCCCATGATGCTCCTCCTCCGATCACCGCACCGCCCCGGCGCGTCCGTGGCCGCCGTGCGTCTTGTGCGACATGCTCGCGGCCGCACGTTACGGAGCCGTGACGGCGGCGTTACGTCCACATTTCGTTGAGAAAGCCTCACGGAGCACGGGCGGTGGTGCGGCCCGCGACTGGGCGTGCATCGATCCTGGCAGGTTGATACGGGGGGCGGCAGACGACAGACGAGAGACGGCAGAGAACAAAGAACAGAGAACCAGGAACAGACAACGGCGAACAACGAGCAAGACGAGCGCGGGGCGAGGGGGCCGCGCTGGCGCGCGCGGCGCGGAGGTCACTCTGTGAGGTCGGGCAGGTGGAACGGGCGGTCGCAGCGGTCGCAGTGGTACATGTGCGCCCCGGCGCGCCGCAGAGGGCGGCCGCAGACGCATGCCCAGCCGGCGAGGCGCGCCGGGTTGCCGCGCACGATGGCCTGCTCGGGCACGTCGGCGGTCACGACCGAGCCGGCACCGACCAGCGCCCAGGCGCCGATGCTGACGCCCGGCAGCACGACGGCGCCGGCGCCCACCGAGGCGCCGTGGCGCACCAGCGAGCGCTCGACCGTCCAGTCCGCCGCGGTCTTGAGCGAACCGTCGGGGTTGATGGCGCGCGGGAAGCGGTCGTTGGCGAAGACGGCGTGCGGGCCGATGAAGACGCCGTCCTCGAGCGTGACGCCGTGGAAGAGCGAGGCGCGATTCTCGATCTTGCAGCGGTCTCCGACGACGACGTCCTCGCCGATGTAGACGCCCTTGCCGAGGATGCAGTCGGCGCCGACGCGCGCCCGCTCGCGCACCTGCGCTTCGTGCCAGATGCGCGTGCGCTCGCCGATCTGCGCGTGAGGCGAGACGTCGGCGGTCGGGTGGATCATGCTGATTCCAGGGCCTCCACCATGCGCTCGGCGGCGTGGCCGTCGCCGAAGACGGGCGGCGGCTCGCCCGCTGGCCGCGCGCGGCGCGCCGCAGCCAGTATACGCTCGGGGTCGGCGCCGGCGAGCACGTTCCAGCCGCCTGCGAGCGTCTCCACCCACTCGGTCTCGTCGCGCAGCGTGACGCACGGCACGCCGAGGAGGTACGCCTCCTTCTGGACGCCGCCGGAGTCGGTCAGCACGATCCGCGCGTGCTGCTGCAGCGCGAGCATGTCGAGGTAGCCGACCGGGTCGATGACGCGCACGGCCGCATCGACCTCGATGTCCGTGTGGGCGAGCGCGGCGCGGGTGCGCGGGTGCACCGGCAGCACGACGGGCTCCCGGAGCATCGCCAGCGCGTCGACGATCCGCTCGAGGCGCGCGGCGTCGTCGGTGTTGGCAGCGCGGTGCACGGTGGCGAGCGCGTAGCCGCCCGGGCGCAGCGCCAGCTCGTCGAGGACGCGCGAGTGCGTCGCGGCGAGCGGGGCGTGCGAGAGCAGCGCGTCGTACATGATGTCGCCGGTCAGGTAGATGCGGCCGCCGGCGGCCCCGGCGGAGGGAGGGTGGAGGGTGGAGGGTGGAGGCGGCGCATCGAGCGATGGGACCGTGAGCGCATGGCCTTCTCGCAGCAGGTTGTCGACGGCGGTCTGCGTTGGCGCGAAGAGGTACGCCGAGACGCTGTCGGCGACGATGCGGTTGACCTCCTCCGGCATGTCGCGCACGAAGCTGCGCAGACCCGCCTCGACGTGCGCGACCGGGATGCCGAGCTTGGCCGCCGCCAGCGCGCCCGCGAGCGTGCTGTTGGTGTCGCCGTAGACGACGACGGCGTCCGGCGCTTCGCGGCGCATCACGTCCTCGAGGCGTTCGAGCATCCGCGCCGTCTGGCGGCCGTGCGGGCCGGAGCCGACGCCCAGGTGATGGTCGGGGCGCGGCAGGCCCAGCTCGTCGAAGAACACGTCCGACATCGCCGCGTCGTAGTGCTGGCCGGTGTGGACCAGCACCTCGGTGTGCCGGCGCCGGGCGACGCGCGAGAACGCGGCGGCCTTGATGAACTGCGGGCGCGCGCCGACGACGGTGAGGAGCTTCATGGGTGGGAGCGCGACGCTGCGCACGCGCGGCGAGCGTCGGCCGGAGCGCACGCACGGGTACCGCTAACTCCCGGATGGCAGCGGTGGATCATGTGCCGGGATCAGGGCGCCTGCCGGCATCGATGTCCGCGCGGCGCGGCGCCGGCTCCTCGCCCCTGTCGCGGAGGTCGATGCGGGCCAGGGCGTGGAGGCGCGCGGCGATCTCCTCGCGCGAGCGTGGCAGGTTGTTCGCGAGCTCGTTGATCTTGCCGACGAGCTCCTCGTGCGCCACCGTCGTGCGCCCTTCGGTCAGATAGATCTTGGGGTGGTGGGTGTGGAGCAGCTTCTCGGACGCGCCGACGAGCTCCTCGTGCAGCTTCTCGCCGGGACGCATGCCGGTGTAGACGACCTGGATATCGCGCCCGGGCACCAGTCCCTTGAGCCGGATCATCTTCTCCGCGAGGTCAGCCGTCCGGATCTTCTCGCCCATGTCGAGCAGGAAGATCTGGCCCTGGTCCGCGAACGAGGCGGCCTGGATGACGAGCGCCGCCGCCTCATCGACCGACATGTAGTAGCGCGTGGTCTCCGGGTCGGTGAGGAGCACCGGGCCGCCGCGCTCGATCTGCCGCAGGAAGAGCGGCACGACGCTGCCGCGGCTGCCCATCACGTTGCCGAAGCGCACGGCCGCGAAGGTGGTGTCGCTGTCCTTCCCGAGCGCGGTGACGAGCAGCTCGCCGATGCGCTTCGTCGCGCCGTACACGTTGTCCGGGTTCACCGCCTTGTCGGTCGAGACGAAGACGACCTTGCGCGCTCCCGCGTCGCTCGCGCCGGCGAAGACGTTGAGGGTGCCGACGACGTTGACGCGCAGCGCGGCGTCGGGGTGGTCTTCCATCACCGGGATGTGCTTGTACGCCGCCGCGTGAAACACGACGTGCGGGCGCGCCTGCGCCATCACCGCGTCGACCTGCCTGCGCCTGGAGACATCGCAGAGCCAGATGCGGATGTCTGCCGCCGACTCGTCGGACTCGAGGTCGCGCTGGAGGTCGTACAGGCCGGTCTCGTTGACATCGAGCAGGTGCAGGGCGGCAGGGCCGAACGCCATCACCTGGCGCGCCAGCTCGGCGGCGATATAGCCCGCGGCGCCCGTGATCAGCACGGACTTGCCGTGCAGCGTCGCCGCGCACATCTCCGCGTCGATGTCCACCTGCGCGCGCCCGAGCAGGTCGTCGACGGTCACCTCGCGGAGCTGTGCGGCCGCCGGCGCGTCGCGCACGAGGTCGCGCAGCCCCGGTACGGTGCGGACGGGCACGCCGGCGGTCTGGCAGATCCCCACGACCTCGCGGATCACGGCGCCGCCGGCGGACGGGATGGCCAGCGCGATCAGGTCGACGCGACGGCTGCGGCACACCTCGGGGATATCGTGCCGGCCGCCGCGCACCGTAACGGCGTGGATGCGGACGCCACGAAGGCGCCGGTCGTCATCGATGAAGCCGACGGGCCGGTACTGCCACTGCGGATTCTGGAGGAACTCCCGCGCCAGGAGCTGGCCGGTGTGGCCGGCGCCGACGATCAGCACGTTCTTGACGCCGATGTCGTAGCCCGAGAACGGGTTGCGCGAGGCCCACAGCCGCGGCCAGAACTTGATGCCGCCCATCGCGATCAGGATCAGCGCCGGCGCCACGACGTTCACCGTCAACGGGATGTCGCGCGGGCTCAGGAAGGCGTTGATGGCGAAGAGGAAGATCGACACGACGCCGATCGAGAGGGCGAGGTTGAACGCATCGACGATGCCGGCGTACTTCCACGATGTGCGGTAGATGCGGAAGAGGACGTTACCGAGCACGTACGCGGCGGCGATGGCCGGCGCGGCGTAGGTGAAGAACTGGATCGACCGGTCTGGCACGTTGCCATCGAAGCGCAGGGCGAGCGCGGCCGCGTAGGCGGCGATGACGACGGCGGCATCGAGCAGGACCAGCGGCGCGAGCCGGAGCGTCGCCCGGAAGCCAGCCCAGCGCGGGGAGGTCATACGGCGGCCACCGTCAGCACGGTTTGGATCGGCCCTGAACATAGATTCGCCCACAGGCCGGGCAATGGAACATGGGACGTGGAAGGCGCGTATCGGGCGATTGGCGTGTGATTCGCGCGGGCTGAAGGCCCGCGCTCCGAGTCAGGGCGGAGATGAAGCTCCGCGGCCATGTGTTCTGCGCGCGGCTCGCGCGGGTGGCTCTTCATCCCGCCCGGGTACCGCCCCGTGGCATGGACATGCGCGCGATAGGGAAGCGGGCACTGGAGGGGCGGCATCTGGTGCGGGGTGCTCTGCGTGACGTCGCCTCCGTGCCGGTGGACACGGCGCCGCTGACCGGCGCGACGACGTGGTTCAGCGGGCGCCCTTCCGTGCAAGCACCGCCGGCACCGTCTTCACCAGGATGGAGAGGTCGCGTGCCAGCGAGTGATTGTCCACGTAGTCAAGATCGTAGTTCATCGTTTCTTCGTACGTCAAATCGGCGCGGCCGCTGATCTGCGCGAGGCCGGTGATGCCCGGCTTCACGTCGTGCCTGCGGTGATACTCGGGCGGATACTGCGAGACCAGCTCCGGGATCTCGGGCCGCGGCCCGACGATGCGCATGTCACCGTTCAGCACGTTCCAGAAATTCGGCAGCTCGTCGAGGCTCGCCGCGCGCAGGAAGCGCCCGACGCGCGTCAGGCGGGACACCGGCGTGATGAACACGAACGTCCTGAAGTGCTCCGCGTCCAGCTTCGGCGTCTCATAGGGCTTGTGGCCGTCGTGCGACATCGTCCGGTACTTGTAGAACGTAAAGATGCGGCCCTTGTACCCCACACGTTTCTGCGAGAAGATCACCGGGCCGCGCGAGTCGAGCTTGATGCAGACGGCGATCACCGGGTAGGTGATCACAAACACCACCACGCCGAGGAATCCGATCGCGCCGTTCAGGATGCGGTCGAGCATTCATGCTCCCCTGACGCCATGGCGGCGGACGATGTCCTCGACCGCGTCCGCCACGCGGTCGACCGTGTCCACGCTCATCCGCGTGTACAGCGGCAGCGAGATCATCGTCTCGAACGCCTCATCGGCGGCCGGGAAGTCGCCCGGCGCCCAGCCGTACGCCTCTCGATAGTACGGGTGATGGTGGATCGGGATAAAGTGCACGGACGTGCCGATGCCGCGCGCGCGCAACTCGTCGATGAAGGCATCGCGCCCGATGGCGAGCAGATCCCGCCGGAAGCGGATGACGTACAGGTGCCAGGCGTGCGCCGTGCCGGCGCGCTCGAGCGGGGTGATGATCGCGGGCACGGCCGCGAAGCGCGCCGTGTACCGCTCGGCGAGCCGCCGCCGGGCGCGCTGAAACTCGTCGATGCGCGCGAACTGCGCCCCGCCGAGCGCCGCCTGGTAGTCGGACATCGCGTAGTTGTAGCCGGGGGCCAGCACCTGGTACGCCCACGCGCCGCGCGCGGTGTAGCGGTCCCAGGCATCGTTGCTCATGCCGTGGAGCGCGAGCAGGCGGCAGCGCTCCGCCAGCGCGTCGTCGTCCGTGGTCAGCATGCCGCCGCGGCCCGAGGTGACGTTCTTCGTCGGGTAGAAGCTGAACACGGCGGCATCGCCGATGGCGCCCACGCTGCGCCCCGCGATCTCCGTCCCGATGGCGTGCGCCGCATCGGCGATGACCCGCAGGCCGTGCGCACGCGCCAGTGCGATGATCTCGTCCATCCGGCAGGCGGAGCCGGCGTGGTGTACGGGCATGATCGCCCTCGTGCGCGGCGTGATCGCGCGCTCGACCGCGGCCGGGTCGATGCAGTAGTCGTCGATGCGGATGTCCGCGAGCACCGGCGTCGCGCCCGCGTGGATGATCACGTTGACCGTGGCGGCGAAGGTCGTCGGCGGCGTGATCACCTCATCGCCGGGGCCGACACCGAGGGCCACGAGCGCCAGGTGCAGGCCGGCGGTCGCGGAGTCGAGCGCGACCGCGTGCCGGGCGCTGGTGTACGCGGCGAAGGCGGCCTCGAACTCGCGCACGCGGCGGCCCGGCGCGAGCCAGCCGGAGCGCAGGGTCTCGACGACGGCATCGACCTCCACGTCGGAGATGTCGGGCAGATTGTACGGGAGGAAGTCCTCGTGTTCGATCACTGGATCGTGACGCGGATGCCGTCGGTGCCGTTCACGGGCACGCCCGCCTGGTTGAGCATGGTGACGATGCTTGCGCCCTGTGGCAGGGTGCTGGTGAAGACGTGAGAACTCGTGCCAAACGCCGCCTTCGTATCAAAGTCCTTCTTGAAGCGCACCGTGATCGTCTGCCCGTTCTCGCTGATGCTCTCGACCACGCGATACTTGCTGTAGTTGATGACGACCTGCGGGTCGAGGACGTGCGACTCCGCGCTCGGCCTGAGCACGAAGTAGATCGCGCCGGCGGCCAGCACGATGATGAAGACGATCAGCGAGTAGCCGAGCCGCGTGAAGATCATCGCGTCCGCCGGCGGCCTCGGACAGGCGCACGGGACCGCACGTCATCCGCGCCCATAGTAGCCGAAAACGCTCGCTCCGTGCAGACTAGCCGCCACCCCGCTGCGCCTTGCGCCGGAGCCCCTCGACGACGCGCTGCGCGTGCTCGCCCTCCACCGTGACCGTCACGCGCCCGATCGCGATGCCACTACCGCCCCCGGCGGATGCGAGCGTGGCACGCCAGCCATCGCCCGCCACCGCGCCGCCCTTGCCGTCGCTCCGGCCGCCAAGCTCGACGAGATAGGCTTCGAGGAGCCACGCGGGCATGCCGCCGAACACGACCTGCACCATTGTCAGCCGCCGGCGACGGGCGGGAAGATGGCGATCTCGTCGCCGGCCGCAAGCGCTGTGCGGAGCCCGTCGAGGTGGCGGATGTCGCGGCCCTCGATGAACACGGCGACGTACGGGACGACCTGGCCGCGGGCGTCGAGGATGTGCCCCGCGAGCCCCGGCTTGCGCGCGATGAGATCGCGGATGGCGTCGCCAACCGTCGCGCCGGGCGACCAGACGATCTCGACCTCGCGTTCGCCGTCCGCGCGCGCCCGCAGCGCCGCGTAGAGCCGCACTATCCCCAACCGCCCGCTCCTAGACGATCGCCAGCTCCTTGAGCTTGCTCTCCGGGACGACGCCGTCCTGCCAGCCGCGCGCCTCGTAGTACTCGCGCAGCATCAGGTCCAGCTCGCACACGTGGCCCTCTGACCCCTTGGCCGTCGACGGCTCCTCGAGGAAGCGCTTCGGCAGGTAGTCGGAGCCCTCGCGGAAGCCGGCCAGGTTGTTGTAGTAGCGCTCCAGGTTGTAGATGCGCTCCCCGATGCGCAGCAGGTCCTCGCCCGTGGTGGGGACGCCGGTGACGGCCGCGTACTGCGCGGCGTACTCCTCCGGCCCCTCCGCGAACGCCGAGAACTTGCAGAGGTCGAACGAGTCGGAGACGGCGTGGAGGTCCTGGAGCAGCTTGGTGAGCCGCCCCTTGCCCTCCCAGGCCAGCGGGTCCGTCTTCTCCGGCACGCCGAGCAGCTCGCTGGCTGGCGTGTACGCCCGCAGGTGGCAGGCGCCGCGGTTGCTCGTCGCGTAGGCGATGCCCATGCCCTTCAGCCCGCGCGGGTCGTACGCGGGCGTCGACTGGCCCTTGACGGCCATCGCCAGGTTGCCGTCGCCGAACGCCTCCGCCGCGCGCTGCACACCCTCGCCCAGGGTGCTGCCGATGCCCTCGCGGCGGCCGACCATGTGCGTCAGTTCGATCATGCGGTCGGTGTCGCCCCAGTCGATGCGCTCCTTGATCAGCTCTTTCTCGCTCGCCTCCATCGACATGCCCAGCACCTGCCCGTGCTCGATCGCGTCCATGCCGTAGTCGTTGCAGAGGTCGATCATGAACGCGATGGCGTCGCGGTCGTCGTTGCCGCAGTTGGCGCCGAGCGACCAGGCGGGCTCGTACTCGAAGCTCTCCATGTGGACGGCGTACTTGCCGTGCGTCTCGACCTCCTTCTTGCAGGCGACGGGGCAGGCGTGGCACGTCGGGTCGTGGACGAGGATCGTCTCCTTGATCTTCTCGCCGGCGATCTGCTCGGCGGCGGCGAAGGTCGTCTGCTGCGAGTTCTTCGCGCCGAGGGCGCCGATCGTGTTCGTGACGTTCATCAGTACGTTGGTGCCGTACACGGAAAGGCCGCCCTTGCGCGGTGAGGTCACGGTGGCCTCGTCCATGATGACGGCGAGCGCGCGCTGGTGCGCCGTCTTGAAGGCGTCCTTGTCCTTGGCCTTCGGGATCGCCTTCTTCGCCGTGATGACGATGGCCTTCAGTTGCTTGCTGCCGGCGACGGCGCCGGTGCCGCCGCGGCCCGACGCGCGGTCGTTCTCGTTGATGAAGGAGCCGTAGCGCACGCCCTGCTCGCCTGCGGGGCCGATGGCGATGACGCTCGTGTCATCGCCGTGTCGCGCGATCAGCGTCTTGACGGTCTCGTGCACGCCCTTGCCCCAGAGGTCCGCGGCGTCGCGCAGCTCCACCTGGCCGTCGTGGACGAAGGCATAGACCGGCTTCGGCGCGCGCCCCTTGAACAGCAGCCCGTCGAACCCCGCCCACCGCAGGCGCGCGGCGGACCAGCCGCCGTGGTGCGAATCGGTGACGGTGCCGGTGAGCGGCGACTTCGTGACGATCGCCATGCGTCCGCTCATCGTCACATCGGTGCCGGTGAGCGGGCCGTTCATGAAGCAGAGCAGGTTATCGGGGCCCAGCGGGTCGACCGCAGGGCCGTTATCGAAGACGTACTTGACGCCGAGGCCGCGCGCGCCCACGTACTTCCTCGCGTCGTCTTCGTTGATGTGCTCGTAGGCGACCCGGCCGGACGTCAGGTCCACGCGTGCGAGCCTGTCCGCGTACCCACCGAGGTTCATGGCCGACTCCTTTCTCTGGCGCGCACCGCGCCGTTCGCGGAGGCGCGCGTCCATTATGCACCCGCGCCGCAAGGCCTGTCGCCTGCCCTGAGCAGAGGACCCGCTCAGGTGCGCGTGCCGACGCGCGGTAAGGGGCTCTTCCCGGAGCACAGATGCCGGTGGCCGGACAGTGGCAGGTGGGCGGTGCAGGCTGGAGGCGCGGGCCGCTGGCGGCTCGTGAGGGTGCCGTCGGGGTACGGGCTACAGCCTGCGGCGGCGGCGGCGGTCGTGGCGGTCGTAGAGCACGACGTCGCGGTCGCTGTGGTGAAGCGCGAAGGTGAAGAACCAGCCGGCGACGCCCAGCATCAGCGCCGCGCCGAAGAACGTCCAGCGCCACCACTGGATGCCCGGGCCGTCGTTGCCGGCGCTCGGCAGCGTGCCCTTCGGCGCCGTCACCGCGCCGGAGACGCCGAGCTTCTGGTCGATCGTGAGCGTCGGTACGTTCGAGTTCTGGAGGACCGTGATGCGCGGCGTGGCCGTCGGCTGCGGGGTGAGCGTCGCGGTCAACGTGCCGGTGGGCGACGCCGTGGGCGACCCGGTGGACGTCGCCGTGACGCTGGCGGACACGGTGGCCGTCGCGGTGCCGACCGCCGTCGGCGTGGACGTCGATGTCGCCGATCCGGAGGGCGTCGGGGTACCGGCCGGCGAGGGGGTCGCCGTCGCCGTGCTCGTGGCCAGGGGTGTCGGCGTGTCCGTCGGCACGGCGGTGCCCGTCGCGAGCGCCGCGACGCCGCCGACGACCACGTTGGCGGCCGTCGCCTGCGGCGTCGTCGGCGTCGAACTGGCGTCGAGGAGCTGCGGGGCGTCCCAGGCGAGCCCGGCGCTGCCGTTGGCGATGGCGCGGAACTGGACGGTGGCGAGCGTGCCGCTGCCGGAGACCTCGACCGACGCGGGCAGCAGGTAGCTGAACTGGATCGCGCCGCCGTACGCGCTGTTCGCCGTCACCGTGCCGCCGGCGCCCGGGAACGGCCCCGGCAACACCTGCGTGCCCGGGGTGCTGGCGTCGGCGTCGACGACCTGCACGATCGCGGGGTTGTAGAGCACCTGCAGGTTGACGGCGTGGACGGCCGTCGCGGCGCTGAGGTCGAGCGTCACGCTGACGATCTGGCCGACGGTGAGCGAGGCCGTCGGCGGCGACATCGACAGCGTGCCGGACGGGGCGGCGTGGGCGGCGAGCGGTGCGAGCAGGTAGAGCGCGCCTGCGAGCAGCAGGAGGCGCGCGCCGCGGCGCAGGCGGAATTGCGTTCCCTGCATTCGCACTCCTCTCTACTGGTATCGGAGCGGGAGGCGCGCGGGGACAAGGTGCTGGCACCCGGCGATGACGGGTGCGCACCACCACCGGCGCCGCGCGTGCGCGCATGTGAGGTGCGGCGGTGTGCGGGAGCTACGGCGTGCGTACGACGGGGATCGTCACGCCGTCCCGAAGGCTGTATCGTGCCAGGAGGTCCGCCGGCAGGTAGTACGCGCGGAAGTCGACCTCGTGCAGGCGCGGCGTCGTGACCTCGCTCATGACGCCGCCGGGGTAGAGCCGCGCGACCTTTTCGGCGTCGTTGACGTAGCTCTCGAGGAAGAGGAAGACGGCGCCGTCGGGCTGGCGCGTCGCCGGGAAGGCCGGCCGCGGGGCGGGCGCCAGGTCGTAGCGGAGGGTGTACGTGGAGGGGTTGAACTGCGTCGAGCGGTCCTCGCCGCCGGCGATGTGCGGCGCCAGCACCTGACGGGACTCGAGGCCCAGGCTGGCGCGCACGCTGTACATGTAGACGTAGGGGTGGCCGTGGGCGTCGAGGTACGCGGACGCCTCGCGCATCTCGGGGTAGAAGACGAAGCGCTCGAGCGACGTGTTGTTGTAGTCGCGAAAGTAGTAGGAGACGTTGTGGTAGCTGATGACCCCCAGCACCGCCACCACGACCCCGACGCCGGCGACGCGCAGCACGCCGCCGTAGCGGTCGGCGCGCTCCCACGCCGTCCCCAGCGCCAGCCCCGCGAAGATCGCGACGAACGGCGCCATCCCGAAGCTGCGCCGGTATTGCCCGTCCAGCGTCATGGCCGTGCTCACCATCAGCAGCGCCACCACGATAAGCCCGATCCCGAAGGCCGGGTTGCGAAACCGGAAGAGCGCGATCGCCGCGCCGACGATCGCGGCGTACATCGTGAGCGCACCGACGGGCTGCGTCGAGCCGAGGCCATCGACCCCGTCCGGGCGCGCCGTCGACGTGAGCGACCAGAACAGCCGCTTCGCGTTGTTCGCCGTGACGCGCACCTTCTCCACCAGTCCGGCGTCCTTGTACTGCGGCTGGTTGAAGAGGTAGGCGGACTTGAAGTGCGACTGGTAGTCCTGTCGCGACGAGATGGCGTACCGCACGATGGGCGCCGCGGCGAGCGCCGTACTGCCGAGCAGGATCAGCAGCATCAGCAGCTCGCGCACCGGGGCGACCGGCAGGCGCCGCGGCCGCACGGCGCCGGAGATCGCCGCCCGCACGCTGGCAAAGTTGCGTCCGACGTACCAGACGACGAGGTAGATCGCGACGGCCACCGCGTAGAGGAAGGCCGCGTTGTACACCCAGGTGCCGACGCCGATCAGCAGCCCCGCCCCGACGAACCAGGGCCAGCGCTGGCGCTGTAACCCGACCTGCAGCAAGAGCAGGGAGCCCAGCTCGGTGAACGGCCAGCCGGTCATCGGGAAGCCGACGCGGCTGAGGTGCATGTGCCAGAGCATGAACGCCAGCACGACGGTCGCACAGACGGCGGCGCGCCACCCCGCGGCGATGCGCGTCACGCTGTATACCAGCGGGACCGCGGCGATGCCGAGCACCGCGACCGGCAGCCGCGCGCCCAGCACCGTGGCGCCGAAGACCTTGACGAACGGCGCGGCGAAGTAGTCGACGGCGATCGCGTACCCGAGCTCCCGCCAGGAGTAGGCGCCGATCCAGCCCTCGTGGAGGATGCGCTGGATGTCGAGGACGCCGTCGCCCTCGTCCGAGTGGAACCCGTACGGCAGCGTCGTCAACCGCCAGAGGCGCACGAAGGCGCCCGCCCCCGTCAGCGCGACGACGAGCGCCAGCTCGCGGTAGCGGTAGATCAGCCCGGCGGCCGCGCGGGCGGCGGTAGACGCCGCCTGCGTACTGCCGCCTGCGCGCGGCCCTTCTTCGGCCGCTGGGGCGTCGATGTCCACGGCGCTCCTCCACCCACGACACGATCGAGTTCCGTGATTCTACGCGTCCAGGCGACCCACTGTCACCACCGGCGCCGTCGCGGGATGCTGAGTGCGCGGTTGGCCGCGCCGCGCAGACCGCCCATACTTGGACGTGATGCAATCGATGTGTCCACACCCGTCCGCTGGCCGCCGATGCAGGCCGTGATCCTCGCCGCCGGCGACGGCGACCGTCTGGCGCCGCACACGGGCGCGCTGCCGAAGCCGCTGGTCCCGCTCGGCGGCCGGCCGATCCTCGCGCACGTCCTCGACGGGCTCGCGGTTGCGGGCGTGCGCGAGGCCGTTGTCGTCGTCGGCTATCGCGGCGGGCAGGTGCGGGCCGCGCTGGCCGCCCGCCCGCCCGGCGGCGTGACGCTGCGCTTCGTCGAGAACGAGCGCTACGAGCTGGGAAACGCGCGCTCGCTCTGGGCCGCGCGCGACGCCGTCACAGGCCCGTTCGTGCTGGCGATGGCCGACCACGTCGTGGAGCCGGCGATCACGCGCTGGCTGGTCGACCGCGCCGACGGCCGCTGCCGGCTCGCCGTCGATCGCGCTGGCCCCGGCGACGCCCGCGCGGCCGAGGCGACGCGCGCCCGCCTGCGCGATGGCCGGGTCATCGACCTCGGCAAGTCGCTGCGGTCGTGGGACGCGCTCGACACCGGCATGTTCTGGTGCACGCCCGAGATCTTCGGCGCGATCGACGGACCGGCGCGCGACGGCGAGCTCGGCGACGTCTTCGGGACGATCGCGCGCGCCGGCGGCCTCGACGCCGTGGACGTGACGGGCCGGCGCTGGATCGACATCGACACCCCGGACGACCTGCTGCGCGCGGAGAGCATGCTGGGCGCCGATGGCCGGCTCGCTTGACGGGCCCGTCTCCCGCCACCTGAACCGGCGCGTCTCCGTGCCTCTGGCGGCGTTGCTCCGGCCCACGCCCGTCACGCCGAACCAGGTGTCGGCGCTCGCGTTGCTCGTCGCGCTTGCCGCCGCCGTGCTGATCGCGCTTGGCGCGCACGTCGCCGGCGGCGTGCTCGTACAGGTCTCGTCGGTGGTCGATGGCGTAGACGGCGACCTGGCGCGCGCGAAGGCGATGGCCTCGCGCTTCGGCGGCCTCCTCGACGCCGTGCTCGACCGCTACGCCGATGCCGCCATCGCGGCCGGCATGGCGTGGTACGCCTTCGAGCGCGAGCAGTGGCCGCAGCCGCTCCTTGCGGGCCTGGCCGCCGCCACGGGCTTCCTGCTGGTCTCGTACTCGCGCGCCCGCATCGAGGCCGAGGGCGGGCGAGATGTGACGGCGGCGCTGCTGGGCTTCGCGTCGCGCGACGTGCGCCTGCTGGCGCTGGCGGTGGGCGCCGCCGCGGGGCAGGCGTACTGGACGCTGGTCGCCGTCGGGGCGTTCAGCTATGCGACGGTGGGCTGGCGGCTCTGGGGCCTGCGCCGCGCGTC
This sequence comes from Chloroflexota bacterium, assembly GCA_028872875.1. Classification (GTDB taxonomy): domain Bacteria; phylum Chloroflexota; class Dehalococcoidia; order DSTF01; family JACRBR01; genus JADMII01. The sequence continues at coordinate 22,575 of JAGWOC010000001.1, read as the reverse complement.
GTCTAGCGGGCAGTATTCGACGGAGGAGACGCGTGATATGATGCGTGGGAGCGCTGGAGAGGAGCCGTCCGGGCGTGCTTGACCTCGCATCACCGCTGTTCGTCGCGACCTTCCGGGACTGGGTGATCATCTTCACCGGCATCATCATCGGCGCGTTCTTCCTGATCGCGCTGATCCTGACGCTGGTGCTTGGCCTGCTGACGCGTTCGCTGCTGGTGAAGGTGTCATCGATGATCGACGACAGCGTGAAGCCGCTCCTCGGCTCGGCGAAGGAGACGGCGGACCACGTGAAGGGCACCACGACCTTCGTCTCCAACGCGGCCGTCACACCCATCGTGCGGACGTACGGCGTCGTCGCCGGCGTGCGGCGCGCGGCCGGCGTCATCGCCGGCCTCACCGGCGCGGGCGGGGAGCCGCCGAAGAAGTAGCGGTCTCAGCGTCAGGCACAGCAGGAGGATCACATGGCAGAGGATGAAGCCAGTGGTGAGAGCAGTGTCGCCATCGCCGAGCGGGAGCGCGGCGAGCCGGCTGCGGCGAAGCCGAAGCGCGGCTGGTTCGGCCGGCGCAAGCACCGGGACCACGACGAAACAGCCGAGCACGAGGTCGAGCTGATGACTCCGTTCGGCAAGCTCGAGTTGGAGTTCGAGCCGACAACGAAGAAAGAGGAGCGCGACCGCAAGAAGCGCGACAAGGCCGAGCGGGAAGCGGCGAAGGCCGCCAGGCGCGAGGCGGCGAAGAAGCGCGGCAAGGCGGCCGCCGCCACCACGGTCATCGAGAAGCGGGGCGGCGGGCACGGCACGCTGCTGACGGTGCTCGTGATCCTCGGCGTCCTCGCGGCCGCGGCCGGCGTCGCCATCTGGCTCTTCGCGCGCAAGCCGGAGGAGCTGGAGAGCGTGCCGCCGGAGTATCGCGCTCCGGGCGGCGAGCCCGAACCGGAGCCGCAGGGCTTCGTCGCGAAGGCGCGGCAGCGGCTGGCCCACGCAGTCCACGCCGGCCAGCAGGCCTCCCGCGAGGCGCAGGTCGAGCAGCAGCAGCGCTACGAGGACCTGACGCGCGGCGGATAGGCGCGCCCCGGTGGGCCCGCCACATCTTCTGCCAGACGCCGCCAGCGATGCGTCAGGACGTCCTGCGCACCTCGGCGAGGTGCTCTTCCTGATAGTGGTACGCGGACACCATCAGCAGGTACACGCCGCACGGCACGGTGCCGCCCAGGTCGGGCCAGAAGAACGACGCCGTCTGCGCCATCGCTGACGCCGGCGTCCGCTCGACGGCCGTCACCAGGCGCTCGAACGCCGCATCGGACGCTGCCAGCAGCTCCGACCACGGACGCGCGCGCGCTTCCGCCATGCGCGCGGCGTTGAACGTGTCGATCGACGCGTAGCGCGCGATGCCGTGCGGGTAGCCGCTGAGCGACATGATCGCCGGTTCGGCGGCGCCGGCCGCGACCTCGTCGAAGGCGGCGGCCGTCCACTCCTCCCAACCGGCGATGTGGCCGACGATCTCCTTCAGCGACCGCCCGTCGGGCGTCCACGGCGCCGCCGCCTGCTCGCCGTCCAGGTCCTGTACCTCGCGCATGAACGTGAACCGGCACGAGCGCAGGATCTCGATCAGCCGCTGCTTCTGCGTCTCAGGATCGAGGCCGAGCGCCAGGCGCAGCTCGTCGCGCAGCGAGAGCGGCGCCCGCGGCGGCTCGGCGGCGGGGCCGGTACCGGGCGCGGAGATCTCGAACGGCGCCGGCACCGCGCGCACCTCGACCGTCGGGCGCTCATCCTCGGGCTGGGGCGCGTGGCCGTTCGTGCCCGGTGCGCGCGCCTCGTGCTCTGCGCCCGCAGCCTCGTGCGGGCGCAGCGGCTTGCGGCTGTACACGACGATGCTCTTCGGGAGGATGCGGTTGCCGATGTCGTCGATCGCCGTGACGATCGCCGAGCGCCGCGCGCGCGCCGAGTCGAGGGCGCGCCGGAAGGCGCCTGTCACCGGGCCCTGCTTCCCCCACTCGCTCCAGAGCGCGACGTGGCTCAGCCAGTACAGCGTCTCGAGCGAGTGCCGGTAGCGCACCGCGTACGGCTCGAGTCCGGCGTCGCGCAGCAGGCCGACGATCTGCCGGCGCCGGTAGACCCGCACGTGGCCGCCAACCTGCGTGCGGTAGTGCTCGGACAGCTTCCAGAAGATCTTCTCCGAGAACTCGTCCGGCACGCTGACGGCAAGGATGCCACCGGGCTTCAGCACGCGCTGCAGCTCGCCGGCGAGCACGCGGTCGTCGTCGACGTGCTCCAGCGTCTCGGTGCAGATCACGCGGTCGAAGGCGGCATCGACGAACGGCAGGCGCTCGCCCGCCGTCTGCATCCAGTGCACCTTCGCGCGCACCTCGCCCCGGCGGCGCATGATCTCGAGCAGGTAGCGGCCGACGCGCAGGTCATGGCGCGAGAGGTCCGCGCCGATGATTGTCCCCTCGCCCTTGCACAGCTCGAGCACGTGACGGCCGGTGCCGCAGCCGAGGTCGATCGCGCGGTGCTCCGCGCGGATGTCGAGCAGGGCGGGGTCGATCGACTGGAAGCGGTCGAGGCGGGGCATGGGGGCCTATCCCTCGCTGGCGCGCGCGGGCGCCATCACGTGGCCGTTGCGCGACGCCGCGCCGCCGGGCGCGCCGCGCTTGCGGCCGTAGAGGATCATGTCCTTGCCGATCACCAGGTTCGCCGTCGCCTCGATGCGCTCCAGGAGCCTGATCCGGCGCGCGTGGTGCCAGTTGATGAACTTGAAGAACGCGCGCACCGGCGGGAAGTTCTCGTTGTCCTTGCCGAAGAGGCAGCGCAGAAACCAGTACACCGCCTGGAAGGAGTGCCGGTTGCGCTGAAAATGGACATCGATGTTCTGCGCTTCGAGGATGCGCCACATCTCGCCCGGGCGGTAGCGTCGCACGTGGCCGCCGGGCGTGTGCCAGTAGCCCCAGCTCAGCGTCCAGAACACCGTCTCCGGCCAGTAGTTCGGCACGCTCACGGCGACAGGAGCGCCCGGCTTCGTCACGCGCTCGAACTCGGCGATCCCCGCGCGGTCGTCCGGGATGTGCTCGAAGACCTCGGTACAGAGCGACTTGTCGAAGGCGCCGTCGCGGAACGGCAGGTGCTGCGCGTCGCCGACGATGAAATCGACCTGCCCAGGCGCCTCGCCCTTGCGCTTGAGGTCGGCGAGCATGAACTTCGCGGCGTTCAGGTCCTCGCGCGAGAAGTCGAGCCCCACGACGCGCACCGGGAAGCGTGCGGCTTCCAGCGTGTGGCGCCCGTTGCCGCAGCCGAGGTCGAGCACGCGCTCCCCCGGCCGCAGGTGGAAGTGTCGCCGGAAGTCGATGTTGACGATGTTGTCGGGCATGAGACGCTCCGGGCGTGGAACCAGGATCGAAGAAAACCTAAAGCCGAGAACCTAGAACCGCCGCGAACGTGCGCCGCCGCGCCGGCACGACCTCATCGTACACGGCGAGGGTCTGTTCGGCGGCCGTGCGCCAGTTGAACTTCTCCACGATGCGCCGCCGCCCACCCTCGCCGAGCCGCTGGCGCAGCGATGCGTCATTCCACAGCATCCGGATCGCCGCCGCAAGGGCGCGCGGGTCGGCGGGCGGCACGAGCCAGCCGCTCGTGCCGTGCTCGACGATCTCGCGGTAGGCGCCGATTTCTGTCGCCACGGCCGGCGTCCCGCAGGCCATCGCCTCGGCGAGCGGCAGTCCGAAACCCTCGTGCACGGACGACGTGACGAGCAGCCTCGCCTCGTTGTAGTGGCGCACCAGCTCGTCCGTCGGGATGCGGCCGGTGAAGTCGACGCGCGAGTTGAGGCCGTACGCGTCCACCAGCCCCGGCACCAACTTCAGCCGCCACTTCTCGTTGTCGACGAAGGTCACGCGGAAGTCCAGCTCGTCCTTGAGGATGTTGAGCGCCTCGAGGAAGTAGCGCGCCCCCTTGTTGCGGTCCTCCGAGTTGCCCACGTACAGCAGCTTGTCCGGCCTGCGCTCGACGCCCGGCAGCGGCCGGAAGGTGTCGGTGTCGATGCCGTTGTACACCGTGCGCACCTTCTCCGGCGGCAGGCCGAACGCCGCCTCGACGTCCGCGCGCGACGTCTCCGACACGACGATCACGCGGTCGAGGCTGCGCGCCACGGCCTCCTGCATCATCCACGGCGACCAGAGGATGCGGCGCGCCTTCTCGTACGTGCTGCGCGCCTGGCGCAGCGCGTTCTTCAGGTCGTACGACAGCGGGTGGTGGATCGTCGCGACGAGCGGGAAGCCGCTGGCGTGCATCGCCCAGACGCCGTAGCTGAGCGTCTGGTTGTCGTGCACGATGTCGAAGCGATGCTCGCGCGACAGCTCGCGCAGCCGGAAGTACGCGCGCGTGCTGAAGTTCGCGAGCAGGGAAGAGAGCGTGATGCGGGTCGAGACGAACTCGTAGAAGTTGACCGGGTGGAAGTAGCTGAGCGGCGGCCGGTTGAAGACGAAGTCCTTCTTGTAGTGGTGATAGCTCCAGTAGCTGTAGTCGCGGATGTTGTGCGCCGTCACGCCCTCGGCGAGCGCCGGGTACGGGGGCCCGGCGATGACGTGCACGTCGTGGCCCATGCGCGCGAGCTCGCGCGTCAGGTAGTGCAGGTACACCCCCTGGCCGCCGGAGTACATGTTGCCCTGGTACATGAGAAAGCAGATTTTCATTGAGGCGGTGCTGTCAGGTACGCGATCCTCTGTCGCCGGCGGCTCGGCGCTCGGGCATATGGTACCGGAGCGCCGGATCGCGGAGAACGCCACGCGATAGGCGGTCCGCCGCTGGTAGAATGCCCGCACGAAGCCGGAGGCGAGCCCCAACTTCCAACCTCCAGCTTCCCGCCCACACGGAGGGGTGTCCGAGCGGCTGAAGGAGACCGTCTTGAAAACGGTTGTGGGGAAACTCACCGTGGGTTCGAATCCCACCCCCTCCGCCACCATGTCGCCGCCGTGACAGGCGCGCGATCGCACGCGACCCGCGGCATCGCTGCTCCTCCCCCCCGGGCCAGCGACCGCGCCGGCCAGCGCAACGTGCCCGCTCTTGACGGCCTGAACCGCGCGATCTATCGTTCCGTCGCCACTAGTGAGCGCTCACTAACAAGCGGGAGGGGCGCAGCGGTATGGTCCAGCAGCGGGCACGGCGCCTGCCGGCGGAGAAGCGCAAGCGCCAGATCATCGAGAGCGCGCGCTCCGTCTTCGCGTCGCAGTCGTACGCGAAGGTGGGCACCGCCGACCTCGCGAAGGCGGCCGGCGTCTCCGAGCCCGCGCTCTACCGCCACTTCGCCGGCAAGAAGGAGCTCTTCGTCGCCACGCTGCGCACGACCGCGCCCCGCCTGCTCGCCGTCTGGGAAGAGATCGCCTGCGACTACGAGGACCCCGTCGACACGCTCTGGGCGATCGGCGTCCACTACTACGACCACCTCGACAGCCACTCCGCCAACATGAAGCTCCAGTTCCGCGCGCTGTCCGAGGCGGACGACCCCCAGATCCGGGCTGCCCTGCGCGAGACGTTCGAGGCGTTCGTCGAGTTCGTCGCTGACACGCTCGACGAGGGGAAGGCGCGCGGCATCGTGCGCGGCGACCTCGACACGCGGCTGGTCGCCTGGCAGTTCCTCGGCATCGGTATGACGCTCGACCTGATGCAGTTGCTGGGGTTCCAGGGCGACACCGACCGTGCGCGCGCCGCGGCCTGGGGGCGCGTGTACCTCGACGCGCTGAAGCGCACGGCGGGTGGCCCGCCACCGTATGGCGGCGAACGGGCGCCGATGCGGGCGCCGGACGGCATCTGGCCGGCGGTCGGCGCCGAGCCGGCGCCGTACGTGCAGCCGCTGACCGGCGGTGATGGCCCGGGAGTGAGTTGATGTTAATCGTTGACGCACACGTACACGTTCTCGACGATATCCCGGCCGCCGGCCGGCACGGCGGCGGAGCAGACTGAGCATGGACTTCCACGACACGCCAGAAGAGGCGGCCTTCCGCCGCGAAGTGCGCGCGTTCATCGCCGCCGAGTGCCCGCCGGGGATCTCACGGCGCGGCTTCGGCGCCATGTTCGGCGGCGGCGGCTGGGACGACATCCGCCTGGGCACCGACGAGTACCGCCGCCTGAACGCCGAGTGGGCGAAGAAGCTCGCCGACAGGGGCTGGATCGCCCCCGCCTGGCCGAAGGAATACGGCGGCGCCGGCATGACGGTGATGGAGCAGTTCATCTTCAACCAGGAGATGGCGGCGGCTGGCGCGCCGCGCGGCGGCAACTACGGCATCGGCACCGGCTGGGCCGGCCCGACGATCATCCTCTACGGCACGGAGGAGCAGAAGAAGAAGTACCTGCCGCCCATCGTCAAGGGCGACGCGATCTGGTGCCAGGGCTTCAGCGAGCCCGGCGCCGGCTCCGACCTGGCGTCGCTCCAGACGCGCGCGGTGAAGGACGGCGACGACTACGTGATCAACGGCCAGAAGATCTGGACGTCGGGCGCGCACGTCGCGCACTACATGATCCTGCTCGCACGTACGGACCCGGACGCGCCGAAGCACAAGGGGATCAGCTACTTCATCGTCGACATGAAGTCGCCGGGCATCGACGTGCGGCCGCTGGTCAACATGGCGGACAACCACGACTTCAACGAGGTCTTCTTCGACAACCTGCGCGTACCGAAGGAAAACCTCCTCGGCGAGGAGAACCGCGGCTGGTACGTCGGCACCACGACGCTCGACTTCGAGCGCTCGGGCATCGCGACCAGCGTCTCGCACGGGCTGATGGTGCGCGACCTCGCGGAGTTCGTGCGCGACCACCGCGGCGCGGCGTTCGTCTCGAAGAGCAGGGCGCTGCGGAACGAGATCGCGGACCGTGCGGTCGAGTCGGCGGTCGAGCAGATGCTCTGCACGCAGGTGGTGTCGATGCAGAGCCGCGGCCTGGTGCCGAACAAGGAGTCGTCGGTCGCCAAGCTGTACTCTTCGGAGCTCGACATCCGGATCGCCGCGACGGCGATGCAGGCGTTGGGGCTGTACGGGCCGCTCAGGCGGGGCAGCCCGCGGGTCCAGTTCAACGGCCGGGCCGAGAGCGCGTACCTGTACGCGACGACCAGCACGGTCGGCGGCGGGACGTCGGAGATCCAGCGGAACATCATCGCCAGCCGCGGGCTGGGGTTGCCGAGGGCGTGATGGTCGCAGGTGGCGGCAGCGTGTGCCATCGCAACGAAGGAGGACTCGGATGAATTTTCAGGACAACCCCGAGGAAGCGGCGTTCCGGGCCGAGGTGCGCGACTTCATCAAGAACGAGCTGCCGGCGAGCGCGAAGGACAGCGATCTGTTCGAGCGGGGGATGTACCGGGGCGCGTTCGAGCGGCTGAAGGACGTGCGGCAGAAGCTCGCCGGCCGCGGCTGGATCGCCCCGGCATGGCCGAAGGAGTACGGGGGCGCCGGCCTCAGCGTCATGCAGCAGTTCATCATGAACGAGGAGTTCGCCGAGAACCGCGTGCCGCCCGTCGGCGGCATGGGCGTCTCGATGGTGGGCCCCACGCTGATCGTCCACGGAAACGAGGAGCAGAAAAAGGAGCATCTCGGCCGCATCCTCTCCGGCGAGGTGCAATGGTGCCAGGGCTTCAGCGAACCGGGCTCGGGCTCCGACCTGGCATCGCTCCAGACCCGGGCCGTGCGCGACGGCGACGACTTCGTGATCAACGGGCAGAAGATCTGGACATCGGGCGCGCAGTACGCGCACTGGATGTTCATGATGGCGCGCACCGACCCGGACGCGCCGAAGCACAAGGGGATCAGCTACTTCCTGGTCGACATGAAGGCGCCGGGCGTCAGCGTGCGGCCGCTGACCAACCTGGCCAGCCAGGACATGTTCAACGAGGTCTTCTTCGAGGACGTGCGCGTGCCGGCGAAGAACCTGGTCGGCGAGCTGAACCGCGGCTGGTACATCGGCACGACGACGCTGGACTTCGAGCGCTCGAGCATCGGCTCCGCCGTCGGCATCCGCCTGCAGCTCGACGAGCTGGTGAAGTACGCGAAGGAGCACGAGGGCGACGGCACGAGCCGGACCGGCTACATGACATCGCTGAAGACCGAGCTGGCGGACCGCTACGTCGAGGCGAACGTCTCGCGGCTGATGTCGTACCGCGTCGTGACGATGCAGGCGAAAGGGATGATCCCGAACCACGAGGCGTCGATGACGAAGCTGTTCGCGTCGGAGCTGGCGCAGCGGATCGCGCGCACGGGCGTGAAGGTGCTGGGGCTGTACGGCCAGTTGTACGGGGAGGGCGCTCCGATGCGCGGCCGCTACGAAAGCTCGTACATGACGTCGCTGGCCTCGACGATCGCCGGCGGTACGTCGGAGATCCAGCGGAACATCATCGCGACGAGGGGGTTGGGATTGCCGCGGGACTGAGGTGCGCGATGGGCGCCGCGCGAACACGAACACATCAACGAACGCTCAGAGCGAAGGAGTAGCTGACCAGATGGACTTTACGGATACGCCAGAAGAAGCCGCATTCCGGGCCGAGGTGCGCGCGTTCATCGTGAAGGAAGCGCCGAAGCCGAAGCCGGGCCAGTCCAGCGAGGAGGCGCTGATCAGCGGCTGGACGGCGAACCAGGAGTGGTTCAAGAAGCTCGGCGCCAAGGGCTGGATCGCCCCCGCCTGGCCGAAGGAGTACGGCGGCGCCGGCATGACGACGGTGCAGCAGTTCATCTTCAACGAGGAGATGGCGCTCAACAAGGCGCCGCGCCCGCTGCACATGATCATCGGCCTCGGCATGGCCGGCCCGACGCTGATCGTGCATGGCACCGAAGAGCAGCGGAAGAAGTACCTGCCGGGCATGCTGCGCGGCGAGGACATCTGGTGCCAGGGCTACAGCGAGCCCGAGGCGGGCTCCGACCTGGCGTCGCTGAAGACGCGCGCTGTCCGCGACGGCGATGACTACATCGTCAACGGCCAGAAGATCTGGACGACGCTGGCGCACATGGCGAAGTACATGATCCTCCTCACCCGCACCGACCCCGACGCGCCGAAGCACCGCGGCATCACCTACTTCATCCTGGACATGAAGTCGCCCGGTGTCGAGGTGCGTCCGCTGTACAACCTGGGCAACTCCCACGAGTTCAACGAGGTGTTCTTCGACAACGTGCGCATTCCGAAGGACAACGTGATCGGCGAGGAGAACCGCGGCTGGTACGCCGCCGTCACCACGCTCGACTTCGAGCGCTCGAGCATCGGCTCGGCGACCGGCATGAAGCAGCACGTCGAAGAGCTGGTCGAGTACGCGAAGGCGCACGAAGACGACCCGACGAGCACGCTGAAGACCAACCCGATGCTGCGCTACGAGCTGGCGGACCGCATGGTCGAGGTCGAGGTGGCGCGCATGCTCTCGTACCGCGTCGCGAGCATGCAGGCGCGCGGGCTGATCCCGAACTACGAGGCGTCGTCGCTCAAGCTGTTCTCGACCGAACTGAACCAGCGCATCGCCCGCACGGCGGTGCACATCCTTGGCCTGTACGGGCAACTGCGGGGCGAACAGGCGCCGACGGGCGGCCGCTGGGCGGCGACATTCCTGCGCTCGCAGGCGTTCACGATCGAGGGAGGGACGTCGGAGATCCAGCGGAACATCATCGCCCAGCGTGGGCTGGGGCTGCCGCGGGACTGAGGCGCGCGATGTGCGCATGGTCGTGGAGACGGCGCGATGTTGGATGTTGGAGGTTAGAGGTTGGAGGCGGAGAAGCGGCCAGGTCGCGCGATGGGCGCATGGTCGTGGAGACGGCGCGATGTTGGATGTTGGAGATTAGAGGTTGGAGGCGGAGAAGCAGCCGATCCGTAGTTATCGCGACTTGCGGGTGTATCAACGCAGCATGGAACTGCTCGGCCCAATCCACAAGTTGGTGCTCGCGTTCCCGGACTACGAGAAGTTCGGGCTCGCGGATCAGATGCGCCGAGCATGCCGCTCAGTCCCTACAAACATCGTCGAAGGGTATGGGCGCCGCGGTTCGGCGAAAGACTTCAAGTACTACCTTGGAATCGCAATGGGCTCCGCGAACGAGATGGTGGTCCACCTGGAGGTATCGCGGCAACTGGGCTACGCCGGTGCCGACGAATGCGCGAGGTACATCGATGCCTACGAGTCGATCGGCAAGCAGTTGCACATGTTGATCAGCCGCTGGCGCTCGGACGGACGCCCTCCAACATCCAACGTCTAACATCCAACATCGGAGACCAGCGATGCGCTTCACCTTCACCCCCCAACAAGAGGCCTTCCGTGGCGAGGTCAACGGCTTCCTGCACGGCGCGCTGCCCGCGGGCTGGGAGGGCGCCGACAACGCCATCGACGATGAGAGTTACCTGTTCGGCCGGCAGTTCCTCAAGAAGCTGGCGCCGAAGCACTGGATCGCGCCCGCCTGGCCGAAGCAGTACGGTGGGCTCGACATGGACGTCTGGGACCAGGTGATCTTCAACGAGTGCATGGGCTATGCCCGCGCGCCGATCGTCAACACCGCGGCCGTCGGCTACCTGGGGCCGACGATCATCCTGTACGGGACGGAGGAGCAGAAGCAGCAGCACCTGCCGGGCATCACGTCGGGCGACGTCGTCTGGTGCCAGGGGTACAGCGAGCCGAACTCGGGCTCCGACCTGGCGTCGCTGCAGACGCGCGCCGTGCGGGACGGCGACGACTTCATCATCAGCGGCCAGAAGATCTGGACGAGCCAGGCCCACTACGCCGACTGGATGTTCGTGCTGGCGCGGACGGACCCGGACGCCCCGAAGCACCGCGGCATCAGCTACTTCCTTGTCGACATGAAGACGCCGGGCATCAGCGTGCGGCCGCTGATCAACATGGCCGGCGGCGAGGGCTTCAACGAGGTGTTCTTCGAGAACGTGCGCGTGCCGCGCTCGGGATTGCTGGGCGAGCTCAACCGCGGCTGGTACATCGCCACGACGACGCTGGACTTCGAGCGCTCGTCGATCGGCGGCACATCGCAGGCGCAGCGCACGCTCGAGGACCTGACGCGCTTCGCGCAGACGGAGCGCCAGGCCGGCACGGGCGCGCGGGTGTGGGACAAGCCCGCCGTGAGGCACGCGATCGCCGATCTGTGGATCGACCTGGAGATGGCGCGGCTGCTCTCGTACCGCGTGGTGAGCATGCAGGCGCGGGGCCTGGTGCCGAACTACGAGGCTTCGATCGTCAAGGTCTTCAACTCGGAGTACGTGCAGCGGCAGGCGCGCCTGGGGATCAGCATCATGGGCCTCTACGGCGGGCTCTGGGGCGAGGGCCCGTGGGCGCGGCTCCGCGGGCGCTTCGCGAAGTCGTACGTGACCAGCGTGGGGAGCGCGATCGCCGGCGGCACATCGGAGATCCAGCGCAACATCATCGCCCAGCGCGGGCTGGGATTGCCGAGGCAGTGACGTAGCATAGGCAGGAGGAGCGCGATGGCGGAGGACAGCAGACAACAGACAACAGAGCGGTGTTTAGGTCGCTGTCGTCTGCCGTCTGTTGTCTGTCGCTGTCCGTCACGGCGCGATAGCCATGGACTTTAGAGACAGCCCCGAAGACGCAACGTTCCGCGCCGAAGTCCGCGAGTTCCTGCGCGCGGAACTCCCGCCCGACCTGCGCGCGGAGGATGATGCCGTGCTCGGCGTCGGCGTCGGCGAGAATCCGCGCGACAGGGACTGGCTGCTCACGCTCGCGAAGCGCGGCTGGGTCGCGCCGGCGTGGCCGAAGGAGTACGGCGGCGCCGGCCTCAGCGTGATGCAGCAGTTCGTCTTCAACGAGGAGATCGCGCGCGCTTCGGCGCCGCGGCCGAACTTCCTCGCCATCGGCCTCGCGGGGCCGACGATCATCGTGCACGGGACGGAAGAGCAGAAGCGCGAGCACCTGGCGGGCATCCTCTCCGGCGAGACGTTCTGGTGCCAGGGCTTCAGCGAGCCGGGATCGGGCTCGGACCTGGCGTCGCTGCAGACGCGCGCCGTGCGGGACGGCGACGATTTCATCATTAACGGCCAGAAGATCTGGACCTCCGGGGCGCACCGTGCGCAGCGCATGATGCTGCTCGCGCGCACGGATACCGAAGCGCCGAAGCACAAGGGCATCAGCTACTTCCTGCTCGACATGAAGTCGCCGGGGGTCAGCGTGCGGCCGCTGACGAACATGGCGGACACGCCGAGCTTCAACGAGGTCTTCTTTGACAACGTCCGGGTGCCGAAGAAGGACCTGCTCGGAGAGCTGAACCGTGGCTGGTACGTGGCGACGACGACGCTCGACTTCGAGCGCTCCGGGATCATCAACGCCGTCAGCCTGCAGATGCTCGTGCGGCAGATCGCAGCGTACGCCCAGGCGCACCGGCGCGCCGACGGCGCCTGGCCCTCCGTGCGGTACGAGGTCGTCGACCGCGCGGTCGAGACGGAAGTGGCGATCATCTTCTCGTATCGCGTCGTGACGATGCAGGCGAAGGGGCAGATCCCGAACCAGGAGGCGTCGATCACCAAGCTGTTCGCGTCGGAGCTGGCGCAGCGCATCGCGCGGACAGGCATCAAGGTCGCGGGTCTGCACGGCCAGCTCGGCGCCGGCTCGCCGCACGCGCCGCTCGGCGGCCGCTTCGAGGCCTGGTACCGCATCGCCGTCGGCGCCACCATCGCCGGCGGCACGAGCGAGATCCAGCGCAGCGTCATCGCGCAGCGCGGGCTCGGCTTGCCACGGGGGTGATGTGCGTAGTGGGGTGCTGGAAGGTAGAAGCCTGATGGATGTTGGATGTTGGATGTTAGAGGTTGGAGGTGGCCGCATCCAGAGGTGTCATCGGTCATCTGTGCACGGTGCAGACCAATGAAGCGCCTCGGCATCGCGGGGGGTGTCGCCATCGTGATCTACGGCGCGATGCTGGGGCTGGGCACGCTGCTGTACGCGACCGGCGCGATCGGCGCCGGGGCGACGCACAACGACTGCGTGGACTTCCGGCACCAGATCGCGTTGCGGCAGGGGATCGCCGACCGGGATGTCGCGCAGTCGCAGGTGAAGGCGGCGACGGCGGCCTGCCTGGAGACGCACCGGCTGACGAAGTGGCACGCCTTCAAGACGGAATACCTGCAGTGGGCGGCGTGGCCGGCGGTCGTCACCGCGGCGATCTTCCTGCTCTGGCCGCAGTGGGCGGCGGCGCTGCACCGGCAGGAGGTCGCGGAGGCGCAGAAGGATGCGCCGGGAGCGGGGGCGGCGGCGTGATGGCGGAGGGGCGTATGGCGTAGGGTGTCCGCTGGAGGTTAGAGGCGGGACGTTGGAGAATATGGGGCCCCGACGTCCGGCGTCCGGCCTCCAGCGCGGTGAGAGCAAGCATCGGGACGGGCCGCGGGTGCGCGGCGACAGAGCAATCGATTGCGGAAAGGTGGATTCATGGACCTGGGACTGTCTGAAGAGCAGGAGCTGCTCAAGAACGCCGCGCGCGACTTCCTGGAGAAGGAGTGCCCGGAGACGCTCGTCCGCGAGATGGAAGAGGACGAGAAGGGCTACTCGCCCGAGTTGTGGAAGAAGATGGCCGAGCAGGGCTGGCAGGGGCTGCTCATCCCCGACCAGTACGGCGGCGCCGGCTTCGGCTTCCTCGACCTGATCATCCTGATCGAGGAGTTTGGCCGCGCGCTCGTGCCGGGGCCGTTCATCTCGACGCAGGTCGGCGGCGTGCTGCCGCTGCTCGAAGGGGGCACGGAGCAGCAGAAGAAGTATGCCCTGCCGCGGATCGCCAGCGGCGACGCGATCTGGACGCTCGCCTACACCGAGCCGTCGGCGCGCTTCGACACCGAGGGCGTCGCGCTCGAAGTGAAGGAAGACGGGAGCGACCTCGTGCTGAACGGCACCAAGCTGTTCATCCGCGATGCGAACGTCGCCGACTACTTCACCGTCGTCGGCCGCACGCCGGGCACGAAGGGCGACGACGGCATCACGCTGGTCATCGTCGATGCGAAGACGGCCGGCATCAGCCAGACGCAACTCAAGACCATCGCCGCCGACAAGCAGGCGGAGGTGAAGTTCGAGAACGTCCGCGTCCCGAAAGCGAGCATCATCCCCGGTGGCGCCGCGACCCTCAAGAAGGTGCAGCGCAAGGCGACGGTGATCGAGTGCGCGTACCTGGTCGGCCTGGCGCAGATGGACTTCGAGATCAGCGTCCAGTACGCGAAGGACCGCATCCAGTTCGGTCGGCCGATCGGCTCGTTCCAGGCGATCCAGCACAAGGCGGCGGACATGGTGACCGACGTCGATGGCGCGCGCTTCATCATGTACCGGGCGGCGTGGTCGGTCGACGAGGACGAGGCGGACGCCGACCTGAACGTGCACATGGCGAAGGCCTGGTGCAGCGAGGCGACGCGCCGCGTCGTCGCGCACGGGCAGCAGATCCACGGCGGCATCGGCTTCACGAAGGACTACAAGATCCAGCTCTACTTCCGGCGGCAGAAGGCCGCCGAGCTGGCGTGGGGCGACGCGGACTACCACCGCGAGCTCGTCGCCGACGAGCTGAAGGTGTAACGGACACCGGCGGACCATCAGCGGTCAGCGACAGGGCCGTCCCGCACGGGACGGCCCTGTCGCTATTGCGGCACGGGCCGCGGCTACGCCGCCTTGATGACGCGCGGGCCGGCGCTCTGCCGCCCGCAGGGTCGCAAACGCGCGCGACGCGGGACCGCTACGTCCACAGGGCGCAGATCGGGAGAGCGACGACGCGATCACCTAATTCGTACGCCGCTGGCCCGGTATGAAATACGACGCCGCACACGAAGCGTTCCCCAAGCCGGTCGCGCAGCCAGACGAGGTGACGGGCGGCGGCGCGGTCGGGAGCAGCATCGGCCTTCACCTCGAAAGCAAGAAGCTTGCTGCCACCCAGCTCTGCCAGGATGTCGATCTCGTGGCGCCCGTGCTCTTCGCGCAAGTGGTAGAGCCGGGGTCGGGTCGCGCAGCTGGCGATTTCCGCCCGGATCTGTGCAGCTACGAAGGTGTCCAGGAAGCGCCCCAGCACATCGCCGTCCGCAAGCACGGCAGCCGCGTCAAGGCCCACGGCTGCGGCGGCAAGAGCGGCGTCAACCAGGTAACGTTTGGCACCACGGGACAGACGTTTCAGGCGGTTGGATGTCCACGCGTGGAAGGCGTCCACCACGAACAGCTTGGTGAGCAGTTGCTCGTAGGCGACAGCGGTCTTGCGGTTGATGCCTGCTCCTTCGAAGAGCGTGGCATCGGCAACCGTGCCAGCGGTGTTGAGGGCGTAGGCCTCGAAGTAGCGCCGCAGGCGCGCCGGGTCGCGTTCGGGGTCGATACCCTGAGCATCCCTGGTCAGCAACTGCTCGATGTAGCCGTCGAGCCAGTGCATCCGGGCGCGTGGTGTCAAATGAAGCGCGGGCTCCGGGAAGCCGCTCGCCAATGCCAGTTCGATATAACCCCGGAGATCAGGCGGTCCGGGCAGGATCGCGGGGCGCTCTCCGGCGGCCAACCGGTCGAGGAACGGCGGCCCTTCGGCGCGGCCCATCTGTTCTCGCACGGTCATCCCGTACATCGGCACGCGCACCACGCGGCCTGTGCCGGGCCAGGTCGCAGCGTTGAGGTCTGCCCGAACTGAGCCGGTGAGAAGGAATCGACCCGGGCGCGCATCGCGATCGACGGCGCGCTTGACAGCAGCGAGGACAGTGGGTACCTCCTGCCACTCGTCCAGCAGGACCGGCTCGTCGTGGGCTGCCAGCGCGACGTCGGGGTCCGCTCGAAACGCCGCCGCCTCGGCCGGCCGGTCGAGGTGTACGACGCTGGCCGCGTGGCGTTCAGCGGTGGTGGTCTTGCCCGCTGCCCGGGGGCCGGTGACCATCACCGCAGGCAGCTCCCGAAGCAGGTCCCGGATCAGACCGTCGACCACCCGAGGCTGGTATGCACGCTCGAGCATGCCTCCAGACTACCGCTTTTCGCCACCCGTCAGTACCACGTTTCGCCGTCCGCTGAGGCTGTGTCAGTTGAGGGCGCGGGCCGCGGCTACGCCGCCTTGATGACCCGCGTCTTCGCGATCTTGTCGTGCCAGCCCTCGTGCCGCGGGTCCCAGATGATCCACAGGAACCCGAGGCCGATCGGGATGCTGGACACGATGTAGCCGACGTAGCGCAGTAGTGCCGTCGAGCCATCGACCGGGGCGCCGTCCTGGCGCACGACCTTGAGTCCAAGCAGCATCTTGCCCGGCGTCGCGCCCTGCGTCATCCAGAAGCCGACGAAGTACGAGACCCCCACGATGATCCCGATCAGTGCCCCGGGCGTGCCCAGGACGAGCCTCAATACGATGTCGATGACAAAGAGGATCACGACGTCGACCAGGTAGGCGACGAACCGCTCACCGAACCCGACGCCTACGTCCGATGCCTGGGCCTGTTCCTGGATCATGTGCTACCTGCCTTACAGAAGCCGCGCCAGCGGCCTGATCCGCGAGTCTTCGCATCGGTAGTATCGGCCGGCCGTGCGTTGCACGAAAGGTGCTACCACGACAATGCGTCTCCCGTGCGCGTGCCATACGGGATCGCCCCAGTACCGTGCCCAGCCGGGAGTCCGCGAACGCCGGCGCATCGACCGGCGTGTCCACCAGCCGCCGGCCGGCCCGCGGCTGGTTGAGGCTGCTGTGGGTTAAGCGAACCGGCGGGTGCCATCAGGCCGGGCGCGCTCGCGGCGAGCGTGATGGCATCGATGGCCGGGGTACTGGCCCACCAGCGGGTCGCGCTCGTCGATGCACGCCTCGCCGTTGAGCCGCACGGAAGCCGCCGTCCCCTTGCGAAGACGGCGGCGGGAGACGCTCGGATGGGTGATGCGCGCTGCTACGCTTCGGCGTAGTAGCCGGCAGGGGCCGGCGCGCTGGCGCCGTTGCCGACGAAGCGGGCGAAGATGGCCCACAGGCCGATGCCGAAGAGGAACATCTCGACGTCCTGGAACCACAGCACGTAGCGCACGGCGTTCCAGTCGACGTAGTGCGCGCCGGCGGCGGGGACGCTCGAGAGCTGCGCCAGCGCGACCGGCGCGATGATCCGCGCGACGGCGACGAGCGTCGCCCAGAAGGCGGCCCAGCGGGTGCTGCCGTTCTCGCTGAAGAACCACGCCGCCGCCGCGAGGTTCAGGAGGTACGGCATCAGCGCCGCCAGCAGCTCGCTGCGCGCCACCCAGCCGCTGCCGTAGGCGAGGCCGATCGCCGACCCCGTGCGCAGCGTCATGCCGTGTTCGAGGTAGATCGCCATCGGCAGGCTCACCAGCGATGCCAGGGTGAGCCAGAGGAACGGCATGTACCAGCGGTGCAGCAGTTCGCGCGTCATGGCATTGGAGAGCGTATGGCGCGCCGGATCGCCGGTGTATCGGGGAATCCCCGCGGTTTTCGGGCGATGGGAGGTGGGAGATGGGAGGTGAGGCGCGGGTTTTCGGACGATGGGAGGTGGGAGATGAGAGGTCAGGCGCGGTTTTCGGGCGATGGGAGGTGGGCGATGGGAGGTGAGGCGGCTGATCGGGCTCGCCGGCACCGGCGCCGTCCTTGAACTATGGCCGGGTGGCACTAGACTGTAAGGAGCCATCCCATCTCGGCGGGACGCATAGCAACGAAGGAGTCGCCCATGTCTCGACCAGCCATCCGCTCGCTCACCTCGCGCGCGCTGCGCGCGCTCGACCGCATCGCGCCACCGCGGACGGCGCACGCACACTGCGACATCCCGTGCGGCATCTACGACCCGCACCTGGCGCAGATCGCGGCGCTTACTGTGATCCGCATGGATCAGCTCATCGAAGCGCTCGGCGAGCTGCCCCAGGGCGCATCGAAGGCGGACGCAGACAAGTGGCACAACTCGTTCTCGCGCTACGTCGCGGTCAAGGAGGAGCACGCCGAGCTGTGCAAGCGCGAGGTGCGCGTGATCTGGGGCGACTACTTCAAGCCGGAGCACACCGAGAAGCACAAGGACCTGCACGCGACCGTCTGGAACATCATGAAGCTCGCCAGCAAGAACCGGCAGGAAGTCAACGCGCAGGCGGCGCAGGAGCTCCTCGCGGCCGTGCACACGTTCGCGGCGGCGTTCTGGGACACGAAGGGCGTGGCGACGAAGAAGCAGCCCTCCAACCAGGCCGTCGGCGGCGAGATCGTCGTCCCTGCCTAGCGCGGGCTACCGGCGGCGCTTCGGCCGGATCGCGGAGGATGCGCTGGCCCGCCTGCTCCATGCGGCCGAAGCGCGCGCGCCCGTCATGCGGTACGTCGTCGAGGGGCCGAGCATGGAGCCGGCGTTCCGCGCCGGCGAGCGCCTGCTCGTGGATCGCCTTGCGTATCGCCGGCGCGCGCCGCGCGTCGGCGAGGTCGTCGTGCTGCGCGACCCGGAGCGCCCGGACCGCTATCTGCTCAAGCGCATCGCGGTCGCCCCGCCCATGCAGCCCGCGCCGCAGCGGGGGCAGTACTTCGTGCTCGGCGACAACGCGGCCGTGAGCCGCGACTCGCGCGCCTTTGGCCCCGTCGCGCGCGAGCAGATCGTCGGACGCGTCTGGCGCCGGTACTGAGCGCACGCCCCCGCGCGGCCGGTCAGAACGGCTTGAACTCCGCGAGATACGCCATGATCGGGATGAGGAAGAGGATCAGCAGGCTGAAGACGATCGGCACGTTGTCGTCCAGCAGCTCCCGCAGCTCGGGTGTGGGCTGCTTCTTTTTGCGCGACTTGAGCGCCTCGACCTGGACGCGGTTGAGCGTGTGCCCGAGGATCGGGATGCAGACGAAGAGCACGACGAGGTAGATCAGCTCGAGCGCGACCAGCCAGCCCGTCGTGAAGAAGTTGTCGCCGACGTGCGCCGCCAGAAACACGCCCGTCGCGCCGACGGCGAGCGTGCCTGGCAGCAGCAACGCCTTGTGCGCGGTCGTCGCGTCCTCGAACGCGGCGAGCTGGCGCTCGACGTCTTCTTCGCGCCAGCCACGCCAGAGCGGCACCATCAAGGCGCCCAGCCCGGCCGTCATGACGAAGAGCGAGAGGAAGTGCAGCCAGCGGAGGATGTCGGTGCCCGTCACGCCCCGCCCGCGCCGCCCGCCGCGACGCGTTCCCGCTCGCCGGAGAGGATGCCGGCATCGAGGCCGCTGCGCAGGCTCTTCGCGGCGCCGATGAACTCGCGGAAGAGCGGCTGCGGCCGGTCCGGACGCGACCGGAACTCCGGGTGGAACTGCGAGCCCAGCATGAATGGATGGTCGACGACCTCCGCGATCTCGACCAGCTCCCCGTCCGGCGAGAGCCCGCTGGCGATGAGCCCCGCCGCGGCGAGCTGCTCGCGGTACGCGTTGTTGAACTCGTAGCGGTGGCGGTGGCGCTCGATGACGTCGTCGACGCCGTAGGCGGCCGCCGCGCGCGTGCCCGGTACGAGCCGGCAGCGGTAGCCGCCCAGGCGCATCGTGCCGCCCTTGTCCTCGATGCCGCGCTGCTCGCTGAGCAGGCTGATCACCGGGTGCGGCGCCTGTACGTTGAACTCGGTCGAGTTGGCGCCGAGCAGGCCGAGCACGTGTCGCGCGTACTCGATCACCATGATCTGCATGCCCAGGCAGACGCCCAGATACGGGATGCGGTTCTCACGGGCGTAGCGCGCCGCCTCGAGCTTGCCCTCGATGCCGCGCTCGCCGAAGCCGGGGCAGACGAGGATGCCGTCGACGCCTTCGAGCAGGCCGCCGACGGGCTCCTGCTCGAGCCGCTCGGAGTGCACCCAGCGGATGTTGACGCGCACCTGGTGGGCGATGCCGGCGTGGATCAGCGCCTCCTTGATCGAGAGGTACGCGTCGTGCAGCTCGACATACTTGCCGACGACGGCGACCGTCAGCTCGCCGACCGGGTGCTCGAGCCGTTCGACCAGCTCGCGCCAGCCGGCGAGGTCGCGCGGCTTCGCATCGAGCCCCATCAGCTCGATCACGCGGTCGCCCAGGTTCTCGTCCTGCAGGACGATCGGCACCTGGTAGATGCTGTCCATCGTCGGCAGGGAGATGACGCAGCTCTCGTGCACGTCGCAGAACAGCGAGATCTTGCGCCGGATCTCGGCGGTGACCTCGTGGTCGGCGCGGCAGAGGATGATGTCGGGCTGGATGCCGGCTGAGCGCAGCTCGCGCACGCTGTGCTGTGTGGGCTTCGTCTTGATCTCGTTCGTCGAGCCGACGTGCGGCAGGAAGGTGACGTGGATGGAGAGCGTGTCTTCGGGCCGCTCCTCGCGCCGGATCTGGCGGATCGCCTCGAGGAAGGGCTGGCCCTCGATGTCACCGACCGTGCCGCCGACCTCGACGATCACCACCTGCGCCTCGGTCTCGCGGCCGATGGCGCGGACGCGCGCCTTGATCTCGTTGGTGACGTGGGGGATGGCCTGGATGGTGCCGCCGAGGAACTCGCCCTTCCGCTCCTTGGCGATCACGGCCTGGTAGATCTGGCCCGTCGTCACGGAGCTGGCCTTCGTCAGCTCCTCGTCGATGAAGCGTTCGTAGTGGCCGAGGTCGAGGTCGGTCTCGGCGCCGTCGCTCGTCACGAACACCTCGCCGTGCTGGTAGGGCGACATCGTGCCGGGGTCGACGTTGAGGTAGGGGTCGAGCTTCTGGATGGAGACGGAGATGTCGCGGGACTTGAGGATACGGCCGAGCGCTGCGGTGGTGATGCCCTTGCCGACGGAGCTGACGACGCCGCCGGTCACAAAAATGTACTTCGGCATGTTCTCCAGCCGGCGGCGGGGGCCCGCGCAAACACAAATGGCGGCACCTTCGGGGGGTGCCGCCCACCAGCCATGTTAGCGGAGAGGCGGGCAGCAGACAAGCGCCGGGGCCGCATCTGCGGCCCCGACCTCTGATGTGCCACCGGAAAACCGCCCACTTACCCCGCCGCGGCCGCTGCCTTCCCGGAACGCGCGCGCTCGAAGGCGCTGCAGACGGTGTCGGTGATCAGGCGTGTCACGACGTACGGGTCGCAGTTGGCGTTCGGGCGCCGGTCTTCGATGTAGCCCTTCTTCTCCAGCGCCACCTGCCAGGGGATGCGCACGGAGGCGCCGCGGTCCGACACGCCGTAGTTGAACTCCTTGTACGAGGCGGTCTCATGCAGCCCGGTCAGGCGCTCCTCAATCGCGTGGCCGTAGTGCTGGATGTGCAGGTCATGCTTCTGGCCCAGCGCCTCGGCCGCCCGCACGCACGGCTCGTACGACGAGCGCATCTCCTTGGTCGAGAAGTTGGTGTGCGCGCCCGCGCCGTTCCAGTCGCCCTTCACCGGCTTCGGGTAGAGCGTCGCGCTCGCCCCGAACTCCTCGGCGATGCGGTAGAGCAGCCAGCGGGCGACCCACAGGTGGTCCGACGCCTCGACCGCGCCGAGCGGGCCGATCTGGAACTCCCACTGGCCCGGCATCACCTCCGCGTTGATGCCGGAGAGGGCGATGCCCGCGCGGAGACAGGCGTCCATGTGCGCTTCGACGATGTCGCGACCGAACACCTCGTCGGCGCCGACGCCGCAGTAGTAGCCGCCCTGCGGCGCGGGGAAGCCGTTGTCCGGCCAGCCCAGCGGCTTGATGCCGTCGAAGAACGTGTACTCCTGCTCGATGCCGAACCATGGCTCGTGCGCGGCGTACTTTCGCGCCGTCTCGACGCAGGCCGCGCGCGTGTTCGTGGGGTGCGGCGACATGTCGGTGAGCAGCACCTCGGCCAGCACGAGCTTGTTGTCTTCACCCCGGATCGGGTCGCCGCACACGAAGACCGGCTTGAGCACGCAGTCCGATGCCTTGCCGGGGGCCTGATTGGTGCTCGACCCGTCGAAGCCCCAGATCGGCGGCTGCTCGCCTGCCGGCACGATCTTCGTCTTCGATCGGAGCTTCGCCGTCGGCTTCGTGCCGTCGATCCAGATGTACTCGGCCTTGTAGTAGGAGGTCATCGGTCTTCCTTCGCGCTTGCCGCCGGTGGGCGGATGTCTGTCCGGGGGACGGCCTGCATCGTACGGTACGCCGCGGGCTGGCGCACGCCGCCGCCTGTCCTGCCATCTGTCTACCATCGCGCGAGCGCGAGCGGATCAAGGGTGCCGTTACATTCGTGTTACGGATCGCCTGAGGATGGGCACGCTGCCTGGAACTCGATTCGCCCTCATGCGCGAACCTCTGTCGCCCGGTCGCGGCATGATCCCACCCCCGCGCTGACAGGCACCGCTGTAACCTCTGCGCGCGCCGGGCTATGTTCGTACCGCGAGGGCCGCGCCCATAGAGCTGCCCCGGCATGCGGGCAGCTCACGCTGCGAGCCCCGTTCCCTGCAGGGAAGGGGCCCGGGATCAGGATCGTTGGCTCGGCCCTCCCCAGAACATGAAAACTGCAGACCGAAATCGCAAACAGATACGGATCACGCCCGCGAATGGCAGGAGATGGCAGGAGCAACAGGCCAGCGACGGGGCGGATGCGGGCTACGGCAGGCGCATGGCGCCAGCCGCGTAATAGGCCGCGGCCTTCTGGCGGAAGAAGCCGCCGTCGTCGTCGGCGCTGAGGGAGACGCCCGTGTTGCCGTTGATCGGCGCCGGGTTGGTGATGCCGTCGCCCGCGGCGTCGCAGGCGCAGGTGGCGCCGTCGGCGCCGCGCCCGAAGAG
>JAGWOC010000182.1 GCA_028872875.1 Chloroflexota bacterium | reverse complement strand
CGTCGACGCGCCGTTCGTGAATGTCGACCGGCACTTCGACGCCTACGGCCTGCACTACCGCATGGTCGACCGGCTCGACTGCGCCACGCCGGCGAGGCTGCTCAAGACCCACGCCATGATCTGCCTGCCGGGAAACCGGTCACCGGCCGCCGAGCCCGATGCCGCCCGCCTGGCCGCGCCGATCCTCTCGGCGCTGGGGCTTCGCTGATCGACGAGGCCCGCCGCCGCGCCCGCCGCCGCCGCGCCCGCCGCCGCCAGGCGCGCCGCCGCGTCGCTGGATCGTGAACCCCTCGCTATACTACCGCCCGATGCAATCGCCGCTCCTCGCTTTTCTGACGAGTCCATGGGCCACCGTCGTGGCCGTCGGCCTGCAGACCGTCAGCGTGATCGGACTGTTCGGCTACGCCGTCGGCCAATCGCACCTGATCTACCTGTACATCCGGCGCGGTCCCTCTCCGGGCCCTGCGCCGACGCCACGCGCCGACGACGGCGACTTGCCCTTCGTCACCGTGCAGGTGCCGATGTACAACGAGCGTCACGTGGCGTGCGAGGTCATGAATGCCTGTGCCGCATTCGACTGGCCGCGCGACCGCCTCGAGCTCCAGATTCTCGACGACTCCACGGACGACACCGTGCAGATCATCGACGAACGCGCGGCGTTCTGGCGCGCGCGGGGGTTGATCGTCGAAGTCGTGCGCCGCACCCATCGCGACGGCTACAAGGCGGGCGCTCTCGCCCACGGCACCCCCACGGCACGCGGCGAATTCCTGGCGCTCTTCGACGCCGACTTTCGCCCCCATCCGGACTTCCTCCGGCAGATGATGCCCCGCTTCGCCGATCCCCGCGTCGGATTCGTGCAGGCGCGATGGGGGCACATCAACCGCACGTGGTCCGCGCTCACGCGCGCCCAGTCCATCGTGCTCGACGCGTTCTACCTCGTGGAGCAGGAAGCGCGCCACCGCGCCGGCCTCATGATCCGCTTCAACGGCTCCGCCGGCGTCTGGCGCGCCTCGGCGATCGCCGACGCCGGCGGCTGGCACGCCGACACGCTCTCCGAGGACTATGATCTCGCGCTGCGCGCGCAGCTGCGGGGCTGGCGCGGCGACTATGCCGTGGAGGTCGTCGCGCCGGCCGAACTCCCCGTGAACATGCTCGACTACAAGCTCCAGCAGACGCGATGGGCGCGCGGCCGCGGACAGGTGATGCGCAAGCTGCTCCCCACGCTCTGGCGGGCGGAGCTGCGGCCGCTGGTCAAGGCGCACGTGATCTTCGACATGCTCAACATCTTCACCGTGCCGTCGATCCTGCTCTTCGCGTTCCTCAGCCCGTGGCTCATGCTGGTGCTGGCGGCCCGCCCGTCGCTGCAGCCGTTCGCCCTCGGCCTCACGCTCATCCAGATGCCGCTGAACGCGGCGCTCGTCCCCGTCATCGTGTGGATGGCCGTGCGCCCCTACGGCCGGACGCTGGCGC
>JAGWOC010000024.1 GCA_028872875.1 Chloroflexota bacterium | reverse complement strand
AGCACGGCCTTCGTCGCCAGGAACGCGCTCATGTAGTTGACGTCCCACAGCTCGCGCATGTCCGCTTCGGTCGTCTCCTCGATGGTGCCGCTGAAGCCGAAGCCGGCGTTGTTCACCAGCACGTCGATGCGGCCGAAGCGGTCGAGCGCCGCCCGCACGAGATGCTCGATATCTTCGGGCCGGCCGACGTCCGCCGGCACGACGAGCGCCTCGACGCCCATGCGCTCGATGCGGCCCGCGAGCTCGCGCAGGCGCTCCTCGCGTCGGGCGGCGAGCACGACGTTGGCGCCGCGCCGCGCGAACGCGAGCGCGGTCTCGCGGCCGATGCCGCTGCTGGCGCCCGTGACGATGACGACGCTGCCGTTGAGGTTCATAGTGAATGGTTCATAGTGAATAGTTCATAGTGAATAGTTCATAGTGGGGCGCTACCCGACGCTCGCCGGGAGGGAGGCGCGGAGGCGGTCGCGGATCTCGCGGTAGCCGGTGAGCTTGATGCCGAGCGACTGGCAGTACTCGCGCATCGCGGGCGTGCGGAAGACGGCGTAGTCGGCGGCGCGGTGCTTGCAGTCGACCGGGGTCATCGCGTCGAGCTCGTCGCCGCCGGCGGCGGGGTGGACGAGGAAGTGGGTGAGGCCGGGGCGCAGCTCGGCGAACATCCGGCGGAACGTTGGCTCCTTGTCCGCGGGCGCGATCTCGCTCAGCGTACGGTGGATGATCTGGTCGAGCAGCGGCCATCCCAGCGCGTCGAGCCGGTCGACCTGCCGCTGGTAGACGGCGGCGCCCTCGCCGAGCGCGTCGAGCCGGTGGTCGCTCGGGCGGACGAGGAAGAGCGGCAGCCGGTGCTCGACCGCCAGGTCGACGTACGCCGGCAGGTAGGCGGGGAAGATCACCGTGCCCATGTGCGTGTCGAGGTGCGTCACGTCGATGCCCATCGCCAGCGCGTGCTCGATCTGCGCCCGCAGCTCGGCGTGCGCGTCCTCCGTGCTCACGTGCGCGAGCACGCTCGGGACGTCGCGCCACATGCCGCCGTCGGGCGCGTGCAGCGGCGAGCCGGCGCCGCCCGTCAGCGAGCGCCAGCGGTACGTCTCGTACTCGGCGGTGAGCGTCATGTGGACGCCGATGTCGGCCCGCGGGTGCTGCTTCTGGAGCGCCGCCGTCTCCATAAACCATGGCGCCGGCACGAGCGTCGACATGCAGGTGAGGCTGCCGTGCAGCATCGCCTCGAAGGCGGCGACGTTCGAGGCGTGCGAGAAGCCGACGTCGTCCGCATGGATGATCAGGACGCGGTCGTCCGGTGCGTAGCCCAGGCGTTCGAGTGTTGTGGTCATGGCGCCATGCTGGCCGATCGGGGATTGGCAGTCAATGCGGCGGATGTTAGATGTTAGATGTTGGACGTTGGAGGCGGGGCGCCCGTCTTCCGGCCCCCGACCCCCTGCCCCTACGCCATCGGGCGGTCGAGGGGGAACGGCGGGTTCGCGAGCGCTCTGGCGGCGAGGGCGAGCAGGGCGGCGGGGCTATCATCGCCGGCGATGCGGTTCGGCCGCAGCGCCTCGCAGCGCTGGCAGCGGTGGACGAGCACCCATTCGTCGTCGCGCACCCAGATGGCGATGGGCTCCATGCGGCCGCCGCAGCCGGACGCGCGGTCGCCGGGGCGGTCGTCGACGTGCAGGCTCCAGAGGCAGCGCGGGCAGTGGTTGCGATGCTGGGTGCCGTAGGCGTCCACGCTCACGGTGTCGCCGCAGCGGGCGCAGCGGAAGCTCTCAGCTTCGGCGTCGGGACGGCGGCGGGCGTTGGTGGTCATCGATGCACCGCGGCGTTGGGCGCTGGGAGGTCGGGATCGCGCATGGCTGCGCGGCAAGTATAGCGGCTGCGTCGTAGCGCGGCGGCACGTGGGGCCGCCCGTGGCGAAGGAGCTTCAGCCCCGTCCCCCGCATGCCAGGGGACGCCCGCACGCGCGGTGCGGCGTCACCGGGATGGCGGGACGCCGCTCGCCGCAGCACCGCCCGGCGCTGGCCGCCCGGCCCGCGGGACGCTACAACCCGTACAGGTGCGCGGCACCGCGGTGGAGGTGCGACGGATGCCAGCGATCACGCCAGGCCGGCGGGCGGCCCCGCGCTTCGGTGAGCCGTCGCTCGTCGCCCACATGGGCGTGCTCTCCGGCGCCCATCGCCCGAATACCATTGCGGCCATCCGCGAGTGCTTCGAGCAGGGTGTCGGGCGCATCGAGATCGACGTCCACTCGCTCGACGGCGGCGACTTCATCGTCACGCACGCCCGCCGGTTGGAGCACGAGACCACCGGCCGCGGCCCCGTCGGCCGCGCGACGCCCGACGACGTCCGCGCCGCCCGCTTCCTGCACGACGCGGGGGACCGGCCGCCCCTGCTGAGCGAGGTGGCGGCGATGGCGGCGGGCTGCGAGACCGAGCTGCAACTCGACCTGAAGGACTGGCGCCCGCCAGCGCCGGAGCGCATCGAGGCGTTGCTGCGCGCGGTCGGACCGGTGCACGAGCGCGTCATCGTCTCCAGCGGGCAGGACTGGAACCTGCGGCGCCTGCTCGCGGCCGCGCCGTCGCTCGCGGTCGGCTTCGACCCCGGGCTGTACCTCGACGTCCTGCCGCCCGGCGAGCCGGCGTTCCTGCCGCGCACCGAGGGCGCATACGGCTATCGCGACGACCACCCGCTCGCCCTGGGGCGCACGCTGGAGCCCGCGGCGTACCTGCGCGAGCGCATGGAGGCGCTCGCGACGCAGGTGCCGGCCTCCCGCGAGTGGTTCTTGCGCTACGGCCTCGTGCTGCGGATGCGCGACGACGGCTTCGACGCTGTCGCCTGGCTGAGGAATCGCGGCATCGATGCCAACGTCTGGACGCTGGACTACGACGGCGAGGCGGCGATGCGCGCGTTCGAGCGCCTCGCCGCGGCCGGCGTCGCGCGGGTCACGACGAACACGACACCCGCCTGGACGCGCGCGCTCAGCGCGCCGCGGGCGTCGCCGTGAGCGCCGGGGGCGGCAGGTCGAACGCCACCTGCGCCCCCTGGCGCAGCCCGAGCCGCTGTGCGGCGCCTGCGTTCACCTCGAGCACGTAGCGCACCGGCGCCGGCGAGGCGTAGAGCCGGAGCCCGCTGTCCGGCACGCCCGGCTGCGGCGGCACATCCGCCGACACGCCGGCGACCCGCTTGTCCGCGCCGATCCAGACGAGGTCGAGCGCGAAGCGCATCTCCTTCATCCAGAACCGCGGCGTCATCACCTGTCCCATGTCGAAGAGCATGCCGGCGTCCGGCGGCAGCGCGGCGCGGCCCGAGAGCCCGCGCTCCCGCGACGCTTCGTCGGCGGCGACCTCCACCGCGATCGTGTGCCCGGCCACGCGCAGCGTCGTCGTCGGCAGCCCCGCGGGCGATGTCGGATGCGGCTGCACCGCCGGCGTCGACATTGGCGCCGATGAGCCGCCGCAGCCAGCGAGCGCGAGCGCCGCAAGCAACACGACGGCGGCGGCAGGCCGATGCTTCACGGGCTGATGGTACCGCGCGGCCGCCCGCAGCCTCTCTGCTGTCTGCCGGCTGTTGCCTGTCGCCTGTCGTCTTCCACCGCCAACGACACCTTCCGGCACGTGACGCCGGCACGCGGCGCCGCCGATGGGCCGTGCTACAATTCGGCGATTTGCGAGGAGCCCGCCACGCATGACCCCGCATCGCCCACCCCACCCGATACGCGGCACGCGCCGGGGCGCATCGGCGCTTCGATGAGCGATCTCGCCGGCGCGCGCGGGGCCGCTGCGGCCGCGGATCGCGCCGTCAACGCGGACGGGTCGCAAGGCTGGCAGCGCATAGGCCGCGGCGCCGCGCTCGTCGTGGCCGGCGGCTGGATCGGCTACTTCCTGTTCACCGGCATGCCGCAGCTCACCCTCGAGGTGTACCCGCGCACGGTGACGCTGCACATCCTCATCGGCGCGCTCGCCGCCGTATACGTCGTCTGGCTCGCGGCGTCGCGCCGCCTGCCGGGCGGGACGCCGCTCGACCTCGCGCTGCTGGGCTTCATCGCCGCCTACGCCGTCGCGACGTACACGTCGCTGTACTGGCGCGTGAGCCTCGAACAGACGCTCATGGTAGGGGCGGCGATCATCGTCTTCTACGCGCTCTCCGGGCTGCCGGGCCTGACCGCGCAGCAGCTCGCCCGCGCGCTGATGCTGGTGGGCGCCGCGCTCTCGCTCTACGCGCTCTGGGTCGTCGGCAACGACTACGCTGATTATCTCCGGCTGACGCGCAGCGTCGAGGGCCTGCACGCGAGTAACATCTTTCCGCCGACGGTGCCACGTGTGCACGACGTCAGCGACAACCCGAACATCCTGGCGATGCTGCTCGTGCTCGCCATGCCGTTCTACACGCTGACGGTGTACCGCGCGCCGTCGCGATGGGAGCGCGTGGCCGCGGCGGGCGGCGTGGTCGTCGGCGCGATGGCGCTCTTCCTGACGCTGTCGCGCGGTGGCTGGGCCGGCGCCGCCACGGGCATCGCGCTGGCCATCGCCGGTGCCTGGCTCACGATGCGCGTCGCCGAACAGGAGCGGGCGGGCAGGCCGCTCCGCTGGGGCGACGTTCTCCCGCGCGGCCTGACGCCGACCGCCGTCGCCGCGATCGGCGGCGCGCTCGCGCTCGTCGCCTTCGGCACGCTGGCGTTCCTGGCGCGGTCGTCGACGCGCCCGGGCTGGCTCTTCCGCAGCTCGCTGTCGCCGCGCGAGGATGCCTGGAGCACCGGCTGGCACATCTTCCGCGACCATCTCTGGACGGGTGCCGGGCCGAACAGCTTCGGCCTGCTCTACAACCAGTACAGCGGCAAGTTCCCGGTGCACACGCTGCACGCGCACAACGGCTTCCTCCAGCTCGCCGACGACACGGGCCTGCTCGGCATCGCCGCCCTGGCCGCGGTCGTCGCGGCGGCGGGCTACATGCTGTATCGCACGTGGCGCGAGGGTGCGGTGGAGCAGCGGCTGCTGGCGGTGGCCTGCGCCGCAGCCCTGATCGGCTTCGGCGTGCACAACATCGTCGATGCGGGAAATATCTGGAAAGCGCCGGCGATCGCGCTCGCCCTCGTCGGCGCGATCATCGCGCGCAACTACCTCGAACGGCCGGCGCGCGCGGCGGCCACCGGTGGCGCGACGCGCATCGACGGCCGTGCGGCCCGTCTGGCGCGCCGTCTCGCACCGCGTGCGCCGCGCGTCGCGCTGCTGGCGCTGATGGTCGTGCCCTTCCTCGGCTGGTACCGCATCGACGCCGCACACCATGACTACTGGCTCGCGATGGAGCACTTCAACCAGCGCGGCGATCCGCAGCACCCGGGCGCCGGCGCGCAGGCGATCGCCGAGATGCAGGACGCGGTCAACGCCGACACGAGCATGATGGTCTACCAGCTCCAGCTCGGGCAGATGCAGGCGACGGCGTACGAGGAGTCCGGCAGGCACGACAGCGCGCTCATCGCCGCCGCCGTCGTGCACCTGCGGCGCGCCGTCGCGCTCGACCCGCGCAGCGACCTGGCGCACGCCGACCTCGCCCGCGCCTACCAGCTCGCCGGGCACGCGGACGCCGCCGCGGCCGAGGCGGCGAAGACGCGCTTCATCGCCCGCGACCACGTCCAGCCGGTGCTCATGGTGGGCGAGGTGTACGAGGATCTCGGCCGCCAGGAAGACGCGATCAATACCTACGCGCAGGCCGTCTCGATCAACGCCTCGCTGGCCGACGCGACGTTCTGGCAGCAGACGGCGTTCCGCCGCGCCCACTTCGGCGAGATCCTCGCCCGGTCATCGCTCGGCATCAACCCCTGCACGCACGGCGCGTACCTCGTCGCCGCCCACGCGGCGGAGCCGTCGTCGTCGCTCGCCGGCCTTGTCGCCGATGCCGATGGCTGCCGCCTCCTCGTGTTCAGCGACCCGAACAACCTGACCCAGCGCGTCGCGCTCGCGCAGATCCTGATGCAGCAGGGCAACTTCGCCGATGCGTTCGCGCACCTCGAGGCCGCGGTGCGGCGCCAGCCCGACTTCGGGCCGGCGCGCACCGAGCTGGGGCGCTGGTACCAGGCCAAGGGGCAGATCGCCCAGGCGCGGCGCCAGTGGGTGATCGGCGGCCAGCTCCAGGAGCCCGAGTCGCTGCTGCTGCTCGGGGAGTCGTACCCCGCCGGCCAGGTGCCCGCCGATGTCGCGGCGCGTCTGCGTGCGCTCGTCGCCGCCGGCGGCGCCGCGCAGCAGGCTGACCTCATCTCCATCCTCTACTACCGCATGAAGAACGACCGGGTCTCGCCCGTGGTGCCGCTGATCCCCGGAGGCTGGCAGCAGGCCGAGCCGAGGCTCTACACGCAGGTCCGCGAGGCCCTGCGCCGCTGGCAGCCCGGCGCGCCGGAGCTCCCCCGCTGAACGGCAGGGGCCGGGGCCCCGGCTGTCAAGCCCGGCACGGGACAGGGGGATGGTGTTAACCTTTTGAGATGATGGAGCGTTCTACCAAGGGTGCTGTGCGCCTGTGGCCGGGGCCGACCAGCGGGATGGTGGGCGTATGTCCCTGATCCCTTCGTTCGATCGCGAGGTATCCCGGGCGGGCCCGCAGGCCCCAGCGGGCGTCCCGGCGGACGTCGAGCGGGCGGCGGTCGACCGCGCCCGCACCGGCGACCAGCAGGCGCTCGCCGACCTGTACGACTGGTACATGCCGCGTGTGTACCGCTACGCGCTCGCGCGGATCGGGAACATCGCGGAGGCCGAAGACCTGACGGAAGAGGTGTTCTTGAAGATGCTCGGCGCGATCGGAGACTTCCGCTGGAAGGACGTGCCGTTCTCGTCCTGGATCTTCCGCATCGCCCACAACCATGTCGCCACGCACTTCCGGCGCACGGCACAGCGCGGCGGCCCGACGTCCGAGATCCCGGAGGAGCTGATCGACGCGCGTGGCGACTTCGCGGCCGCCGTCGAAGAACGCGTGACGCTCCAAGAGGTCCAGCGCGCGGCCGCGCTGCTGCCCGACGCCCAGCGTGAGGTGATCGCCCTGCGCTTCGCTGTCGGGCTATCGATCTCGGATACGGCGAAGGTCCTCGGCAAGCGCGAGGGCAACATCAAGGCGCTGCAGCACAAGGCCGTCGGGAAACTGCAGAAGATGCTGATCCCGGACGGGTCCGGAGCGGATGCGGTGAGCCGGCCATGAGCGACTTCGATCGCGCCCTCGAGATCTGCCTCGACGCGCTCCGTGAGGGCCGCTGGACGGTCGACGAGTGTCTGCGGCAGTACCCGCGGCACGCCGATGCGCTGCGCCCGAGGCTCGCCGCCGTCGCCGCCGTCCGGCAGGCGTACGCCGGCACGGCGCCGCGGCGCGCGTTCGCCGCGCGCGCGCGGGCGCGCTTCCTGGTGGCGAGCGGCAAGCCGCTCGCGGAGGCGTACGACATCGAGCCCTCGCCGTCGTTCTTCGCGGCGGCGCGCGTGCGCTTCCTGATGGCGGCGCACCGCATGCGGCGCGATGGCCAGTTCGCGCGGCGGCCGGATCACCGCCGGCTCCTGCCCGGCTCGCGGGCGCTCGCCGGCATGGCGGCCGTGCTGCTCCTGTTCTTCTCCTTCTCGACCTACGCGGTGGCATCGGCGGGGCGCGCCCTGCCCGGCGACTGGAACTATCCGGTGAAGCTCGAGACCGAGCGCATCCGGCTGGCGCTGGCCTTCACGAAGGATGACCGGCGCAGCGTCAAGCTCGACATCACCGCCGAGCGCATGCGCGAGATCCAGCAGTTGGCGCAGCACGGCCAGCGAATCGACAGCGCCGAGCTCCAGCGGCTCGCGCAGCAGACGTCGGCACTCGTCCGCGACGCCAGTAACGGTGGTTGGGACGCGAACGATCTGGCGAAGCTGCAGGCCGTCTCCGAGAAGTCGAACCTCGTCCTGCAGCAGGCGGCGCCGTACGTGGCGCCGGGCGCCGGACCCGCGCTCGCGGACGCCGTCGGCGTCTCTCAGGATGCGTTGCGCGTTGCCACGGTGGCGATCGTCAAGACCCGGCCCAGCGTGATGAAGGGCACGGTGCTCCTGACGCCGACGCCGCAGCCGACGGACACGCCCCAGCCCT
This sequence comes from Chloroflexota bacterium, assembly GCA_028872875.1. Classification (GTDB taxonomy): domain Bacteria; phylum Chloroflexota; class Dehalococcoidia; order DSTF01; family JACRBR01; genus JADMII01. The sequence continues at coordinate 33,857 of JAGWOC010000024.1, read as the reverse complement.
CGGCGACCCCTGGCCCGGGCGCGTCGGAGACGCCCGGCGCTGCGCCGCCGACCGCAACGGCGCCCGCGCCGCCGGCGACGCCGCCCGTCGCGCCCACGGCGAGCCGCCCGCTGAACGTCGGCGCGACCCCGGTCGGCAGCGACCTGGGCGTGCTGTGGAAGCGGATCGTCGTCGGCTACATCTCGGCGCTGATCCCGTCCGAGGTCGACGGCTGGCACCTGGCGGGCATCGACTACGCGGCGCCCGTGCCGACGCTGGTGCACCTGTCGAACGTCGATGCGACGTCGCTGATCATCCTGAATTCGCGCAACGGCGACATGTACTGGTACCAGCAGGTGAACGGCAACTTCCAGGAGGTCCAGATGCGCATGACGCAGCCCGATGGCAGCGTGCTCGTCGTGGACCCGGCCGTGCTGCGGGCGACGTACGGCTCGCTGGCGGACATCCCGCTCTACGTGCTGAACAGCATCACCGTGCAGACGCCCGCGCCCACGCCGACCGCGACGCCCACCGCGACGCCCTCGACGAGCCCGGGACAGTAGCGGCGAACGCCGGACGGCCGGCGCGCGTCCACACTGACATCCCCCGCCGTGCCCTCGCCGACGCCGCCGACTACACTGCGGGCGTGGGCCCTTAGCTCAGTCTGGCAGAGCAGCGGACTTTTAATCCGTCGGTCCAGGGTTCGAATCCCTGAGGGCCCACCACTGTCCGGGCGTGAGAGGTTCGAGCTTGGAGGCGCGGAGAGGACGCCGCGCGCTCGGTGAGGATGGCCGCTTCCAATCGGCGCATCGGACTCGTTCACGCACAGCGCCGGAGCACGCCCGCCATGGGCCAATCTTGCCCTCGCGGGGCGGCGTGACGCGCAAGATCCATCATGCTCCCGTTGCTCGCTTCATCGGTAGTGCGTACCCTTCAGGACGTACCGCATCAGCAGCATGGAGGCATGACCGTGGCGATCGGCGAATCAGTTCAGCACTTCGAAAACAAGCACACGGACCTCGCCGGGCTGGCCGGCAAGATCGAAGCGTACCTGAAGGACGACGGGTTCGAGGTACAGACATCCGTGCCGAGCACCCATGGCACGGTGATCCAGGCGAAGAAGGGCGGCTTCCTGAGCGCCGTCATCGTGGCTGACCGGGCGATGACGATCCTCATCGACGGCGAGCCGGACAACTTCACCGTCCGCATCGGGGTCGGGAAGTGGATCGAGCACCTCGGTGTCGCGGTGGTCGAGACCCTCCTGCTGTCGAGCCTCTTCATCCTCGTGGACGTGCCGGAGATGGCCTGGAACCTGCACATCGAGGGTCAGATCGCGAAGCAGATCGCCTCGTTCGTCGGATAAGGCGCGCAACCGCGCCCGCCGCGTCGTCCGATCACGTACCGCCGCGGCGTGTACGCAGCACCACCAACACACCGGCGCCGGCGCACGCGGCAGCGCATGCCGCCGACCTTGATGCGGTCGTTGCCGCCCACCGAGGCCACGTCGTGCGTCCTGATGGCGAACACCAGCATGTGCATCCCCGCTGCGTACGCCGGGCCCCGCTATCACAGCACCGCCATGCAGGATCCTCGTCGTGCTGCTGGCGACGATGAGCCGCCCCGCGACCTCTGCCTCCCGCCCTGACCAGCGAGAAACCGACGACCGGGAATGTGCCCGCCCGGAATGACAGGGCGTCACTTTCTGCGGTTCGCGTCCGTTAGGCGGGGTGAAAAGAGGTGAACACGATGAACATCCTTACGGCACTCCTTGCGACGCACAAGGTCGCTCTGGGCATCGCGGTCGCGGTCCTCGCCAGCGGGGCGGCAGTGGGCACCTTCGCGGCCCAGGACAAGCTGCCCGGACAGGCGCACGGCATCATCCTGGCCTCGCTCGACGCATCGCCGACGGCCACGAGCCAGGTTGGCGCGACCAACACGCCGGCACCGCCCTCGACGCCAACGCCGGGCGAGGTGCACGGCATCCCGACGACGAACCCCGCGCACGACATGGCGGAGACGCCCGGCGCCTGCGAGCGCGGCGACACCGCCGTCAAGACGACGCCGGCCGGCGTGCAGGTGAACGTGCCGTGCCAGGCCATCCACAACGCGGAGACGCCCGAAGCCGACAAGACGCCCGGCCCGGACGAGCACAACAGCAAGACCGTGGAGCCGACCGAGGTGGCTGAGGCGACGAGCCAGCCCGAGCCGACGGAGCAGCCCCACGCCCACGCGACGCCCGGCGCCCACGGCGAGTCGGACGCGCACAAGCCGTAACATCGACCGCGTGCGCGCGCACCCCCTCCCACCCCTGCACCGCGCACGGAGACCGATCGTCAGGAAGCGCCCGCCAACCATCGGCGGGCGCTTCCTGCGCGTTCTTCTACGCCGGACGCCGGATCACGGGCATGCGGTGACGGACTTGCCGTACTGCTGCGCGGTCAATGCCAGATCGAAAATATTGATCTTCCGGTCGCTGTTCTGGTCGTCGCGCGCGGGCCCTGGCGGGATCAACTGACCGTAGTGCTGCGCCTCGTTCGCGAGATCGAAGATGTTCACCGTGCCGCTCCCGTTGACGTCCGCCCGCATGATCGGGCAGTACGTGAACGGGTCCTTGCTCAACGCGATGTGCTGCGCGTCGGTGTAGCCATCGCCCGAGCTGTTCGGCCAGCCGCTCTGCGCCTGGTAGGGCGCCGTCCCGCACGTGCTGTCGTTCTGGCAGTTGAAGCTGATCCAGCCAACGTTCTCGGCCCAGGCGTAGCCGTGGAAGATGCCCCAGTCCGCCAGGTAGTCGTACGGTCCCGGCGTGGCGATCGTGACGCCAAAGTTCGCAGTGCCGCAGCTACCGTCGTTGCTGCATGAGAAGTTGATCCAGCCGACGTTCTCCCCCCAGGCGTAGCCCGAGAGGTGGCCGGCGCCGTCGTTCTTCACACCCCAGTTCCCCGCCGGGCCCGCGCATGACGCATCGTTCTTGCAGGAGAGGTTGACCCAGCCGATGTTCTCCCCCCAGAGGTAGCCGAGCACGTCCGTGTCGGTGACCTGCACGCCCGAGCCACCGGCGGCGTAGGCCTCGCTCGCCGGCCGTGCCTTCAGCCAGCCGATGTTCTCCCCCCAGGCGTAGCGGGAGCCGTTGTTGCTCTGGTCCGTGTTGTCGGCGAGCACACCCGTCGCCAGCGCTAGCAGGGCGACGAGCAGGACCACGACCACCAGCGGCATGTGCATCAGTCCGCGCACGCTGTGACCTCCCTCCGGCCACGTCTCTTCTGTCGCGCGGAGCCGCTACGGCCCCGCGTTCGACCACGGCTGCGTGCCGGCGAGCGTGCCGTCGAGCGGGCCGATGCGGTTGCCGGACCCGAGGTTCTGCACCGCACCCCCGGCCACGTTCGCGAAGATGTTGCGCGCCACGGTATTGGAGCTGCCGGTCAGCGTGACGCCCGCACCGAAATTGGTGCCCTGGATGGTGTTGTCCGTCACCACGTCGAACGCGCCCGCCACCGTGACACCCCCGTTGATGCTGCTATCGATCACGCAGCGACGCAGGGTGACGTTGTTCGCGTTGACCTCCACGCCGATGCCGTTCCTCGTGACCACGGAGTCCTCGATGAGGCCGCCGTAGTAGGCGTTTCCGGCATCGCTCAGGTAGATGCCCCAGTCCGTGTTCGCCTCCACGGTGACGTGCCGGATGACGGAGCCCGAATCGGCCCGGATCCCGCCATGGCTGTTGCCGCTGATCTGCAGGTCCTCGAAGTCTCCGCCCTGCGCGAAGGCCGTGTTGCTGAACGTGGCGCTGATGCCGGTGCTCCAACCGCGGACGATACCGTTGTGCACCCTGAGGTTGTTGATCGTGCTGGTAACCGCGATGCCCTCCGTACCCGAACCGTGCCCATCGACCCTGAACCCGTTGAGGTCAAGCGACACGTCGTTCGAGCTGATCTCGATCGCGTTCCCCGGCGTGCTCATATCGATGTTGCGCGTGAGAAAGTACGACCCCGGCTGGCTGAGTACGATGGGAAACGTGCCGTTCCAGCCGACCGGGGGGATCGGGCTGCGCGGCTGCACCTGGGGCAGCGTCGGCCCGGGCGCTCCCGGCGGGTCGAGTGGCCCGCCGCGCACGACGCCGGCCAGCGCGGCAACGACGAAGACGCCGAGCGCCGCCGCGAGTACCCAGCCGGCCCGGTTGATGAAGGATTGCATGGTGTGACATCCTCCGGCAGTCGATCGGGGAGCGCCCAATGTTTCCCATAGCATACGGTGTGCGGGGAGGCTGTGGCGTGAGAGATCTTCAAGATTGACGTGGGCGTGTTCGGCGTTCTACCCCGGTCATTGATCCGGGCACATCGCGTGCCGGACCGTGTCGATGAGCTCCGCGTCGGCGTAGTCCTCGCGGCGCTCGCCGGCGTCCGGCAGCCGCAGGCCGAGGTCGAAGAAGTCGTCCTTCGTGAGCGGCGCGCCGCAGCGTGCGCAGGTGAACATCGGCTGGCCGTCGGGGCCTAGCACCACCTCGCGCGTGCGTCCCGTTGCGTCGTCCGGTGCGGACATGGCCGGTCGCGCGCCGGGACGGCCGGCGCGCATGCTCCGTTACCCTCTCCCGTCGTGATCATCGGTCCTGCGCGCCCCCGCCGTCGGGCCGAATGGCCCGCGGCCCGCGCGATCCGGCCCTTGCCGCTCGGCCCGCGCACCCCCGACCATGAGTGCGCCCGGTCTGCGACGGAGGGATCATGGTCAGCAAGGCGAAGCGCCCGCACCCCCGCGATGCGCACCCCGGCGAGGACGCCTACCGTGGCGCGTCCGCGTACGACCGCTGGGGCTGGGGCAGCCACTGCGTCGACTGCTACCCCGGCAACTGTCCGTATCGCGTGTACGTCAGGGACGGCGCGATCGTGCGCGAGGAGCAGGCCGGCACCTTCCCGGTCATCGAGCCCGGCGTGCCCGACATGAACCCGATGGGCTGCCAGAAGGGCGGCTCGTGGAGCCGGCTCCTCTCCGGCGGCGAGCGCATCCTGCACCCGCTGCGCCGCGCCGGCGCGCGCGGCGAGGGGCGCTGGCAGCAGGTCTCCTGGGACGACGCGCTCGGCGAGATCGCCGAGCGCATGCTCGACGCCATCCAGGCGGCCGGCCCCGAGAGCATCGTCCGCGTCGGCACGCCGGGCCAGGGCGGCGTCCAGAGCATCGCGCTTGCCGGGGCGGTGTTCAACAAGCTCGGCTGCACGCTCACCGATGTCCAGGCGGAGATCAACGACTGGAGCCCGGGTATCTACGTCACCTTCGGGCGCTTCGACCCGTGCGCCAGCAACGACGACTGGTTCCACTCCGACGTCATCGTCATCTGGGCGAACAACCCCGCGTACAGCGACATCCCCCTCTTCCACTACATCACCGAAGCGCGCTACCACGGCGCCCAGGTCGTGATCGTCGGGCCGGATTACAGCCCCTCGGCGCCGCACGCGGACCTCTTCGTGCCGGTGCGCATCGGCAGCGATGCCGCGCTGGCGCTGTCGATGTGCCGCGTGATCCTCGATGAAGGGCTGATGGACGAGGGCTTCGTGCGCGAGCAGACCGACCTGCCGCTGCTCGTGCGGCGCGACAACCGCCGCTTCCTGCGCCAGCGGGACATCGTCGATGGCGGCCGCGACGACATCTTCTCCATGTTCGACGAGCGCACCGGCGCGATCGTCGAAGCGCCGCGCACGCTCGCGCTCGGCGCCATCCGCCCGGCGCTGCGCGGCACCTATCGCGCGCGCCTCGCCGATGGCAGCGAGGTCGACGTCATCCCTGCGTTCGTGCTGCTCGAAGAGCGGCTGCGCGACTACGCGCCGGCGGCCGCCTCGGGGGCGTGCGGCGTACACCCGTCCGTGATCGAGCGGCTCGCGCGCATGGTGGCCGGTGGCAAGACGCACATCCTCGACGGCTGGACCTTCGGCAAGTCGTACCACGGCGACCTCATGGAGCGCTCGCTGTGCCTGCTGCTCGCGCTCACCGGCAACTGGGGCAAGCAGGGCGCCGGCATCCGCAGTTGGGCCGTCGGCATGTTCGACGGCATGTTCACGTGGTCGTCGAAGCCCACGCCGGGACCGGAGGCGGCGCGCGCGCTCGATACGGCCCTGACCACGATGGCTGCCGCGATGAAGGCGCAGGACCCGACACTCACCGACGAGATCCTTTCGCACGAGATGGGGTATCGCGGCGCGGCGCTGGGCGGCAACGTGCCGGCCGCCTTCTTTTGGCTGAATCACTGCGGCTACCGCGAGGCGTGGGAGCGGGCCGGCTGGAGCGACCCGTCGATGAAGCGCACGTTCTCCGAGTACGTGCAGGAGGCGGTCGACCGTGGCTGGTGGGACGGCGCGCAGCAGCCGGCGCCCGACGCGCCGCCGCGCGTGCTGTTCGAGATCGGCGGCAACCTGCTGCGCCGCACGCGCGGCGGCCAGCAGCAACTGCTCACGCATCTCTGGCCGAAGCTCGACCTCGTCGTCTCGCTCGACGTGCGGATGACGACGACGGGGCTCTGGTCCGACATCGTGCTGCCCGCGGCGCATCACTACGAGAAGCCGAACTTCCCCTACACGACGCCGGACGTCATGAACCTCACGCTCTCCGACCGCGTCGTCGACCCGCCCGAGGACACGAAGACCGAGTGGCAGTTCGCCCAGGCGCTCGCCCGCGTGCTGTCGGCGCGGGCCGTGGCGCGCGGCTTCACCGAGTTCACGTCGCGGCTCGGCATGCCCGTCCGGCTCGACAACCTCCACGAGCAGATCACCGGCGACGGTTACTTCGCCGGCGACGACACCGTGATCAACGAGATGGTGACCGATTCCGCCGCGACCGGCACCATCCCGCCCGACACGACGCTGGCGACGCTGCGAGAGAGCGGCTACGTGCGCTTCACCGGCTGGGGCCGCTCGCCGATGGCGCTGGCGCAGGCGTCCGACCTCGCGCCCGACCGCACGCACGCCCCGTTCCGCTGGCAGACGGAGAAGAAGGAGCCATTCCCGACGCTGACCCGCCGTGCCCAGTTCTACATCGACCACGACTGGTTCCTCGAGGCGGGCGAGGAGCTGCCGGTGCACAAGGAGCCGCCGGCGCAGGGCGGCTGCTACCCGCTCGAAATGACCGGCGGCCACCCGCGCTGGAGCACGAACTCCACGAACATGACCAACCACGTGATCCTGAACACGCACCGCGGCCACCCGACCGCCTACGTCAACGACGGCGACGCCCTCTCGCGCGGCATCGCCGATGGCGACCAGATGCGTGTGTACAACGATATCTCGGAGGCGTTCGTCGAAGCGCGCGTGACGCCGGCGGTCCGGCCCGGGCAACTGATCATGTACAACGGCTTCGAGCCGTACCAGTTCGAGGGCTGGCGCGACACGTCGAACGTCGAGCCCGGCATGGTGAAGTGGCTGCACTTTGCCGGCGGCTACGGCCACCTGCGCTATCGCGCGCTGCACTGGCAGCCCGTGCCGATCGACCGCGGCGTCCGCGTCGAGATCGAGAAGGCAGGACGCACGCCCGGCGGCTGAGCCCGGGGCGCCGTGCGCCGTTACCCGCTGGTGCCGATCTCCAGCACCGCCGCGCCGTGCACCGCACCGCGCTTCAGGCGCAGCAGCACCTCGTTCGCGCCTTCGAGCGGATAGCGTTCGACCTCGACGCGCACGGGGATCGCCGCCGCGAGCGCGAGGAACTCCTCCGCGTCGCGCCGCGTGAAGTTCGCGACGCTGCGCACCGTGCGCTCGTGGTAGAGGACGTCGTACGAGAACGAGGGGATCGCGGTCATGTGGATCGCGTTGACGGCGAGCGTCGCTCCCCGGTCGAGGTGTGCCAGCGTCTGCGGGATCAGCTCGCCCGCCGGCGCGAAGATCACCGCCGCGTCGAGCGGTACGCCGGGGTCATCCCACGCCTGCCCCGCCCACGCCGCGCCCAGCTCGCGTGCGAGCCGGCGGTGGTGCTCTTCGCGCGTGAACGCGTAGACCTCGCAGTTCCAGTGCAGCGCGACCTGGATCGCCAGGTGCGCGGATGCGCCGAAGCCGACGAGCCCCAGCCGCCCGCCCGGCCGGATCCCCGAGAGCCGCAGCGCGCGATACCCAATGATCCCCGCGCAGAGCAGCGGCGCAGCGTCGGCCGCGGCGAATGACGGCGGCAGCCGGTACACGTACCGCGCGTCGGCGATCATCCGTTCGGCGTAGCCGCCGTGCTCGTCGCGGCCGGTGAAGCGCGCCTGCTCGCAGAGGTTCTCGCGCCCGCTCGCGCAGAAGCGGCAGGCGCCGCAGGTGCTGAACAGCCAGCCGACGCCCACGGCGTCACCCGGCGCGAAGGCATCGACGCCCGCCCCGGGCGCGACGACGCGGCCCGCCGCCTGGTGCCCCGGGATCAGCGGCAGCCGGCCGCGCACCTCGCCCTCGACGATGTGGAGGTCCGTGCGGCACACCCCGCACGCCTCGACGGCGATCAGCACCTGCCCGGGGCCAGGCGCCGGCTCCGGCACATCCTCGAGGCGCAGCCTCGGCGTCCCGGCGTCGCCGGTCTCGTGCAGCACCTGCGCCTTCATGACCAGATCGTACCCGCTGCGAGACCCGGCCGGCCGGCGGCAGGCGAGCGGGTGGACACGTTCGACGCCTATCCCCCCTCGTCGCACGCTTGTCTCCCCCTCTCCATCGCACTGGAGAGGGGGCCGGGGGGTGAGGTGTCCGCTAGTCGTCGAACTCCGATGTTACCGGGACGTCGAGCGGCGCGTCCTCCGACGGCACCAGGACGATGTCCTCGAACGCCGCGTCCTGCACGGCCTCGATGGCGCGCGACTTGATCAGCTCCAGCACCGCCATGAACGATACGACGACCTCCATGCGCGTCCGGCACCCCTCGACGAGCGCGCGGAAGCTCGCGCGCCCTTCGGCGGCCAGCAGGTCGCGGATCAGCGCGATCTTCTCGCTCACGGTGAAGCGGTGCGGGTGGATCACCTGCACCGGCTCTTCCACGCGCGTGCGCGTGAGCGCCGCCTCGACGATGCGCTGGAGCAGGTCGAGCGTCACACCGTCGAGTCCGGTCGGCGGCGGGAACTCCGGCGGCGGCGCGATGCGCGGGTAGGAGTGCAGGCCCGCGGCTTCGATAGCCCGCAGCCGCCCGGCCGCTTCCTTGAACAGCTTGTACTCGATGAGCTGGCGCGTCAGGTCGTCGCCGGCGTCGTCTTCCTCTTCGCCGCCGTCTTCCGTTGATGACGGCCGCGGCAGCAGCGCGCGCGACTTCAGGAAGAGCAGCCGGGCACCGATGGCGATGAAGTCGGCGAGCGCGTCGATGTTGAGCTGATCACCCGCGTGCAGGTACCGCATGTACTGGTCGGTGACCGTGACCAGCGCGATGTCCGTGATGTCCAGCTCTTCCCGCTCGATGAGGTGCAACAGCAGGTCGAGCGGCCCTTCGAAGATCGGCAGCGTGAGCTGGTATCCCTCGGCGGGCGGCGAGATGCTCATCGCGCGCATCATAGCAGGTGGCGATCAGCAGCCGCCGAGCGCCGCGAGTCCCGCCCACGCCGCCCCGTCGAGTGGGATCCAGTCGTGGAAGAGCAGGCCCGCGTCTTCGTCCGCGGGGCTGGCGAACCCGTGGAAGCGCAGCGCCTCGCCCGCCGGTCCGCGCCAGACGATCGGGTACGACCAGCGGGTCCGGGCGGCGGTGGCGGCCGTTGTCTGCCAGAGGCGCAGGAGCCGCGCCGCGTATCCCGCGTCGCCGCACAGCAGCCGGTTCAGCACCGCGCGGAACTGGGGCTCCCCATCATCGATGCCCTCTGCTCCCCGGTGGTTGCCCTTGAACATCGCGATCATCCGCATGGCCGCCGCGTCCCAGTTCAGCAGCCGGTCCGAGAATCGCGGGTCGGCGAGCACCGTCAGCACGTTGCGCCCGCTGCGCTCGCCCGATTCGCGCGGCAGGTCGATGCCCCACAGGCGTTGCGTAGCCGCGTTTGCGGCCACGACCGTCCCGTACGGATCCAGCATGAAGACCGGCCACGAGTAGTGCGCGAGTTCGCCGGCCGCCTCAGCGCGGGTGCATCCGGCGATCGGGCGTCGGGCACCGGGCCCGTGCCCGTCCGGCGCGTACCCCGCCGCCGTCAGGATCGCGTTGCGCTCCGCCCATTCGACGTGGAGCGCGTCGAGGATGGCGATGAGGCGCGGGCGCGTCGGGTGCCGGCGCCGGCGCTCGTACGCGCGTACCGTCTGCATCGACAGCCCGGCGATGCGCGCGACCTCCGTCTGCGTCAGCCCCGCGCCGCGCCGCGCCCGCCGCAACCGCTCGCTCCACGCGTGGTCGTCCATGGCGCCGATCGTGGGCCCAAATCCGCGCGGCTGTCAATGGAAAATGTGGTACAAGATGTATCCCTTTGGCGCCGAGTTTGCCGGCCGCGGCTGGCCCCGGGGCCTTCGCGCCCGGCCGTGCGCGGGCGCCGGGCTCAGGCGCCCAGCGCCATCTCACACCAGCCCGCCTGCCCCGGCGCCTCTTCGACGCCGACGATGAGCGACGTCAGGTTCGACGCACCGCGCGCTCGCAGGCCGTCGCGCAAACGGCCGGCGAACCACTCTGCCAGCCGCTCGGCGGTCGTGTTGTCGATCGGCAATGCGATCACGTCGGATTTCGGGAAGACGAAGCCGCGCTCGAGGAAGCGCACCTTCCAGTTGCTCATGCCCTCGTCGACCTGGAGGACGCGGCTGTCGCGCTGCAGCAGGAACTTGTGGTCCAGCTCATCGCACAGCGCCCTGCCCAGCGTCTTGAGCGTCGAGAAGTCGGCTACCCACGCGTCGTCCGTCAGCGTCCCCGCGACCTCGATCGTCACGGCGTAGTTGTGGCCGTGGAGCGGCTCGCAGCTCCCCTCGAACGTCGCGAAGTGCGCCGCCGCGAACTTCAGCCTGTTGCGCTCGACGCGGACGCGGTACTCCGTGGCGGGCATCGGTCAGTCCTCGAACCGGTAGTCGCCGTAGCCGCCCTGGCCGGCCGGCGCCGGCACGATGGCGCCGCAGATGCACGGGAAGTCGCCGATCCGCACCCACATCGGGAAGTTGCCCTCGTAGTGGCGCCCGCAGGCCGGACAGTCGGACTGGTACAGCTTCACATGCGGCTCGTTGATCTTCTTCTTCGGAGGCATGGTCCCGGGGTCAGGGCGGCGTCACGTACACGTAGTAGCGCTCGTTGCGCGCGATCACCAGCGGCCGCTTGCCCTGGTCCTGCAAGGCGCGAACCGCCTGCGGCATGACCGCGCCGTGGCCCTTGATGTTGAAGCTCTGTGCGAAGGCGTACTCCTTGCCTGCCATGATCACCCGCGTCGGCACGAACGCCGGGTCGTTCAGGTCCAGGCACGGCACCCACGTGCCATCGAGCTCGAGGGTGCCCAACTGGCTCGGGTCAAGCTCCAACATCTCCTCCTCCCGTTCCGGGCCGCGCCTGCTCGGGCGCATCATTGCATCGTACGCGCTGCTGAGTGTCAACGCGCGGCGCGCGCCGCTCATTCGGCGGCCTCGTCGGCCCCTGCGCCGCCCGCGGCCCACTCAGGCCCGCGCAGGTGCGCCAGCCCGCCGAGGTCGACGTCCTCCGCCAGTTCGCCGATCGTCCGGCCGCTGGCCGGGTGCGCCGCCTCCGGCGCCAGCTCGGCCAGCGGCACGAGCACGAAGTTGCGCTCGGCGAGCAGCGGGTGCGGCACGCGCAGCTCCGCCGTGTCAATGACGCGCGCCCCGTACAGCAGGATGTCGATGTCGATCGGCCGCGCCGACCAGCGCGGCGCCGGCCGCCGCCCGATGTCGTGCTCGACCTGCTTCACGAAGCGGAGCAGCTCCGTCGGGTCCAGGGCCGTGTCCACCTCGCAGGCTGCATTCAGGTAGTCGGGGCCCGGCGGCTCGCCCTCCGGCACCACCGCCATCGACCGGTAGAGCGATGACACCGCCACCACGCGGCACGCGCCCTCGATCATGCGCAGCGCCGTGCGCAGGTTCTCCTCCCGGTTTCCGACGTTCGCGCCGAGCCCGAGGAAGACCCGCGTCACGGGCCCTCTCCCGGCATGCGGCCGCGGACGATCGCGTCGGACACGCGCGCCACCTGCACCATTTCCGCGACGTCGTGCACGCGCACGATGTCCGCGCCGTGCGCGATCGCCAGCGCGACCGTCGCCGCCGTGCCGAAGACGCGCTCGTGCACGGGCGCGCCGCCGAGCGCGATGCCGACCGTCGACTTGCGCGACGTGCCGACGAGCACCGGCGCCTCGAGCGCCTCCAGCTCGCGCAGGCGGCGCAGGATCTCGATGTTCTGCTCCGGCGTCCAGCCGAACCCAAACCCCGGGTCGACGATCACGTCGCCGCGCGCGATCCCGGCCTCCCCGGCGATCCGCAGCGACGCGCGCAGCCCTTCGAGGACCGCGCTCATCACGTCCTCCGCCTGCCTCCCGCGCTGGTTGTGCATGACGACGATGGGCACGCGTGCGCGCGCGGCGATGCGCGCCAACTCCGGGTCGCGGCGCAGCCCCATCACGTCGTTGAGCATGTGGGCCCCCGCGTCGAGCGCCGCGCGCGCCACGGCCGGCTTGTACGTGTCGACGCTGATCGGCGCATCCGGAAGCGCGCGGCGGATGCCTTCGATCACCGGCAGCACGCGCCGCACCTCCTCGCCCGGCGCGATCTCCTCGAACCCGTCGTCCGTCTTCACCGGGCCCGGGCGCGTCGACTGCCCGCCGACATCGAGGATGTCCGCGCCCTCCGCCATGAAGCGGCGCGCCTGCTCCACCGCGGCGCCGGCGTCGGAGAGCCCGTCGCCCGAGAACGACTCCGGCGAGACGTTGATCACGCCCATCACGTACGTGCGCGTCCCCCACGCGAACACCCGCGGGCCGATGCGCGTCTCGTTCGTCAGGAGCTGTCGCGCCATCGCCGTCACTCCCTCCCGGCTCCGACGATGTAGCGCGTGCCCGTGCTGCTCTGCACGAAGGCGTCCGGCAGCGCCAGCGAGATTGCCCGCATCGCGGCGAAGCCGCTGCAGTGCGCGGGCACGACCAGCTCCGGCGCGAAGCCTGCCAGCGCTTCGACTGTCGCCGGGATGATCGGGTCGAAGAGCGGCCCGCTCAGGTGGAAGCCGCCGACGATGGCCGCGATGCGCGACTCGCCCGTCAGCCTCTGCGCGTGCCGGACGATGTTGACGATGCCGGCGTGCCCGCACCCCGTGAGCACGACCAGACCGCGGCCGCGCACGTCCGCCACCAGCGCCTGGTCGTCGAGGATCAGCGGGTCGGGCGTCCACGCCCCGTCGCGCTTCGCCTGGTGCACCGGGAAGCCGCGCTCGAACGCCGTGCTGCGCGCGACTTCGCCCGTGATCAGCACCGAGCCGTCGAGTAGCAACGACGGCCGTGCGCCCTCGATGACCTCGAATCCCGCGCCCGCGAGCGCGCCGCGGCTGACCGTCGGCAGCTCCAGCGGCTCCATGTCCGGCGGCGCGATGCGGCGCTCGAGCCAGAAGTCCGGGTGGAGCAGCATCGGCAGCCGCCTGCCGTTGCGCGCGGCGAGGCCGTGCAGCCCGCCCGTGTGGTCGATGTGTCCGTGGCTCATCACGATCGCTTCGACGTCCGCCAGCCTGACGCCGAGCACATCCATGTTGTGCGCGACTCCGCCCGGGCTCAGGCCAGTGTCGAAGAGCAGGCGGTGCGTGCGGCCGCCGCGCGACACCTGCACGAGCGCCGAGAACCCGTGCTCGGCGACCAGCGCATCGGCAATGCGCGGCTCGGCGAGCAGCGGCGTCTCGACGCTGGGCCCGCCTGGCACGCCGCCGAGCGAGGCGCGCCGCGCTTGCCCGCTGGCCGGCAGCAGGTGGTCGACCGTGTTGTCGACGAGCGTCGTGATTTCGACCGTGTCGACCGGCTCCAGCGCGATCGTCTGCGTCTCCGCCACGCCGCTATGCTATCACGCTCCGCGTCCGCCACCGCTCATGTGTAGACGGCGGTGATGACGGCGTCCGCCGGGTTGGACGGGTCGAACAGTAGCACGGCGACCTTGCGGCCTACAACCATCTCGGCGGACGGGATGCCGCGCGACGTGGGGACGCTCTTGAGCCAGAGCGTGAGGCTGCCCGTGAGCTGCACGTCGGCCAGGTAGGCGCCGGCGTTCCAGGCCTTGAGGATGGCGCCGTGAATCTCGGTTGTCATACGGCCCCCAGGCTGATCACCTGCTCGTAGTGGCCCGCCGGCGCGTCCCAGCGCCAGAGAATGGCCTGCACGCGGCGCTTGACGGCGGCCGCGGCGATCAGCGGGTCGGTGATGTCCAGCACGTCGAGCAGCTCGAGGCCGCAGGCGGGCGGCACGGTGAGCGTGCCGCCGGGCTCGTCGAGGGCGCGTTGCCGCAGGTGCGCGGCCGCGGTCGCGGCGGCCTGCGCCGGGGTCGTGCTGGTGAGGTCGCGACGGATGACGCGCGTGCCGATGTAGGCCTGGGCGGCGGCGAAGTCGATGGCCTCGCCGAAGACGGCCGCGCCGAAGGCGTGGGCTTCGGAGGCCTGTGGCGGCTCGACCGCGATACGCGCCTCGTACACCGCGTGCGCGCCGCCGAACGTGTAGACGCTCGGGGCGGTGGCGAGCGGTTCCGTGAGCACGGCCGTGCCCGTGCGCATGATGATGCGGTCGGCGATGAAGTCGAGGAGCTGGCGGGTGGCCGTGTGGGCGTCCGTCGTGGGGGCGATCTGGAACGCCGGGAATACGGCGCCCTGGCGCGCCGAGGCGCCCGAGGTCGTGAGGTTGATGCCGGCGCGGGCCATGAGGCGCGTGAGGATCTGGCCGTAGCTCGCAGAGCCCGCGGCGTGGAAGATGCTCGTCCGCTGCCGGTCGCGGCGGAGCTGCGCCCAGCCGCCGGCGAGCACCAGGCGCAGGGTCGAGATGCCGCCGGTGCGGCGGTACTCGAAGCCCGCGATCCAGAGGTCGGCCATGGTCGAGGTGTCGGTCGCCGGGGTCTTGTAGCCCCAACTGAGGCGTACGAGGTTGCCGACCGCGAGCGGCGCCGGTGGGCCTGCGTATGCGCCGTCCGAGTTGTCGATCTCGATGTAGCCGGTTGTGTCGAAGGCGCTTTCGCGCACGTCGGCCGCGATCAGCTCCGCCGAGAGGTCGGCCGTGACGAGCGCGCGTGAGGCGCGGTGTACGTGGTCGGGCGCGGACTCGAAGGCCCAGGACGTGCCGGCGGCGAGCGCCAGCCCCTCGGTCTGCGTGTAGTCGACGGGTGCGGGCGTGCGCCAGGTGTAGGGGCCGCTGGTCCAGACGAGCGGGTAGATCAGGTGCGAGCGGTACGTGCGGGTGGCGCCGCCGGCGAAGGCGTCGGCCTCTACGAACGTCAGCCGGTACGTGCTGATATAGGCGAGGAAGGGGGCGCGGTACGTGACCTGCGCGTCGGCCTCGGTCTGCTGCTGCACGTAGGCCGCGCCCCAGGTGTTCGCTGGCACGTCGATCCCGTCGCCGTAGGTCGTCGTCCAGAGCGTGGGCTTGAGCGTCGTCGCCTCGACGCCGGTGACGGCGATGTTCCAGTCGAAGACGAACGTCATCCCGATGCCGTTGTAGGACGATACGACAGCGGGTGACGCCGACGGGGCGCCCCAGACGCCGGCCGTGCGCTTGACGATGCGCAGGGCCGCGGCCTCGATCCAGGCGATCGCCATGTCGCCGCCGCTGTCGCGGTAGGCGGCGGCGAGCCCGGCGACGGCTGCGGGCGCGGTAGCGACCGCGACCTCGGCGGCGTAGGTGGCGCCATAGTCTGAGCTTTCGATGATTTTGAGCCCCGTGCCGGCGGCGTCGGTGTACGCGACGGCGACGCGGGCGCCTGCCGCGCACACCGCGATCTGGGTGCCCTTGTTCGACTGCTGGATTGACCATCCGGTGCTGATGGCCGTGTCGGGCGCGGGTGAGCGGTTGGTCAGGACCGCGCCGGTGTCCATGCTGACGCGGGTGAGCGAGCCGTCGCCGGCGACGGCCGCGCCGTGGCGCCTGATGGGGTTGGCGGTGGCGTCGGCCGTGGTGAAGTCGAGGCGGATGACGCCGGCCTGCATGTTGTAGGCGACGGCCTGCACGGCGGGTTCCGCGGACGCCGACTGCTGGGCGGCGAGCAGGGCCGCGCTGATGGTTCTCATGACGGCGCTCCGCGACGGCAGCAAAGAGCAAACGGCGGCGGCGGCGCCGCGGAGCAAGCAGCAAACGCGGGGCGGTCTGTGTGGGGGGCGGCTTGAGGGTTTGCGCAAAGTCTCAAGATGTGCATGTCTCGTTCAATATTTGACCCGCTGCTGCTCGAAGATCGAGGGCGCGTCTGTGCCGTAGAGGCGGCGGACGCGGACGGCGTTGGCCCTGCCGAGCCGCATGAGGTCGGCGCGGAACTGGCGCAGCCGCTCGTCGGCGAAGGCCTTGTAGCGGCCCCAGACATCGGCGCTGCCGATGTTGAGGCGGTTCGTGGCGAAGCTCGTCCAGTCCAGGGCCGCGTAGCCGGCCGCGCCCTCGGTGATCAGCTCGTCGTGGTACGGAGGGATGGTGCTCGAGCTGGCGTCGAGCGTGTGGGTCTTGAGCCAGAACACGTATGCGTTCTCGGCGCCGGACGGAGCCCCGACCACGTCCATGGTGATCGTCGTCTGCCACTGCGACCAGGCGACGCGGCGGGGTGGGAATTCTCCGAGCGGCCATTCGACCGCCTCGATGGCGATCAGGCCTGCGAGCGAGGCGACCGAGAGATCGCGGCTGCCGGCCGTCGTGGTGAGCGTGCTGCGCTGCTCGAGCGGCGCGGCGAGCGAGTAGTCGGCGACGGCGCGCGTGATGTGGCGGTCGAGGCTGGCGTCCGTCCAGCGGTAGGCGGCGGCGTCCTCGTCGTGTAGGTCTTTGCGGACGTTGGAGCGGATGGCGGTGATGTTCGCGGCCATGGGCTACCTCCGGGGTGGCGCCGGCCGGGCCGGCCTGGCTGCGTTTGCTGGGCGGATGGCGAAGGCGGGGCGGACGCCGGCGAGGCGTGGTCCGGGTGGGTCGCGGTCGTCGATCGCGGCGGCAGCGGCGAAGGTGAGTTGGAGGCGGGGCCGGAGGTCGTTGGTGGCGCCGAAGGCGGTGCCGAAGTGGGCCGTGAAGCTGCTGGCTTCCGCGTCCGGCGACATGAGGCGGATCAGGCAGAGGCCGCCGCGTGCGGCGTAGGCGTCCTGTACCAGGGGCAGCAGGCCGCCGGTCTGGTAGGGGCCGAGGGCGGCGGGCGATGTGAAGGCGACGGCTGAGGCGGGGTCTACGTCGCCGCCTGGCGTCGTCCAGTGGGTGTATGGCTTGTAGCCGAGCCACGAGGCGTTTGGGTAGCCGGCCCAGTCGAGGCGGGTGATGCGCTCGATGCGGGCCGCCCATGCGGAGACGCCGTCGAGGATCGTGATGTCGAGGAGGAGGTCGGCGGCGGCGAGTTGCGCGCCGGGCTCCGGGCGGGCGCCGATGTCGGGGTCGCGCGTGAGGTCGAAGCCGATGAAGGCGCGGCGCTTGCCGACCTTGCTGCCGCCGCTGATGATCACGCCGACGAGCGGCTGCTCGCCGGAGGCGTTGTCGAAGAACTCGTCCCCCATGTTCTCGCGGTCGCAGCGCCAGGTTGCGGTGGGCATTGGGCCTCACCCCCCGGCCCCCTCTCCCAACTTGGGAGAGGGGGAGATCGCGGTGTCGCTGCCGTCGGCGCCGGTCGTGTCCAGGACGTGCGTGCGGACGCTGTGGAGGTCGCCGGCCAGGTCGAAGCGGCCGCCGGCGTGGAGCTCGCGGCCGCGGAGGTTGCTCATGCGCTCGGCGAAGGGCAGGAGGCGGGCCGCGGCCTCGGTGCGGACGCGGGTGAGGCCGAGCGCGTCGGCGGCAGCGAGCGCCTGGCGCACGAGGAGGACGAGCGCGCGTACGCGCTGCTGCGGGCTGCCGCCTGTGGCGGTGATGACCATCTCGCCGAAGAGGCCGGTGTGTGCTGCGCGGTTGTAGTCGCAGCGGACGTGGGCGACGGGTGCGCCCTGGCCGTCGAGCACGGTGACGGTGACGACGCTGCGGCCGTCGTCGGCGCTGGCGGCTGTGAGGGGTTCAGACCACACGCTTCTCGTTGTCCCCCTGGTAGGCGGCGGCGAACTTGACACGCGGCCGTCCCTGCTCTCGCTTCGGCTGCTGGTGACGCGTACTATCGATCGAAGCGGCTGCGACCTCCGAGCGTCCGCTGGCACCGCGCGGTACGGAAGCGGGCAGGATGACCGACGTTGATCGTGCAATGACCATTGCCGGCCGCGACCCGCACGAGCCGCTCCGCCTCCTCTGGCTGTTCGCCCGCAGCCTGGCAGCCTCCGCGCTGATCGCCGGCGCGGTCTATGCGGCGCTCTACGTCGTCCGCGACATGCGCCGCGCTCCCGCCGTGGCGCCGCAGGCGCCAGCACAGGGCTTCTCCCTCCCCGGCGGCCTCGAGCTGCTGACGCCGCTCGCCGACGCACGCCAGTTCCAGCAGTTCGTCGGCTTCGCCCCGGTGCTCCCCCGCGCGCTCCCCCAGGGCACCGCCGCCACGCCGCGCTTCGATGCGACGCAGCCCGACGCCGCCGGCGCGCGCAAGGGCGAGATCCGCTTCCCCGCGCAGACAGCCGCGGGCCCGACCGTCCTGCTCGTCGAATCCAGGGCGCAGCCCGCCGCGCCGCCCGCGAGCGCGCCGCGCACGGTCGCGCCCCGCACCCTCGCCGGCACCGTGCGCTGCGGCGGCGTCACCGTCGATGCGCGCCTCTACTTCCCCGTTTCAACGACCGAAGCCTCCGCCCTCGCCGCGGCGCAACGTTTCATCGACGCGCTGGCGGCTCAGTGCGCCGCTCCGTAACCCCCGCGGCCCGCGCCACCTCCCCCCTGCGTGCACCCCGGTACGCCGTACGCGGCCGCCTCTCTGCGCCCTGCGAGACGCAGAAAGTTTTGGAAGTCCAACGAAAACCCCCACCACGAAACCTGTCCGTAACATGCCCCCGCTATGCTCCCCTGAACCACAGGATGACAGGGGAGGAGAGCGATGACGTTGACGGACATACCACTTTCGGCCGGCGACACCGCGTGGGTGCTGGCTGCCTCGGCGCTCGTGCTGTTCATGACGCCCGGGCTGGCGTTCTTCTACGGCGGCTTCGTCCGTAACAAGAACGTCCTGGGCACGATCATGCAGAGCTTCGTGGTCATGGGACTCGTGGGCGTCCTCTGGGTGCTCATCGGCTATTCACTCGCGTTCGGGCCCGACGTCAAGGGCTGGGGGCTGATCGGCAACCTCGACTTCGTCGGCCTCCGCCATGTCGGCGCCCTCGGGAACTCCCAGGCCGGCCCGGCGATCCCCGCCGAGGCGTTCATGATCTTCCAGGCCATGTTCGCGATCATCACCCCGGCGCTGATCACGGGCGCCTTCGCCGAGCGGGCCAAGTTCGGCCCGTTCCTGATCTTCATGGCGGCGTGGTCGCTGCTGGTGTATGCCCCGGTGGCGCACTGGGTCTTCGCATCGAGCGGCTGGATCGCCTCCGACATTAAGGGGGTCGACTTCGCGGGCGGGACGGCGATCCACGTCAACGCCGGCGCCGCCGCGCTCGCCGCCGCAATCATGTTCGGCCGCCGCAAGGGCTTCAAGCAGGAGCCGATGGAACCGCACGACATCACGATGGTGGTACTCGGCGCCAGCATCCTCTGGTTCGGCTGGTTCGGCTTCAATGCTGGCAGCGCGGGCGCCGCGAGCCCCGTCGCCGTCAACGCCTTCACGGTCACCAACACGGCCGCTGCCGCCGCCGCCCTCGCCTGGGTCGGGATGAGCTGGTGGCGTACCGGCAAGCCCAGCGTCGTCGGCGCGGCCGCGGGCGCCGTCGCGGGCCTCGTCGCGATCACGCCCGCCTCGGGCTACGTCCAGCCGATGGAGGCGATCGGCATCGGCGCCATCGCCGGCATCCTCTGCTTCCTCGCCGTCCAGTGGCGCACGCGCACCTCGCTCGACGACTCGCTGGACGTCGTCGCCGTGCACGGCGTCGGCGGCATGACCGGCGCGCTGCTCACCGGCGTCTTCGCCGTCGCCGCCGCGACCACCGGCGTCAACGCGCTGGGCGCCGGTGTCAACGGCCTTACCCATGGCGGCGGCTTCGACCAGCTCTGGCGGCAGGCCGTGGGCGTGCTCGCCGTCGCGCCCTACTCGTTCGTCATCACGCTCGCGATCCTCAAGGTGCTCGACCTCGTGTTCGGGATCCGCGTCAGCGAGGAAGACGAGGTCGCCGGCCTCGACGTCTCCCAGCACGGCGAGCGCGCCTACATCTTCGGCGGCAGTGGCCCCGTGCTGGGCATCCCGGAGGCGATTCCGGTACACATGCACGGAGACCAGGCCGGCACGGCCGCCGAGCACGCGCTCCAGCCCTCGCACGGCAGAGCACAGTAGCGCAAGGAAGGACCTGTGAAGAAAGTCGAAGCGATCATCAGGCCCGAGAAACTGGACGACGTGAAGAAGGCGCTCGCCGACAAGGGGTTCATCGGGCTCAACATCGTCGGCGTCACCGGGCGCGGCGTCCAGAAGGGCATCGTCCACGCCGGGCGCGCCGGCCAGGCCTACTCGGTCGATATGCTGCCCAAGGTCAAGCTCGAAACCGTGGTCGCCGACAAGGACGCCGACGAGGTGATCGACATCATCCAGCAGGCCGCCTGGACCGGCAACATCGGCGACGGCAAGATCTTCGTGTCGCCCATCGAGCAGGCGGTCCGCGTGCGCACCGGCGAGCGGGGCGACGTCGCCGTGTAGGCGCGCCCACCGCGGCATCTGGTACCCATACGGCAGGGGCGGGCACGATGCCCGCCCCGCCGTCCGCCCGCACCCGCACCGGAGGCCACCGCCATGCTCACCCTCGTGCCCGAAGCGATCGAGACCTACGCCGCCCGGCACACGACGCCGCTGCCGCCGCTGCTTGACGAGCTCGTCGCGAAGACGCGCGAGGCCATGGGCGAGGCCGCGGGCATGCTCTCCGGCCAGGTCGAGGGCACGCTGCTGCAAGCGCTCTGCGCGGCGACCGGGGCCAGGCGCGTCCTCGAGATCGGCACCTTCACCGGCTTCAGCGCGCTGATGATGGCCGCCGCGCTCCCGGACGACGGCGAGCTCATCACCTGCGACCTCGACCCGAAGGCGATCGCGCTCGCGCGGAGCTTCTTCGCGCGCAGCCCCGACGGCCACAAGATCACGCTCGTCGAGGGCCCCGCGCTCGAGACGATGAAGACGCTGCGCGGGCCGTTCGACGTCGCCTTCATCGACGCCGACAAGGAGCGCTACATCGCCTACTACGAGGCCGCCCTGCCGCTGCTCGCGCCGCGCGGTCTGATCGCCGTCGACAACGTACTCTGGAGCGGCCGCGTCCTCGACCCGAAGGAGAAGAGCGATCGCGCGATCGTCGCCTTCAACGAGCACGTCCAGCACGACGCCCGTGTCACCAACGTCCTGCTCAGCGTCCGCGACGGCGTCATGCTCGTGCGCAAGGTGTAGCCGCGCCGCCGCGCCCGCGCCGGTGGGCGCGGGGCAGGGGGGCGATGCGGCCGGCGCGCACGTGTGCGCGGGCTGAAGGCCCGGCCTCGGGCTACCCAGCCGTAGCGAAGGAGCTTCAGCTCCGTCCCCCGCAGGCGCACCAGCCGCCGGACACCCGCACGCGCAACACCACGCCGTAAGGACAGGTCTTCAGACCTGTCCGCCCGGCCACGGCCTACCCAGCCGTAGCGAAGGAGCTTCAGCTCCGTCCCCCGCAAGCGCACCAGCCGCCGGACACCCGCGCGCGCAGCGCCGCGCCGTAAGGACAGGTCTTCAGACCTGTCCGCCCGGCCACGCCGTACCCAGCCGTAGCGAAGGAGTCCGGCTCCGTCCCCCGCAGGCGCACCAGCCGCCCGACACCCGCACGCGCAGCGCCGCGCCGTAAGGACAGGTCTTCAGACCTGTCCGCCCGGCCACGGCCTACCCAGCCGTAGCGAAGGAGCTTCAGCTCCGTCCCCCGCAAGCGCACCAGCCGCCGGACACCCGCACGCGCACCACGCCGTAAGGACAGGTCTTCAGACCTGTCCGCCCGGCCACGGGCTACTTAGCCGTAGCGAAGGAGTCCGGCTCCGTCCCCCGCAGGCGCGCCAGTTGCCGGATCCGCGCTGGCGCCTGCCGATGCCGACCGAGCCGCGGAGCTTCAGCCCTCACGGATCACGCTCGGCCGGCTACTCGCCGTAGCTCCACCCCATCGCCCGCAGCGTCAGCGGCTCTCCCTCGCGCTGCTCGCCCCCATCGACGACGCGGCCGATCACCAGCTCGTGGTCGCCCGCCGCGACGATCTGCTCGACATCGCACTCGATCCACGCGATCGCCTGCTCCAGGATCGGGCAGCCCGTCTCGCCCGCGCGGAAGGCGACGCCGCCGAGCTTGTTGCCGGCGCGCCGCTGCGGCTCCACGAACTTCTCGATCAGGTGCGTGTCCGCCTCCGCGATCACGTTGACGCTGAACACCCTGGATGCGCGGATGTTCGCCATGGTGTGCGACTGCGCCTCGACCGCCACCGCCACCATGCGCGGCTCGAACGATACCTGCGTGAGCCAGTTCGCCGTCATGCCATTGACCTCGTCGCCGTTCTTCGAGCCCACGACGTAGAGCCCGTAGGAGATCTGCTCCAGCGCTGGTTTGGCTGCTTCCGGTGGCATCGCTCTGTCCTTTCGTCACACGCGCGCGCAGGCGCATCGGAATGCACCTATCGTAGCGCGCGGCGGGTGGCCGTTGTCCGCCGCCGCCGTGCGCCCTAGGATCATCCTGTGTCCGGACCGTCCGATGCCCTGCGCCCTGCCGGCGGCGGCGGCCGCGCCTTCCTCGGCGTCCGCCGCATGGAGCCGCAGGACGATGGCGTCCACCTCTACGACGACGCCGGCAACGAGCTCGCGGTCGTCGCCTACGGCGAGACGGTCTACATCAACGGCCGTGTGATCACCTTCCGGGCATAGCCGCCTGCCCGCCCGCGACCGCGCCTCCCGCCGCACGACGCCCAGCCGCTACACTGCCATCGTGAAGTTCGCCGTCCTCGTCTTCCCCGGCACCTGGTCCGAGCGCGACTGCCACTACGTGCTCACGCACGAGATGGGCCAGCAGGCCGACCTCGTCTGGCACCGCGCGTCGGACCTCGATGGCTACGACGCCGTCGTGATCCCGGGCGGCTTCTCGTACGGCGACCACCTGCGCACCGGCGCCATCGCCCGCTTCTCCCCGGTGATGGACGCCGTCTTGCGCCACGCCGCGGCCGGCAAGCCCGTCATCGGCATCTGCAACGGCTTCCAGATCCTCTGCGAGTCGCACCTGTTGCCCGGCGTGCTGATGCGCAACGACTCACTCGAGTTCCGCTGCATGCCCACACACCTGCGCATCGAGAACGCCGGCACGACCTTTACGCGCGCCGGCCGCGAGGGTGACGTGCTGACCGTCCCCATCTCCCACGGCGAGGGCAACTACTACGCCGACGACGACACCATCGCGCGGCTCGAGGCGGAGCGCCGCGTCGTCTTCCGCTACGTGACGCCGCAGGGCGATGCCACGCCCGCCGCGAACCCCAACGGCTCCGTGCACAACATCGCCGGCATCATCAACGAGCGCGGCAACGTGCTCGGCATGATGCCGCACCCCGAGCGCTCGTCCGAGCCGCTGATGGGCGGCGTCGACGGCCTGGTGATCTGGCGGTCGATGGTCGAAAGCGCCGTCGCCGCCACCGCCTGACCGCGCCCCGCCCGCGGGTGCGCAGCCGCGGACACGCGCGTCAGCGCACCGCGAACACCCGGTACCCCACGCGGTCCTTCCCGATCCACCCCGTCCCCACGCACACCGTCGTGTTCAGCCAGGCGTAGCGCGCGTCGCCCGTCTCGAAGCGCGGCGTCGTCCGGAAGTAGTAGTCGCGCGCGCTCACGTCTTCGCCCGACGTTGCGCGCCGCACGATCTCGGGCCTCGCATCGAGCACGCCGCGATACGTCATCAGGATCAGCGCGCCGTCCTCCGTCTCCAGCGTCGCGCGCACGTCCAGCTCGCCCGCGCCGTTCGCCAGCGAGAGCCACCAGTCGCCGCCGCCCGGACGGTAGCTACCGCGCAGCCGCGGCCCCGCGAACGTGCCGCCCCGCACGATGAACACCAGGCGCCGGCCGGACGGCCCCGCGCCGATGTCCTCCGCCGGCTCCAGCTCGATGTCCGCGTCGAAGAGCCACTCCGTCGCGATCGTTTCGGGATAGTCCGGCATCTCGTCCTCGCTTCCACCAGCGCCGATGCGCCATTGTCGCCGCCCGCCTGCGCGCCAGCAATCGGTGTGTCCGCCGTCCCCCCGTCTGTTGTCTGTTGTCTGCTGTCCGCCGTCCCCCCCGTCTGTTGTCTGTTGTCTGCTGTCTGCTGTCTGTTCTCTGCTGTCTGTTCTCTGCTGTCTCTCGTCGCGCCCCGCCGGTGGACTGCGCGTGAGGCGCGCGCCACAATGGCAGCATCCCGGACCGACGGCTTCGAGACCACGGGAGGAACGCCATGCCCATCCGGTCGATCAACCCCGCGACAGAAGAGACGATCGCCGAGTTCCATGAGCACACGCCGGAGCAGGTCGAGCAGATGCTGGCGGCGGCCGAGCGCGCGTCGCGCGACTGGCGGCGCACGCCGTTCGACGAGCGCGCACGCCTGCTGCGCGCTACCGCGGCGCACCTGCGCGGGGAGCGCCCGCACTACGCCGCGCTGATCACCGCGGAGATGGGCAAGCCGATCACGGAGGCCGAGGCCGAGGTCGAGAAGTGCGCCTGGTGCTGCGACTACTACGCCGACATGGGCGCCGGCTTCCTCGCCGATCAGCCGGTCGAGACGAACGCGCGCGCGAGCTACGTCGCGTTCCGTCCGCTCGGCGCCGTGCTCGCGATCATGCCGTGGAACTTCCCGTTCTGGCAGGTCTTCCGCTTCGCCGCGCCCGCGCTGATGGCCGGCAACGTCGCGCTCCTCAAGCACGCCGCCAACGTGCCGCAGTGCGCCCTCGCGCTGGCCGAGGCGCTGCGCGCGGGCGGCCTGCCGGACGGCGTCTTCCAGACGCTGCTCGTGCCGTCCGGCGCGGTCGAGCGGATCATCGACGACCCGCGCGTGCACGCCGTCACGCTCACCGGCAGCGACGCCGTCGGTGCGAAGGTTGCCGCCGCCGCGGGCCGCGCGCTGAAGAAGAACGTGCTCGAGCTCGGCGGCTCGGACCCGTTCGTCGTGCTCGAAGATGCGGATCTCGCGCTTGCCGCGGAGACCGCCGTGCGCGCGCGCTTCCTCAACGCCGGCCAGAGCTGCATCGCCGCCAAGCGCTTCATCGTCGCCGAGGCCGTGGCCGGCGAGTTCACGGAGCGCTTCGCCGCCGGGGCCGCCCGGCTGGTCGTCGGCGACCCCGCCGAGCGCACGACGCAGGTCGGGCCGCTGGCGCGCGCCGACCTGCGCGACGCCCTCGAGCGGCAGGTGCGCGCGTCGGTCGCTGCCGGCGCGCGCGTCGTGCTCGGCGGCGCGCGCATCGAGCGCCGCGGCTACTACTTCGCGCCGACGGTCGTCGCCGGCGTAGCGCCCGACATGCCGATGTCCTGCGAGGAGACCTTCGGCCCCGCCGCCGCCATCATCTACGCGCGCGACGCGGACGATGCCCTGCGGCTCGCCAACGACTCCCCCTACGGGCTCGGGGCCTCGCTCTGGAGCCGCGACGTCGAGCGCGCCCGTCGGCTCGCTGCCCAGGTTGAGTCAGGCTCCGTGTTCATCAACGGCATGGTCGCCTCCGACCCGCGCCTGCCGTTCGGCGGCGTCAAGCGCAGCGGCTACGGCCGCGAGCTGTCCTCCTTCGGCATCCGCGAGTTCGTCAACATCCAGACCGTCTGGATCGGCCCTGCGGCATAGCGCCGCCGCGACGCGGTGCAACCGTTGCCGTTCGCGCTTCGAGAACGGTCCCGGCTGTTTCCATAGCACGAAATCGCGGCCGCTCTTCCCCGCATCAGCTTCGGTCTCTATAATGCCGCTCGATACGCGCCCCGAAGCTCCCTTCGCCGCCCTTCACCGGACGCAGGACTGATGATTAACCCTCTGACCGCGCTCCTCGGCCTGTTTTCCCACGACGTCGGGATCGACCTCGGCACGGCCAACACCCTCGTCATGGTCAAGGGCCGCGGCATCGTCATCGATGAGCCCTCCGTCGTCGCCATCGACCGCCAGACCAAGAAGATCCTCGCCATCGGCGCCGAGGCAAAGCGCATGGTCGGCCGCACCCCCGCCAACATCGTCGCCGTCCGCCCCCTCAAGGACGGCGTCATCTCCGACTTCGAGGTGACCGAGCGGATGCTCCAGTACTTCATCCGCTCCGTCCACGAGCGCTTCGGCTTCGGCGTCCCGCGGCCCCGCGTCGTCATCGGCATCCCCAGCGGCGTCACCGAGGTCGAGAAGCGCGCCGTCCACGACGCCGCGCTCAACGCCGGCGCCCGTGCCGCCTACCTCATCGAGGAGCCGATGGCGGCCGCGATTGGCGCCGGCCTGCCGATCATGGAGCCCAACGGCTGCATGATGGTCGACATCGGCGGCGGCACCACCGAGGTCGCCGTGATCGCGCTCGGCGGCGTCGTCGTCAGCACGTCGATCCGCACGGCCGGTGACGAGATGGACCAGGAGATCATGGCCTACGCCCGCCAGGTGCATAACATGCTGATCGGCGAGCGCACCGCCGAAGAGATCAAGATGGAGGCCGGCTCCGCCTTCCCACTGGAAGAAGAGGGCACCGTCGAGCTGCGTGGCCGCGACCTCGCGACCGGCCTCCCGAAGGCCGTCGAGGTCAGTACCGTCGAGATCCGCGACGCGCTCTCCGGCTCGATCAACGCCGTCATCGACGCCGTCCGCTCGACGATTGAGATCACGCCGCCGGAGCTCGTCGCCGACCTCATGTATCGCGGCATCGCGCTCGCCGGCGGCGGCGCCATGCTGCGCGGCCTCGACCGCCGCCTCGCGCAGGAGACGCGCTTCCCCGTCTACGTCGCCGAAGACCCGCTGCTCTGCGTCGTCAAGGGCGCCGGCGAGGTGCTCGAAGAGACCCGCATGCTGCAGAAAGTGCAATCCGCGCTCGCCGCCCGCAAGCCGCCGCGGTAATCTCGCGCCCTTCAGTTGGTGGATGCGAGAGATCGGCGGGCGCCCTGCTCTCGGACGCGGGTTCCCGGCGAAAACGGGCCGTTTGGCCGTGGTTTCCCGAGCGCGCGTCGTGCATTGATCGGTCGCATGACGCACCAACCAGGGCGGCCGGTGCCATGACCCCATCTGAGACGCTGACCGTGCCCCGCGGGATACTCACGCTCATGGCCGCCGGCATCTTCCTGGTGGTCGTCCTCATGCTCGCCATGCTTGCGATCGAGGTCGTCATCCTCTTCCAGGTCTTCGACCTGCTCGACCTCGTCAGGCGGCTGGTCCACCCGGCCTGACCACCGCGCTTCTGCGCCCGGCGAATCGCCAGCGTGCTTTCCGACGCAACGGGCGCTGATGATGATCGTCGGTCCCGCCGTCAGCCGAGAGCGCTGCGCCGTTAGAACGCCGCGTACTCGTCCGCGAAGAGTGCCACCGCGCCGCCGGTGTGCCAGAACACCACCGTCCCGCCCACCTGCCCCCGCCTGACCGCCGCGATCAACCCCGCCATCGCCTTCCCCGTGTACACCGGGTCCAGCAGGATCCCCTCCGTCCGCGCGACGAGCCGCACCGCCTCCCGGCACTCTTCGGTGATCGCACCGTAGTGCGGCCCCGTGTGGTCGGCGATGATCACCTCACCCGCCGGCGCCGGCCGCCCCGCCACCTCCGTCGTCTTCGCCGCCAGCGCGCGCACGCGCTGGTCGAGCGGTACGTCCGGCCGCGAGACGTCGACGCCCAGCACACGCACCGATGCCGGCAGCCCCGCGAGCAGCCCCGCGTGCGTGCCGCCGCTGCCGTCCGCGACCACGATCCAGTCCGGAGGCTGCGGCATCTGCCCCAGCAGCTCGTCCGCCGCCTCGACGTACGCCAGCGCACCCACCGGCGTCGCGCCGCCGACGGGCATCGCGTACGCGCGTGTGCCCAGCTCCTTGCGGATGCGCTCGACCTCGGCTTCGAGCACGGTCCAGTTGTCGGTCCCGGCAAAGTGCAGCTCCGCCCCGAACAGCCGGTCGAGCACGAGGTTGCCGCTGTATCGCTCGGGCGCCTCGCCGCCCAGCACCAGGTGGCACGCCATGCCAAACCGCGCCGCCGCCGCCGCCGTCATGCGCGCGAAGTTCGACTGCGGCCCGCCCGCCGTCACCAGCGTGTCGCACCCCTTGTCGATCGCGTCCGCGAGCAGATAGTCGAGCTTGCGCGCCTTGTTGCCGCCCAGCGCGAGCCCCGTCTGGTCGTCGCGCTTGATCAGCACCCGCACCCCGAGCGCCTCCGACAGCCGCGGCGCCTCATCGAGCGGCGTCGGCAGGTGCGCCAGCACGTTGAGCTTGCGGGTCATAGCGCACCGGGAAGTGAATAGTTCATAGTGGATAGGTCACGTGATGAGCGCGTCGTCATCACGTCGTGGTGTCGATGTCCTGCGAATCCGCCTTGATCTTCAGGATGAGCGCACCGAGCATACGCTGGATCTCGAGGGCATCCGCCGCGAGTCCTTCATCGGCTCCCGTGTCGAGGATCCCGAGATCACGGCACAGCAGAAGTTGGTACGAAAGCTCGTTGATCGAACCCAGCGCGACGTGTAGGAAGCGCAAAAAGTCCGCCTTGCTGGATCGTCCGCAACCTTCCGCGATGTTCGTCGGGATCGAGCTCGACGATCTCCGCATCTGGCTCGTGATCCCGTAGACTTCTGCCTTCGGAAATCGCTCACTCGCCCGATACACCGCAAGCGTCAGCTCGTGCGACTTCTGCCACACCCTCAGCTTCCGATAATCCTGCATGTCTCTCAACCTATGACTATTCACTATGAACTATGAACTATGAACTATGAACTTACCCGCACATCCAGCACCGCCAGCTCCAGCGTCCCGCCGTACCCGTCGCCGCCGATCCCGTACACCACGTCGACGCGGTCCCCCTCTTCCACCGCGCACTCGCCGAGGTCGAAGCCGATCGCCGGCCACGTCGCGCCGCCGTCCCGTAGCTTCATCTTGAGGTGTTGCGCGCCGTTGCCGACGTAGCGCGCCTCTGCCACCGTCACGCCGCGCGCCAGGAACGTCGGTGCCGGATTGCCGACGCCGAACGGCCCCAGCCGCGCGAGCCAGCGGATCTCCTCGCCGCCCAGCGCCCGCAACGGCAGGTTGCAGTCGATCTCCAGCACCGGCACAAGCTCGACGCCCGAGAGCGCCCGCTCCGCCTCCGCCGTCAGGCGCGCGCGCAGCTCGGCGAGCCTCTCGTTCTCGATGCTAAACCCCGCCGCGGCCCGGTGCCCGCCGAAGCGCCCGTGCGGCGGCACGAAGAGGTCCGCGCACGCCCGCAGCGCGTCGGTGATGTGGAACTCGTCGATGCTCCGGCAGCTCGCCCGGCTCACCGTCTCGCCCCGCTCGTACACCACCGCCGGCCGCGCGTAGATGTCCACGAGCTTCGACGCCACCAGCCCGACGATCCCCGACGAGAACTCCGCACTGCCGATCATCACCAGCGCCGGCGGCTCGCCCTCGCCCAGCATCGACGTCGCCAGCGCCACCGCGTCGGCCGTCTGCTGCTGCCGCGCGCGGTTCAGCCCGTCGAGCTGCCGCGCCAGGTCGCGCCCGCGCTCTTCGTCCCGCGTCGTCAGCAGCTCCAGCGCCAGCTTCGCGTGGGCGATGCGCCCCGCCGCGTTCAGCCGCGGCCCCAGCTTGTAGCCGATGTCCTCCGCCGTCACGCGCCCCGGCTCGATGCCCGAAGCCTCCATCAGCGCGCGCAGGCCCGGCCGCCGCGTCCGCGCCAGCGCGCCCAGCCCCGTGCGCAAGAGGCGCCGGTTCTCGTCGGCGAGCGGCGCCATGTCGCACACCGTGCCCAGCGCCGCCAGGTCGAGGTAGGCGTCCGCGTCGAACGCCCGGCCCGCCGCCGCGTGCAGCGCCGCGACGGCGTGGAACGCCAGCCCCGCCGTCGCCAGCTCCAGCAGCCCGCCCGGCCGCGCGTCCCTGAGCTTCGGGTTGACGAGCGCCGTCGCCTCCGGTAGCGCCGGCGGCACGGTGTGATGGTCGAGGATGATCACGTCCATTCCGAGCTGCCGCGCGCGCGCCACCTCGTCGATGCTGCTCGTGCCGCAGTCGGCCGTCAGCAGCAGCGTCGCGCCGCCCGCGTGCAGCCGCTCGATGGCGGCGACGTTCAGCCCGTAGCCCTCGCTGAAGCGATCCGGCACGTACGGCACCGGCACCGCGCCGAGCGCCGCCAGCCCCTCGCTGAGCTGTGCCACCGACGTCACGCCGTCGACGTCGAAGTCGCCGAACACCGCGACGGTCTCGCCGGTCTCGGTGGCGCGCAGCAGCCGCGCGACCGCGATGTCGAGGTGCGGCAGTGCGTACGGGTCCGGGAGCCCCTGCGGCGGGCCGATGAATGCGCGCGCCGCCGCGGCGTCGGTCATGCCGCGCAGCGCCAGCAGCCGGCCGATGATCTCCGGCCACTCGCCCGCCGGCTTCGCTGCCGGCCGCTCCCGCCCGCGCCAGCGCCGCCGCCGCGGCCCCGGCGGCACGTCGATGGCCTCAGGCGTCTGCGGCGTCGTCATCGCCGCGAGTGTAGCACGGTGTGCCGCCGGGGCGGGGCGCATGGCATAGGCAGGACGCTCGCGCCTGCCGCGGGAGCTGCGCCGGGAGCTGTCCGACCCGCCACCGCGCGCCGCCCCAACGAGACGTGCAGCGCGTACGACGCAGGCGGCGTAACATGACGCGGAGAGAAGGGTCAGCGCCCGCCCACGCTTACACCAGGGATGGGACGCCACCCTCTACCCCAGATGTAGTGGTTGCGAGCCTCCGGGCAGCCGTCGAGCGCATCATATCGTGGTCTCCTTGACGGCCGTTGCCTGGATCAGGTAGATCGATTGGAAGTAGATCATCTGTTCGGAGGGCCCGCCATGGCCAAGCCAACCAATCACCGCCACCCTGGACGCCCACCGCGGACGCCAAACTGCGTGACCTGGCACGCGGCAACACGCCGACCCGCGTTATCGGCATCAAGATCGGCCGGGCCGGAGGCGGTGCAATGGCGCGCATCGGATCTCGGCGTGTCGCTCAAGGCTACGAACCAGCGGCCGTACATCCAGACGGGCGCGCTAACCGCGTCAGAGAAAAGATGCCAGAGATAAGCCTCACCGACTTCGTGGACTATGCGCTCGCACCCGGACCGTCGCAGCTTGTCAAGGTCAGGGAGCTAAAGCAGCGCGGGGAGTATGAGCCCGCTCACGACTATTGGCGCGACCTTCGTGAGTGGATCATCGATGCCGAATACGGGCGCCGGACTCTAAGGCAAGTCGAGCAGCTCGCACTAGCCGCGCGAGTAGGCAAGAGCGCGAACTACCAAGCCGCGTTGGCCGGGTTCCGGAAGTTCGCTAGGCGACGCCCGGGGACGATCGCCACGCGGCCCAAAAGGGATCGCTGGGAGCACGATGGGCTCATCGTGCGTGTGAATCCCGAACTGTGCTACAGGACGCCAAGTGGACGTCTCTGCGTCAAGCTCTATTTCAAGAAGGAGCCACGGCCGACGAAACACCGCGCGGACATCATTCTGCTCTTGGTCTCTCAAGCCATCGCGAATCACGATGTCGCACTACTCGACGTACCCACTGGCAAGCTCATCGAAGGCAAGCTCACGAAGAGCGATCTTCCCATTTACCTGCGCGCGCAGGCCACGGCATTTGTGCAGATGTGGCAGCAACTGACATGAACGAGCACCTCCCTCGCTACGTCGCGTTCGGCCCGCCACAGCGGCAACGGGTGTGAGGTGTCAATGCTCCTCCACGTCGTTCAGATCATCCATCCAATCTCATCGCTCGCGGCCGTCAGACGTGATGTGCTCACGCAACTCGTCGCGCTTGGGGCCGTCGCGGGTGCCGCGGCAATCGCTTATTTCTTCGCTATTCGGCAACGACGCATGGACGAAAAGAAGGCGACGTGTGCGAGGGCCGTCACCGATGCGCTTGCGTGGCTGGAGCTCCCCTACCGCATCCGCCGCCGCATGAACAGTGATCCTGAAACACTGCACAACCTCGCAGATCAGATGCACCAACTCCAAGAGCGCTTGCTCTTCGATCAGAACTGGATGCTCGTCGAACTGCTGCAGGCTGAGCGTTCCTATTCAATCCTCGTAGCCGCCGTGAAACAGGCTGCAGAGCAACCTCTCCGGGACGCATGGCTAGCGCCACCCGTTGAGAATCCCTCGGGCATGAACATCGGCTCGCTCGGCATTCCCTCAGTCGAATCTGAGCTTCGTAGTTTTGCCTCGGATGCCCGGCGACGCCTCAGCTGGTGGAAATTATGGCAGGAATGACAACATCCGCAGGCGTCACGTTGCTGATGCAGCACCCTCTCAGTCCCGAAGAGGAAGATGCGTTTCAGCGATTCTGCGCTCGCAGCGTTGACCTGACTGCGGAGGACACCAAGAGGGGTCGCGAGATTCGGGATGCGGTGATCCGCCTCATCGAGGCGCAGATCGGTCCCCGCGGGCTGCTCATCATTCGCGACGAGGGCTTCGGCGCGGGGTCCTTCGGACGCAAGACGCAGTGCCAGCCTCTCGATGACGTCGACATCTACATTGTCTTGAACTCAGGCACGGTGGTCATGAAGCAGGGCGTCGTCACGTGGTACTTGGAGGGCAACACGCCGGGGCCACTTGAGACTGACTTGTCCCTGAGAGAAGAGGGATGGATCTCAGCGCACCAAGTGTTGGCGCGGTTCGTAACTCAACTACAGAGCATTGTCAGATTGTCAAGCGCGGCCGACGAAATCGGCCCCAGCGACAAGGGTAAGTCGGCATTCTTGCGATTCGGGGATCTGAACGTCGACGTGACTCCCGTGATGTACGCGAAGAACGTGCGATCCGAATACGGAAGCGATCGCTATTTCATGCCACAAGGTCACAATATGGTGTGGTGGAAGGCGACGAATCCGAAGGAGGACCAGCGCCGGCTGACGGAGCTCAACCAGAAGCACAACGGCCTCGTCCTGCCAGCCGTGCGCATGATGAAGTGGTGGAACACAAACCGGAACCAGGGGCGGCTCAAAGGCATCCACCTCGAAGTGATGGTTGAGCATGCGTTCGAACAATGGCGAGTTCCGAATCTCGCGCAGGCAGTTCATGCCTGCCTTTTTTCCCTGCGTGATCAAGTGCGAGCCGGGTGCTCGGATCCAACCGGTCTCGGCCCTGCACTGGACACGAACCTTGACTATAAGGACCGCAGCGACAGCTTCTTGGCATTGTGTATTGGACTACACGCAGCTGACGACGCTGTGCTTCGACTCCTGCAAGGAGACACAGCCGGCGCAATCGCCGCGTGGAGACGCATCTTCCCTCTGTAGCGTTGCGCTTCTCCACGTCGCACAACGAGGTGGCGTCCCAATCCCGGTGCAAAAGTGGCGATGGGCGTAGACTCCCGTAGGTATGCCGAGGAGGTCCACACCGCCGAGATCGACCAGCGGCTGTCCGCCGAGGGCGGCCCAGACGAGCGACAAGCAGCTGCGCTCTCCCGGCAGGCGGCCGATCACCTCACGCGCCGCCGGCTCTCGCCGAAGGTGCGCTCCAGGGGCTGTGAGACAAGTCACATCTCTCAGCGTCCAATCCCCAGCGCCCCGGGCCTCCCACCTCACCCCACCACTACCGCCGCCTCCGCCTCGTCCGCCGTCTCGGCCGCGGCGCGCACGCGCGCCGGCGCCATCGTCCCCGCCGCCGCCTTGTCGTCGATCAGCAGCGACGCGACGATGCCCACCGCCGCCAGCGCCGACG
>JAGWOC010000181.1 GCA_028872875.1 Chloroflexota bacterium | reverse complement strand
TACATCGTCTTGCCGGTGGTGACGTAATAGCCGCTGTCGATGCCGCCGGCGCGGCGGCGCGGCGCTTTGCCGGGCGTGCGGCGGCGCGGCGCGGAGACGCTCGTGGGGAAGACGCCAGCGACGAAGAGCGCGGTATCGGCGTAGCGGCGGTAGGCGTCGAAGCGGTCGGCGAAGCGCTCGCCGGCCTTCTCCTCGTCGAGCATGTCGGAGAAGTAGAGGGGCTGGGGCTTCGCGTCGGGCGCGGGTGCGGGCGCGTACATCTCGCGCGCGTCGAGGTAGCGGTCGAGCAGGGCGCCCAGGTAGTCGAGCACGCGGGCGTCGCTGCTGTGGCGGCCGACATAGAGCACCTTGATGATGAAGAGGTCGAAGAGGGCGCGCGTGCTGATGTTCTTGATCTCGCCGATGTCGTCGTAGACGGCGCTCACCAGCTCATCGACGGCGCGCGCGAAGCGGGAGTCGGCGGCGTTACGGCCGTCGTTGCCGGCGATGATCGCCTTGAGCTCGTCGATGCGGTCTTCGAGCATGGCACTCCCACCTTACCGTATGATCGGCGGCCGCCGGCGCGAGTTGATGCTGTGCGGGGGGCGGAGCACCGCAGGTGCCGCAGGGGGACGGAACCGCAGATGGCGCAGATGGCGCAGACTCAGGGGCAGTAGGCAGCAGACAGCAGACAGCAGACGACGGGGACAACGGCCGGCAAGACGCAGCGGCCAGCGGGAGGGGCGATATCCATGCCGCTGGGCGGCACGGTCGTGGAAGAACCACTACCCGCGCACCCGCAGCGCGAGGCTGCATCCGGTGCACGGTTGCGTGCCGACCACCGATACGCGCCTGTCGTAGCGCGGGCCTTTCCGATACGGGCCGTCCGGCAGCCCGCGCGGGTGACGCGCCGATAGCATCGAACCCGCGCCTCCACCGTCCATCTTCCAGCATCGAGTGTCTGTCCCGTAGAGCGGGCCGATGCTCGTGGCAGGCGCTACCGCGCCGCGAGGGCGGCGCTGGCGTCGTCGATGCGGCGCATGATGGCGGCGGCCTCGTCGGGCGGCGCGAGGCGCGGCTGATACTGGTCGTAGATGTGCACCGGCGTGTACGCCGTCGCCGTGACGCGCGCGCCGGTGAACGTGACGTCGAGCAGCGCGCCCTGCTGCGTCTCGATCGACCAGCTCTGGTCGAAGACAAAGTTGCCCAGCGCGTACGCCACGAAGGTGCGGCCGATCTGCTCGTGCGCCTGCACCCAGTGCGGGTGGTTGCCGATGACGAGGTCGGCGCCCGCCGCGGCACAGGCGCGCGCGAACGCCCGCTGCCGGGCCGACGGCGAGGCGGTGTACTCGATGCCCCAGTGCGGCATGACGATCACGACGTCCGCCACCTTCCTCGCGGCGGCGATGTCCTCGCCGACGGTCGCGGGGTCCATCGGCGCGGAGCCGGGGCTGTTGGCGGTCGCGTGGTAGTACGGTGCGACGTCGTCGTAGGCGAGGAAGG
>JAGWOC010000180.1 GCA_028872875.1 Chloroflexota bacterium | reverse complement strand
CAAAGCACGCGTACCTCGTGAAGCCCGTGACGGCGGTGCGCGTGCGGCACGGCACGAACGATCCCACGCCGTGGCCGCCGGAATGGCCGGCCGGCGAGAACCCGATGCCGGGGGCGATTCTCGACTACTATCTCCCCGCCGACGCGAAGGGCGCGGTGACGCTCGACGTGCTCGACGCGGCCGGCAAGGTCGTGCGTTCGTATTCGAGCAACGATCCGGCGCTCAATCCGCATCCGGCGACCGACATGGCGGCGTACGACAAGGTGTGCCAGCAGCGGCCGACGGCCACGTATTGCGGACTGCCGCTCTACTGGCCGGCGAAGCCCCTGGTGCTCTCGACGAAGGCGGGGATGCACCGGTTCGCGTGGGACATGCGGTACGAACCGCTCCCCGTGGCGAACATCGAGGACGCCGGTGACGAAGGCGCGACCGGCGCCGTTCCGCACGCCACGTACGACGACGTGAATGCGCCGTGGGCGCCGGCGGCGGTTTATACCGTGCGCCTGACGGTGGACGGCACGTCGTACACGCAGCCGCTCACGCTCAAGATGGATCCACGCGTGAAGACCCCGGCGGCGGCGCTCATGCAGGTGGCGGCGCTCTCGAAGGAGATGTACGACGGCGCGATGGCCGCGCACGCGGCGTACGTGCAGGCGCGCGACCTCGCCGCGCAACTCGACAAGCTGAGCGGCCCGGACGTCAGCGCCTTCAAGGCGCAGGTCGAATCGTTGGCCCCGGCGCCGATGGCCGGGCGCGGCGGACGGCGCGGCGGCGGTGGCCGTCGCGGCGGGCCGGGAGGCGACACGGTGACGCTCGTGGCGGCGAGCAGCGCGATGATGGGCGCGGCGATGGGGATGCAGGGCGCCGACGTGGCGCCGACCGATCGTCAGGTGGCGGCGTGCGCCAGCGCCCGCAAGCTGGGCGCCGCGGTGATGCCGAAGTGGAGCGCGGTGAAGACGCGGCTGGCGGCGTTCAACGCCAAGCGCAGGGCGGCGGGGCAACCGGAGGTGACGCTGCCGAAATAACGGCAGCCACATCTCAGCCAATCGCTTCGAAGACCCCTGCGTCGCGGTTCTTGCGCACATTGTCCCACGCGAAGCAGCGGCCATTCATGGCGACGTATACGCCCGGCGGCAGCGCCTGCACGAACGAGAGGGCGCTGCCGAGGTTGAACAGCCCGTCGGAGCTGCCGAAGGCGTAGGGGACCATGGCGCCGGTGAGGACGACGGTCTTGCCGTGCACGCCGGCGGCGAGCGCCGCCGCCGTCTCGACCATCGTGTCGGTGCCGTGCGTGAGGACGATGCGCGAGTCCTCGCAATTGACGCAGGCCGCCACGATGGTCTCGCGGTCGGCCGGGGTCATGTCGAGGCTGTCGATCATCATCAGCACGCTCACGGCGACGTCGAGCTTGCAGCGTCCGCGCTCGAGCATGTCGGCGAGGTGCGTCCGATTGAAGCGGAGCGCGCCGGTGAGCTCGTTGTATTCCTTG
>JAGWOC010000179.1 GCA_028872875.1 Chloroflexota bacterium | reverse complement strand
GGGCGCGCCGGCGTGTACGCGGCGGGCGACATCACGACCTATCCGGGCAAGCTCAACCACATCGCCACCGGATTCGCCGAGGCGAGCACGGCGGTGAACCAGGCATTCCACTGGATCTATCCGGAGAAGAAGGTGAGCCCGGGACACTCGTCGAATCTCGCGGTGTTCGGGCAGAAGGACGACTGATGGTCCCGGCACGCCGCGTCGCGCGGGCCCTGCTCGCGGTTGCGGGCTGCGTCGGCGGTGCGCGCCTCGGCGCGCAGTCGATGAGCTGCGCGGCCGGCGGCGTGGAGGTCACGCGGCTGTCGTTCGACGGCAACGCGGCGTTTCCCACCAGCGTGCTCGTCGACGGCATCTCGACGACGCCGTCGTCGTGGACGCGGCGCACGTTCCGGTTCCTGGGCGCGCGCCGGTGCATCGACCGGCAGAAGCTGCCCCTGGACGTGCTGCGGCTGCTCGTCTGGTACCGCAACCACGGCTATCTCTCGGCGACCGTGGACACGGTGGTGACGGCGGCGCGCCGTGGCGCGGTGCACGTCCGCTTCTCGATTCACGAAGGATCGCCGGTGCTCGTTGACGAGTTGACGTTCGCCGGGCTCGACGCCGTGCCCGAACGGCGGGCCTTGTTGCGCGGGCTGGCGACGGTGCGGGGGCGCCCCTTCGACAAGTACGCGAACGAGGACACGCGCTCGACGCTCACGACGCGGCTGCACAACGGCGGCTATCCCGACGCCGAGGTGTTCGTGGGGTATGACACGCACCGGTTGTCGCGCCGCGCCTCGGTGACGTTCACGGTGGCCACCGGCCCGCGCGTGCGGTTCGGGGCCATCGTGACCGACGTGCACGGGCTGAACGGCGGCCCGCCGGCGATGGACAGCGCCGTCGTGCGTCGCACGGCAGGGCTGCACAGCGGCGATCTGTACGCGCGGGACGCGCTCGAGCGGGCCAAGCGGGCGCTCTACCAGACCGAGGCGTTCGCGCAGGTGAGCGTGACCGCCGACTCGACGTCGTCGCCCGGCGATTCCACGGTGCGCATCACGCTCTCGGCCACGGAAGGGTTCCGGCGCACGACGCGGCTCGGCGTGGGGTATGGCACGCTCGATTGCGTGCGCGGGTCCCTCGACTACACGCAAAACGGCGTGCTCGGGGGCGCGGCGCGGCTCGACGTGCGGGCGCGCGTCTCGAAGATCGGCGTGGGCGCGCCGCTCACGGGACTCGAGGCGGCGTGCCCGCAGGCGAAGGCCGACGCCTACAGCAAGGATCTGAACTACTCGATCGGCGCCACGGTCACGCCGCCGCCGGTCTTTCGCCAGTTCGTTCCGTCATTCACCATCTTCAGCGAGCGCCGGTCGGAGTACAACGCCTATCTGCGCACGGCACCCGTCGGCGGCAGCGCGGTGTTCTCGCGGGCGGGCGACAGCGGATCGCAGGCGCTGGGCTACTCCATCGAATACGGGCGCACGGAAGCGCAGCCGGCGTTGCTCTGCGCCGTGTTCAACGCCTGCGTCG
>JAGWOC010000178.1 GCA_028872875.1 Chloroflexota bacterium | reverse complement strand
ACGACGTGCCGCAGTACCACCACACGGGCAGGCCAGGACGGACCGCGGCGCGCGCGGACTGGAGGATGGGCACGACAACCGACGGGTCCGCGGGGTAGCCCTCGTCCTCGGCGTCGAGCGCCAGGAAGTCGAGCACGGCCTGGCCGGCGACGTCCTGCCCGTTCACGACCTGCGCAGAAGCCGAGCGCGCGGGGTCGAGATAGACGTAGAGCGCCTTCGCGAGCCCGCCGCGCGCGCACGCGTCGAGCTGCTCCGCCGTGTACGTCGAGCCGACGCCCTGCTCCGTGCCGGCGACGTAGCGCCCGATGCCGGCAGCGATGAAGTCCGCGATGTTCTGAGCGCTGAGCGCGCCCGTGTAGCGCGAGCCGTCGAGCTGGAGCATCAGAGCCGCCAGTCGGCGCTCGGCGCGTCGGGCGCGATCGTCATGCCGGCGACCTCGACGACAACACCGAGCACGTGAACGGTGGCGCGCATCGCCTTCTGTGCCTGTACCTGCACAGTGGCGTGCTCGTGATCGCGGAAGAGGAACGGCTCGTGAAAGTAGAGCGGCCACGATGGCCCCAAACCCTCGCCGTCCCCGTCCGCGTATCGAGCGACGATGGGTAGCCACGGCGATGTCGGGAACTCGCCCAAAATCACGGCGGGGATGGCGCCTGCCCCGCGCCCGACACGAACGCTCATGATCGACGCCGTCCGGCACGCCACGCCGTAGACCCCGAGGGCCTGCGACTGACCGATCGGTCCCGAGAACACGGTCGCCCACTCGTGCCCAACCCCAACCATGATCGCGTGCTCGGGAATCTGGCGCACGTCGCGCGCCACGATCTGCTCGATCGGGTAGCCCCACCGCTGCGCGCACGCCTCCACGAGCCGATCGGTGAGCGCCTTGCGCGTCGCCATCACCTCCTCGCGCAGCGCTTCGGGCAGGAACGCGGGGACGACGAACTCCTGCCGGTACGTCGCGGTCGTCACGGCTGCGCCTCGCCTTCACCACCGCCCTGCTCGGCTTCGAGCTCGGCGCGATGCGCCTCGGCCTGCCGATCCTGCTCGAAGTAGTCCGGGCAGCCGGGCACGTGCATCCAGAAGGGCGCCGACGAGAGCTTGACGCAGCCGTACTTCCCGTGCGCGTCGTTCTCGGCGTCGAGCGCGGCGTCGCGCGGCGGCGGCTCGGGGCGCTGCTCGATCTGCACGCGGTCCGCGGTGTCCGCGTGCTCGAGCGCCTGCCGGATCACGTCGGCGTCGGGCCGTTCGCGGGGCGCCGCTGCGTCGACGTCGTCACCCGGCGGCGGGGGCGCCGGCCCGTCGGCCGGCGAGTCGAGCCCGCCCGTGCGGTCGAAGTAGGTCGCGAACATCCGTTTGAGCGCGCGCAGCGCATCCGGCCCCATGATCGCCGCCATCGCGTCTTGCATCTGCTCCTCGAGCTGACGCGAGCGCTTCGCCCGCTCTTCCTGCACGGCGAGGTCGGCCTGCTGCTCGATGGTCAGGGGCGGCGGCGCGAGCAGCGCGTCCA
>JAGWOC010000177.1 GCA_028872875.1 Chloroflexota bacterium | reverse complement strand
CAACTCGATCGCTGAGCCCTGCATGAATGCCATCGGTCAGTGGGCGCTCTATCTGGCGCTCGGCGCGTCGGCGCTCGGCGGCTGGACGGCGATCTCGGGTGGCGTGCTGCGCCGTCGCGCGCTCGTGCGGCTCGGCGCCTGGGGCGTGCACGGCGCCACGGTGCTGCTGGCGCTCGCGCTCGCGGCCCTCGGACGCGCGCTCTGGCGGAGCGATTTTTCGGTGCGGTACGTGGCGAGTTTCTCGAGCCTCGTCGTGCCGCACGCATACCAGGTTGGCGCCCTGTGGGGCGGCCCGGCCGGTTCGCTGCTCGTGTGGACGCTGTGCGTCGCCGCGGTCGCGTCGGTCGCCATGCTCGCGCACCGGCGCACGCTCGCCGACCGGTGGGGCACGTTCGTCGGGACGCTCGGCGTCACGGTCTCCGCGCTCGCCGCGGCGACGGCCTTCGCCGGCAATCCGTTCGCCGTGCTCGCGACCGAGGTCCGCGACGGGCGCGGTCTCGATCCGGTGCTGCAGAGCCCGTGGATGCTGTTGCATCCGCCACTGCTGCTGCTGGGTACCGCGGCGACCCTTCCGTTGTTCGCGTCGGCCATCGCGGCGCTGAGCGTGCGCCGGCTCGACGCCGAGTGGCGTTCGGTGGCGCGCGCGTGGGCCCTCGTTGCGTGGATGCTGCTCGTGGCCGGCGTCGTCGTCGGCATGCGATGGGCGTATATGGAGCCGGGCTGGGGCGGATACTGGGCATGGGATCCCGTGGAAGTCGCCGGCGCCATTCCGCTGGCAGTGCTCGGCGTGTTCGTGCACGTGGCGCATCGCGGGCGCACGCCGGCGTTCGAGCTCGCCGCGCTGGCGCTCGCGCCGTTTCCGCTGGCACTCGCCGGGGCCTGGGTCGCCCACGGCGACACGCTGCGCTCCCTGCACGCGTTCGTGCAGTCCGACGCGGGGCCGGCGTTCGCCGTCATTGCCGGCGTGGCGGCGGCCGCGGCCATCGGACTGCTGGCGTCGCGTCGCGCCTGGCTCGCGTCGCTGCAGCCGGTGGACGAGCCGGGCGGGGCATCGACGGCGGAGGCCGCTGCGCCACGCCGCGACGTCGCCTCGCTCGCCAGTCGTCTGTCGCTGGCCGGCATCATCCTGTTCGCCGTCGCCAGCGCGGTGATGCCGTTGCGGCGTGAACAGGACGCCGTGGTCATGTCGGGCGGAAGCGCCGTGGTGCGCGACCTGTTCGGCCGCCCATGGACGTTCACGAGCCAGGGGACGAGCCGGTACGCGCACAACAACTTCTACATCAACGCCGCGTCGTTCGTGGTGACAACCGGAGGGCGGCGGGTCGGCATCCTGACGACGGAGGAGCGGCAGCCGTTTGACGTGGACGAAAACGACCTCGCCCCGCCCGTCGTCAGCGTCGGCTTTCGCGGGTCGCTGCTGCAGGACGTGCAGGTGCAGCTCCTCGAGGCGAGCGGCGGCGTGGCGCGTGTGCGCATCAGGTTCTGGCCGCTCGCCAGTTTTCTCTGGGTCGG
>JAGWOC010000176.1 GCA_028872875.1 Chloroflexota bacterium | reverse complement strand
GGTGCACCGCGCACGATCGGCGGCGATGGCCGCCACTATTTCGTGAAAGGCGACGTCTGCGATGCCGCGAGCCTGAGCGCGGTGCTCGACGGTACGGCCACCGAGAGCGGCACCGGACGCATCATCCCCCGCGCCGACGCGATTGTGCACCTCGCCGCCGAGACGCACGTCGACCGGTCCATTCTTGGGCCGGCGGCGTTCGTCGCCACGAACGTGGTGGGCACGCAGGTCGTGCTCGACTGCGTGCGGCGCACGCTCGACGCCGAGCCGCGGCCGTTCCGCCTGCTGCACGTGGGCACCGACGAGGTGTACGGCGACCTCGAGGCGGGCGAGGCGCCGTGGCGCGAGGACGAACCGCTCAAGCCGAGTTCGCCCTACGCGGCGAGCAAGGCCGCCGCCGACCTGCTCGTGAACGCGTGGTACCGCACCTTCGGCACGCCGGTGCTGATCACGCGGTGCGGCAACAACTACGGGCCGTACCAGTTCCCCGAAAAGCTGATTCCGCTCGTCATCACGCGCGCGCTGGCCGACGCGGCCATTCCGGTGTACGGCGACGGCTTGCAGTCGCGCGACTGGATTCACGCCGAAGACCACGCGCGGGCGCTGTGGACGGTGCTCACGCGCGGCACGCTGGGGCGCACCTATCACGTGAGCGCGGGCGGGCAGTGCACCAATCGCGAGGTCATCACGAGCATCCTGCGGCAGTTGGGCAAGCCGGAGTCGCTGATGACGCGCGTCACCGACCGGCTGGGGCACGACCGCCGCTACGCCCTCGACAACGCGCGGCTCACCGGCGAACTGGGCTGGCGCGCCGAGCACACGTGGGAGGAGGGGATTGCGAGCACGGTGCGCTGGTACGAGGGCAACCGCGAATGGTGGACGCGCGTGCTGAGCGAAGCGTATCGGGCGGCCGAGGCGCTGTACCTCACGTCATGAAGGTCGTGCTCCTCGGCGCCGGCGGGATGTTGGCGCGCGCGGTGCAGGCGGCGGCGCCGGCAGGCGTGGCCTTGCGACCGTTCACGCGCGGCCAGCTCGACATCACCGATGCTGCAGCCGTGCGAGCGGCAGTCGCGGACCGTCCGGAGTGGGTGATCAACTGCGCCGCGTGGACGCGCGTCGATGCCGCCGAGGAGCACGAGCGTGACGCGACGCTGATCAATGGCGACGCGGTGGGGCTGGTGGCGCGCGAGGCCGGCGCCGTGGGTGCGCGGGTGCTCCACGTGAGCACGGACTACGTGTTCGACGGCGTGTTGGGGCGGCCGTACCGTGAGGAGGATGCGCCCAATCCGCAGGGCGCGTACGGGCGGAGCAAGCTCGCCGGCGAACGGGCGCTGGCGGCGAGCGGCGCCGAGTGGACGATGATCCGCACGCAGTGGCTGTACGGCGGGGGGGCAAGCTTCGTGCGCACGATGTGGAGCCGCGCGCGGCAGGGGCTCGCGTCGCGCGTCGTCGACGACCAGTGGGGCGCGCCGACGCACGTCGGCGAAATTGCGGCGGTCATCTGGCGGCTGGTTGGGGATGGGGCCG
>JAGWOC010000175.1 GCA_028872875.1 Chloroflexota bacterium | reverse complement strand
GCAGCC
The DNA here is from genome assembly GCA_028872875.1 of Chloroflexota bacterium. Taxonomy (GTDB): domain Bacteria; phylum Chloroflexota; class Dehalococcoidia; order DSTF01; family JACRBR01; genus JADMII01. The sequence continues at coordinate 1,538 of JAGWOC010000175.1, read as the reverse complement.
GCACCGTGCAGCCGAGCGTCTCCCTGAGCGCGTCGAGGACGCCGTCCGAGATGCCGGCGAGCTCGGCGGCGACGGCGTTGGACACATCGAGCGTCTGCTCCACGCGCCCAGTGTAGGTACCTACTAATCCGACTGGCAAATGGTGTCGTGGTGTGATAGGCTGCTTGTGTGGCTGCAGCGGACGCGCGTTCGTGGTCGCAGGCCGAGCAGGAGCGAGTCAGGCGTCTTGCTGTGCGGGCGGTGCGCGGCGGTATGAGCTATGTCGAGGCGGCGGAGCGGTTCGGTGTCGGCACGACCGCGATCGGCAACTGGATGCGTCGCGAGCGGCAGGGCGGCGCCGGCGCGTTGGTGTCGAGGAAACGCGGCCGCCGGCCGGGCGAGCAGATGGCGCTGAGCAGGCGCCAGCAGCAGGTGATCGTGCGGCTGGTGCGGGAGAAGAACCCGGATCAGCTACGTCTGCCGGGGTTTCTGTGGACGCGGGAGGCGGTGGCGGCGCTGATCGAGCAGCGCTACGGGGTGCGGCTGGCGCCGACGACGGTCGGCAGCTACCTGCGGCTCTGGGGTTTCACGCCGCAGAAGCCGGTGCGCCGGGCTTTCGAGCAGGACCCCGAAGCCGTACGGGCGTGGATCGAGGAGATCTACCCGGCGCTCGCGGCGAAGGCGAAACTGGAGAAGGCGCTGATTCTCTGGGGAGACGAGATGGGGCTGCGTTCCGACCACAGTGTTGGACGCAGCTGGAGCCCGAAGGGGCAGACGCCGGTCGTCGCCGGCACCGGGCAGCGCTTCGGCGCGAACGTGATCTCGGCGCTCTCGAACCGTGGCCAGCTCTACTTCATGGTCTTCACCGGACGCGCGAACGGCGACCTGTTCATCAGCTTCCTGCGGCGGCTGCTCAAACAGCTGAAGGGACGCAAGCTCTTCTTGATCGTCGACGGGCACCCCTCGCATCGCGCGAAGAAGGTGCAGGCCTTCGTCGCCGCGCAGGAGCGGTTGCTGCGGCTCTACTTCCTGCCGCCCTACAGCCCCGAGCTCAACCCCGATGAGATCCTCAACCAGGACGTCAAGAGCAACGCTCTCGCCGCCGTCGCCCACGCGACCGCGAGGAACTGATCGCCGACACCCGCTCACACCTCCGCCGCCGCCAGAAACAACCCCGCATCGTCGCCAACTTCTTCAACGAAAAACACGTCCGCTACGCCGCCGCAGCCTGAAACCTCACACCACTGTTTGGCTGCCGCCGTAGTAGTGCCCGCGTATCGGCCTCTTCGACGCGAGCTGGGTCGAAGCGCCCGGCGGCTTCGGTGATGCGGGCATCGAGGAGGTGCGAATAGCGCTTCAGCGTGATCATCGGGTTCGCGTGCCCAGCCACAGCCTGAACGAGCTTGACGTCCGCGCCGAGCGCGACGAGGCGAGAGACGCAAGTGTGCCGCAGGTCGTGGAAGCGGTAGCCCTCGCCTTCCAGGCCGGCGTGTCGAATCGCACGCTCCCATACTCGCTGCCGGAAGTTCGACGGCTGGAGCGGCGTCCCGCGTATCGAG
>JAGWOC010000092.1 GCA_028872875.1 Chloroflexota bacterium | reverse complement strand
GGGCTCGCGCACGAGCGTGGCGTCGTGAGCGCGGCCTCGTACGAGGCCCGCGCGTTCGGCGTCCGCTCCGCGATGCCGCTGCGCACCGCGGCGCGCCTGTGCCCGGACGGCATCTTCGTGCGCGGCGACCCCGACCGCTACCTCGAGGCCTCGGACGCGGTCATGGCGCTCTTCGAGGAGCACACGCCGCTCGTCCAGCCGATCTCGCTCGACGAGGCGTTCCTCGACGTCACCGGGAGCGCCCACCTCTTCGGCGGCCCGCTCGCGGTCGCGCGGCGACTCAAGGCGGAAGTGCGGAGGCGGCTGGGCCTCGTCCTCTCCGTGGGGGTCGCCGCCAACAAGCTGTGCGCCAAGATCGCGAGCGACCTGCGCAAGCCGGACGGCCTGGTCGTGGTCGCGCCCGGCACGGAGGCGGCCTTCCTCGCACCCCTGCCGCTGCAGCGCCTCTGGGGTGTCGGGCCGCGGACCCGGGAGGTGCTCGAGGGCTGGGGCCTGCGGACGATCGGCGACCTCGCGGCCTTCGGGACGGCGGCGCTGGAGGCGCGCTTCGGTGAGCACGGCGCGGCCATCCACGAGCGCGCGCTGGGCATCGACGACGACCTCGTCGTGCCGCACGAGGCCGCCAAGTCGATCGGGCACGAGCACACGTTCGACGTCGATACGCTGGACCAGGCTCAGATCGAGCGCATGCTCCTGCGTCTGTCGGAAGGCGTCGGGAAGCGGATGCGCGCGGCGTCCGTCCGCAGCCGCACGATCGCCATCAAGCTCCGCGTGGCGCCGTTCGAGACGCGCACGCGCCAGCGCACCCTGGCCGAGCCGACCGACGAGGACCTCACGATCTTCCGCGTCGCGCGCTCGCTGCTGCGCGACGCCCTCGGCGACGACCGCGCGCGCGGCCTCGTGAGCCCCGTCCGCCTCATCGGCGTGCACGCCTCCGGCCTCGTCGCCGGCGCGCAGCTCGGGCTCTTCGACGCGGCGCGCGCCGCGCGACTGAACGCCGCGCTCGACGCCGTCCGCTCGCGCTTCGGCGACGACGCGCTCGACCGCGCGAGCGCGCGCGACAGCGACCGCCGCCGACGGCTGTCCGACCGGCGGGTCCAGTGACTGTGCACGGAGTGTGGATATGAACCGCCGATCCTGTGGACGTTCCTGTGGATGGATCGGTGGAGAAACTCCCTTGTCGCGAGCGCGGGCGATGCGGATGATGCCCTCCGTCCGAGAAGGGGAGGGCGAGGTACGTGGGTGACGCCGCGGTCGCCGATGTGGCGATCGATTTCATCGCGTTCTGCTACCAGCGCGATCGCCGCGAGTGGCCGCGTCTCTACGACGAGATGTGCTACGTCGCGAGCAAGCGCCTCTACCGTGGACTCGGGTACGCCGAGCTGAAGGACGCAGGCGTCGATCTGACCTTCAGCGGGATGAGCAGGCTATCCAGGATCGCGAAAGAGGTCGTTCGGGAGCTGGGCGCAACGGCACCGGCCCCCAAGAGGGAGTTCGTCGCGTCGTACTGACGCGCTGAGTTCGGCCACACCGGCGGGGCGGCGAGCGGAAGGAAGCACGCTCGCCGCTCCTTATTTCCGGAAGTCCGCGAACGACCCACTCGGTCGCTAAAGGACCAGGATTTCAATTGCACGTGCGTTTTGCCACAATGGTCGCGGTCCGGTCCCGTGGTGCAGCGGCCTAGCATACGTCCCTGTCAAGGACGAGATCGCCGGTTCGAATCCGGTCGGGACCGCTGCGGTGAACAGCCGCGGCGAACAGCGGATCAGCATCCGGTCGCGGACGGACCGACGCGACGCACGCGCCGGAAATGACGCTGCGGTCGAAGATCGACCAGACCATCCTGCGCTGCTGATCCGAGGTCGCGATGCTCCAGGCGCGTGGCACGTCCTGCGCGAGACGGATCACCTCTAGGGTCCGCCGCTCCTCCGGAACGTGCTCGACCCTCGCGAGGTCGAGTCGCATCCGCCGCGCGGGTCCCTGGCGCACGATCGAAGACGTCGAGTTCGCCACCTAGGTGAAGATCACCTAGGCGGCGGGCGCCAGCCAGCGCACAAGGTCGAGGAGGGCGCCCAGCTCGAACGGCTTGGGCAGGAACGTCGCCGCCCCTCGTGCGGCGAGCTCCTTCGCGTGCTCGTTCGTGGACGCGCTCACGAAGAGCACCGGCGTGTGCCGGAAACGATCCTCGGCCCGCACCCGGTCATGGAGCTCGATCCCAGTCATGTCAGGTAACCCGATGTCGAGCAGGAATAGGTCCACCTGCATGCTTTGGGTGAGCTCGAGCGCGATCGCGCCGTCGGTCGCGAGGATCGCCTGATAGCCGGTCTCAGAGTTGATGGCATCGACGATGAGCGTGCCGATCGCCTCGTCGTCCTCGACGATCAGCACTACCCGCGGGATCAAGGCCCCTGCCACCGATGCGTCAGGCGGACGCGCGGCGCGAGCTCGGCGCAGCGCCCGGATCTGGGCATGCGTAGGTCAGGCGCTGATCCGCGCGACGCGTCTCCGCCGTCAACGCGGTGGTCATGCTCCGCGGCCCGTTCCGCCGTTCGCGTCCGCAGGGACGGCTCGGGCGCCCGGCGCGGCCGCGACCGCGGCGGACTTCTCGCGGGCGAGGAACGCACCGAGCTCCTGGATCGTGCTCATCAGCGGGGCGGGGAAGACGACGGTGGTGTTCTTGTCGACGCCGATCTCCACCAGCGTCTGCAGGTTGCGCAGCTGGAGTGCGAGGGGATGGACCATCATGATGTCGGCGGCGGCCGCCAGCCGGTCCGCGGCCAGAGCCTCGCCGTCGGCGGCGATGATCTTGGCGCGCTTCTCGCGCTCGGCCTCCGCCTGACGAGCCATCGCCCGCTTCATGCTGTCCGGGAGCTGGATGTCCTTGAGCTCCACGAGGGTGACCAGCAGGCCCCAGTCCGCGGTCGCGACGTCGAGGATCTCGCGGATGCTCTGGTTGATGCGGTCGGTCTCCGCCAGCGTTTCGTCCAGCGTGTGCTGGCCGACCACCTTGCGGAGCGTCGTCTGGGCGATCTGGTTGATCGCCGCTTCGACGTTCTCGATCGCGATGACCGACTTCACCGCATCGACGACCTTGAAGTAGGCGACCGCGGAAACGTCGATGCTGACGTTGTCGCGCGTGATGATCCCTTGGGACTGGATCGGCATCGTGACGATCCGCAGCGAGACGCGCCGAAGGACGTCGAGGATCGGCACGATCGGTCTCAGCCCCGGTCCGCGGACGCCGATCACCTTGCCGAGGCGGAAGTGGACGCCCATCTCGTACTGCTGCACGACGCGGATCGCGAGCAGCAGCGCGACCAGGACCAGAAGGATGACCGCGAGCCCCGCGGTGACGATGGCATTCATGCTGTGCACCTCGATCCGTCCACCAGATCCTTCCGACCCATCGTTCCGGACCGGCGGATCGCGCGTACAGCGATCGTCGGTGGAGAGGCGCACCCGCGCATGACCGAACGGTCATGACCAAAGGGCTGGAGGGTCGCCACCATTCGTGACGTGGCTCCCCCCGAGCCCGCAAAGAGGAGATGTGAACGTATGGGACTCATCGGCTGGATCGTCGTCGGGTCGATCGCCGGATGGATCGCCGGCCGATTCATGAAAGGAAGCGGCTACGGCCTGTTCGGTGACCTTGCGCTCGGGATCGTCGGCGCGATCGTCGGAGGCTGGCTCTTCGAGGTCGTGGCGCCGGCCGCGGAGCCCAGCGGCTTCATCGGCTCGCTGATCGTCGCGACCGTGGGCGCCATCGGCCTCATCGTCGTCGCTCGTCTCGTCGGGCACCGCCCGGTCCGAGCGTAGTAGGAGGGCGACCGGTGCAGCAGGCGGGACCCATCGTCTGGCTCGTCATGGGCCTTGTCATCGGGTGGCTCTGCGGTGCCCTGATGAAGGGGAACGGCTATGGGCTCCTCGGCGATGCCATCGTCGGAGCGCTGGGCGTCCTCGTAGGCGTGTGGGTCTTCCGCTTGCTCGCCCCGGATCCACAGCGTAGTGAGCCGATCGGCTGGATCGTCGCTGGTATCGCAGGCGCCGTCATCTTCGTCGCGACCGCCCGGCTCCTGACCCGACGGACGGCCCCCTCAGCAGCAGGCTAGGTGGTGCCCGCCATGACATCGCTGACGGTTTGGCCAGGTTGCTGACCGCCATCACATCGCTGACACATCTGTTCTCAGCCTCCGCGCCGGAGGGATCGTACGACGCGCTCATCGATGCGGAAGGCGAAGCGGCTCACGATCCGCTCGCCGTGGCGCACCACGACCTCGCGCCGGCCGGTCGAGAGCGTGCCGACGACGTACTCGTTCGCGGCGCGCTTGATGCGCAGGTGCTCGCCGGCGATCCAGACGCCGCCGTGCTCGTCGACGCGGCGCACCCAGCTGATGCGTCCGCGCGCCAGCGGGAGGCGGAGTTCGCCGCCCTCCTCGCGGTACGCATCGAGCGTGAAGCCCGCGGGCAGCCGCGGCAGCGCACCGTCGAGCGAGGCGAGCAGCTGCGCGGGGAAGCGCGTGCCGTGCTCGGCCGCACGCAGCTTGGGATGCGGCCGCGCCTCCATGAACCAGCGCTCGAAGCGGCCGGAGACCGCTCGCAGCCGCCCCAGGCCCGGGCAGTCGAAGCGCCGCAGCACCCGTTCCTGCCACAGGTCATTGAAGCTCTCCACGTCGGCGTTCCGGCCCGGCTCGCCGTCGGGGATGAAACGCACCTCGACCCCAAGGAGCAGCGCCAAGCGCAGCGGCTGGGTGAAGGGCGGCCGGGCGCGCGGCGAGAACCCCGCGACGGTGCGCTCGTTGTCCAGCTGCCAGGTCCGCGGCAGGCCCAGACGGGCCCAGGCCGCGGCGAGATGGCCGCAGAAGCTCTCGGCGCCCTTGTCCGGGAACTGGTCGGTGGCCACGCCGCCGCCGGCGACGTCGAGCGTGTGGAAGCTGAAGAAGCGCACCGGGCGGCCTGGCGTGCGCAAGTGACGCGGGCCGACGAGATCGGTCTCGTGGAGGTCACCCGCCGCGCGCGCGGCGACCGCCGGGTACGCCGCCGGCGGCCGCGTCCGCTCGGGCGGCCGCGTCCGCGCGGTGCGTCCGCGGCGCTGGAGGATGCGCTCGATGGTGCGACGTGCCGGCAGCGGGGCCACGTGCGCCAGCTCGAGCTCCCAGGCGACGGCGTCCGCGCCGATGCCCGCGAATTCACGTCCGCGGATGCGACGCTCCAGGCGATCGCGCGCCGCGAGCACCGCGCGCTCGATGGCCGGGGAGGTCTGGCGCGCCTGGTGCTGCGGCGCACGCGAGCGCCCGCGGAGCGCTCCCGGTCCCTCAGCCTCCGATCGACGGCGCCACTTCGCGATCCACTCGCGGCTGCGACCGAGGGCCGTGCAGACGTCGACGACGCGCCGACCCTCTTTCAGCATCGCCATCGCGCGCCGGCGTCGCAGTTCCTCGTCCACCTTCACCCTCCACGGCCGTGCTGGCCGCGGAGGCTAGGCAGCGCACAGATGCGCTCATGTCAGCGATGTGATGGCGGTCCGATCGTCAGCGATGTGCTGACGGGGACCCGCTAGGTCGGGGGAAGGACAACGCGCCCCGATATGGCCGTGAGCCCGGCGATCGACGACGAGGCGACGATCCTCCACGCTTTCCAGCGCGATGCGCGTGACGTGCTCGAACGGCTTCTGCCGTTCCTCCACGCACCTCGCCTGTATCCGGACGCGTTCGTCGAGGGCTGGGGCGACGTGCGCGGCGGCCGCGCCGCCGCGTCGACCGTCGTCCTCTTGTCACCCAAAGCGGTGAAGCCGCCTGAGTCCACGAAGGAGCTCGCACGTCTGCGGCTCGAGGTGAGCGAGCGGGGCGAATGGACCGCCGTGGTGTCCGTCGTCGCGCAGACCGACGAGCGGTGCGCCTGGCCACCGGCCGCGGAGGCCGCCTGGTGGATCGCTCTTCGAGAGAAGCTGCGGAGGGGGGTCGTGGGATATCGCGGCGCGAGGGCGGCGTGAGCGCTCGGTCACGACGTGAGCGTCCGCGCGGAGCCAGGCCACGTCGGCGACCCGACGGGAAAGGGTGAACAAGATCGATGGCACGTTCGAAGGCGGAGCAGAGAACGCGACGGCCGCGGCAGGCCACCGGGCGTTCTCGCGCCGCGCGACACGGGAAGCGTCAGCTGAAGAAGCGCGCAGCCCCCTGAGATCCTGCGGGGGCAGGGAGGACAGGAGCGGGCCTCGGCGCACGGCTCCGATGCGGGCGTCGATAATGCGGCGGCGATGGGCACACTGGAGCGATCGCCGTTCCGGATCGGCGGCCCCGCCTCCGCGTGAGCGTTGGATCCTGAGGTCCGCGCTCTCCTGGTCGTCGGAGACGAAGCCCTGGCCAAGCTGGTCGACCTCACGCTGCGCCACGGCAACTACGAGCGGCGGTCGGCCGGGACGGTCGCCGAGGCGCGCGCCGTCATCGAAGAATGGCGCCCGCACCTGATCTTGGTGGACGTCGACCTCGAGCGCGGCCGTGGCATGACGCTCATCGACGAGGCGAGCACGCACGAGCGCATGGCCGTCATCGCACTCACCCGGCGGAGCGATCTGCGCGGCAAGCTCGACGCCTTCGAGCGCGGAGCCGACGACTACATCGGCGTGCCCTTCGTGCCGGACGACCTGGTGGCCCGCGCCCACGCGGTGGTGCGGCGGGTGCACGGTGGCGCCGGCAGCGTTGTCCCGCGCCTGCGCATCGGCGACCTCGAGATCGACGTGCTCAACCGAAGGGTCCGCGCCGGCGAGAGCGAGCTCCACCTCACCGCGCTGGAGCAGGCGCTGCTCTACCTCCTGGTGGCGAACGCGGGGACGGTGCTCACCAGGCAGCAGATCCTCGACGCGCTGTGGGGGACCGACTTCGCCATCGAGAGCAACGTGGTGGACCGGCATGTGGGCGCACTCCGGGCCAAGCTTCAGGACGACTGGCACAGGCCGCGCTACATCGAGACCGTACCGGGCGCCGGCTACCGGTTCATGACCGTCGCGGAGCCGCCGAAAGGCTGACCTTCGCATCGCGCCCGATCGGGCACTTCGGCCCATGCCGAGGGGCGATCGATGGGGAGCGGCGGCGCGCCGGCGGGAACGTCCTGACCGGCCCGGCGTACGGCCCACGGGTACCTTTACGGAACCGTCATGCGAGCGGCTCGCCTGTCGCGCACCGTGAGTACGGCAGCGAAGGGAAGCACACGCGACAAGGGGAGAACGCGCTTGCAGGAGCTGAGGCTGGCACCGCGGGTTGCGGCGCATGCGCCACGCAGCCACGGACCGGGCCCGACGGTCCTCCTCATCGAAGACGATCCCAGGATGAGCCGGCTCGTGGGCGAGGTGCTCGGCGAGGCGGGATATCACCCAGTGACCATCGCCGACCATGACCAGATCGGGGCCGCCGTGGACCGCTGGCAGCCGACCTGCGTCATCCTCGACGGCGCGCTCCTCCCTTCCGGACAGGGACGCTCCTGGAACGATGCCACCGCCATTCGGCGGGCCCACCCCGCTCTGCCCGTCGTCATGTTCACCGGCGACGCCGCCGCTCTGGCGGAGGCGCGGGCGGGCACCTCGCGGCGCAGCCGGGCGGCGGGCTTCGCCGGCGTCGTGGGCAAGCCCTTCGCCGTCGAGGAGCTCCTGGCCACGCTGCGCGAGGCGGTTGAGAGGCCCCACCCGGCCGTCGCGCCGTCGGGCGGTCGCGCGGCCGACGATCGCCTCCTCGCCATCACGCTGTTCCCCGATGTCGCGTCGCCGCCCGCCGAGGAGCCGGAGCGCACCGCCTTCTTCAGCACCGTCGTGCACGAGCTCCGGACGCCGCTGACGGCGATCAGCACCCAGATCCAGCTCGCGCGGCGAAAGGTCACGCGCGACCCGGAGCGGCTGGGAACGGCCCTCGACCAAGCGCTCGTGCACGTCGCGCGCATGGAGCGGCTGATCGACGAGCTGCTCGACGGCTCGCGCATCCATGCGGGCGCGCTCACGCTCGAGATCGCCGCCGTCGATCTCTGCGCCCTCGTCGCAGGCGTCATCGCGCAGCACGAGCATGGCGAGAGCGCCCAGATCGTGTTCGAGCCGGCGGCGCCGGAGGCGCGCGTGCGCGGCGATCCCGATCGGATCGCCCAGGTCGTCGACAACCTGATGAGCAACGCGCTGAAGTACGCGCACGCCGGATCCCGCATCGACGTGTCGCTCACCGTCGTCGGCGCCGAGGCCCAGCTCCGCGTCGAGGACCACGGCGTAGGCGTGCCGGCCGACGAGCACGAATGGATCTTCGAGCCCTACTACCGCTCGAGTCGAACGCGCTCGGTCTCCGGCACCGGGCTCGGCCTCCACATCAGCCGGCTCCTGACCGAGCGCCAGGGCGGGCGGCTCTGGCTCGAGCGCAGCAGCGAGGCGGGCAGCGTCTTTGCACTGGCATTGCCCCTCGCCGGTGCAGAGACAACGATGCCGTCGGCGGGCAAGCACGAAGGAGGGACCGGATGAACATCACCAAGCACCTGGGCATGCTCGTGCTGGCGATCTATCTGATCGTCGTGGGTATCCTCGGGCTGGGCATCATCTCCATCGGGGGCCTCAGCGTCGTGGTCTCCCTGCTCGCCCTCGTTGCGGGTGTGCTGATCCGTCTGGGTAGGTGATCTCCGGGGTCCGCGCGCTGAGCGACATCGGTCGACCCGCGGACGTGTCGAACGCGCGCCCGCTGTTGCGCGG
>JAGWOC010000091.1 GCA_028872875.1 Chloroflexota bacterium | reverse complement strand
CCGCGCGGGCGCGGGGCCGCTGCGCGGAGCGGCTGGCGCGGCGGGACGCGGCATCGCTGCGGAGGGACGCGCCGGTGGGGCGGTCGGGCGCGAGGTCGCGGCGGCGATGGTGGGCTCGATCGTGGACTCGGCGAGCGCGAGCTCGAGCGGCAGCGGCGACAGGGGGTCGGCGCGGAGATCGGCCTGACTGAACAGCCGCAGCACCCGGACCAGCTTCGAGCCCGGGATGCCTTCGATGCCGCGCTTCATGTCGGCGATCTGCTCGGGTGTCCAGCCACGCTCGGTGCCGGCGCCGGACTGGACGAGCAGCAGCTCGCGCAGACGGGCGACGACTTCCTTCTGGAACTGGCGCAGGTCGAGGCCGTCGTCGCGGACGGCGCCGATCGTCGTCAGGCCGCCGGCGAGGTCGCCGCGGGCGGCCAGCAGCGCCAGCTCGCCGGCGCGCTCGTCCGCGACGAGGCCGAGGCCCTCGCGCACGGCTTCGAGCGAGGCGTCGCGGCCGTACGAATCGCAGACCTGCTCGAGCAGGTTGATGGCGTCGCGCAGGCTGCCGGTAGCGCTGCGCGCGATGAGCTCGAGCCCGTCGCGGCCGACGGTGATGCCCTCCGCTTCGGCGATGTGGGCGAGGCGGTCGACCATGGCGGTGAGGGGGATGCGGCGGAAATCGTGGCGCTGACAGCGGGAGACGATGGTCGCGGGGACCTTGTGGGCGTCGGTCGTAGCGAGGATAAAGATGATGTGCTTCGGCGGCTCTTCGAGCGTCTTGAGCAGGGCGTTGAAGGCGGGATCGGTGAGCATGTGCACCTCGTCGATGAGGTACACCTTGTGCGCGCCGGCGCCGGCCGATGGTGCGAAGTTCGCCTTTTCGCGCAGGTCGCGGATCTCGTCGATGCCGCGGTTGCTCGCGGCGTCCATCTCGACGAGGTCAAGCGCGCGGCCGTCGTTGTAGGCGAGGCACGAAGGGCAGGCGTTGCACGGCTCGCCGGGAGGGTCCGGCGCACCGGGGGCGTTGCGCGCGCAGTTGATCGCCTTCGCGAGGAGGCGGGCGGTCGTCGTCTTGCCGGTACCGCGAGGCCCGGAGAACAGATAGGCGTGCGAGACCTTCTGCTGCGTGAGGGCGTTGATCAGCGTGCGCGTAACGACGTCCTGGCCGGCGACGTCGGCGAAGCGCTGCGGGCGCCACTTGCGGTAGAGGACTTCGGTCGGCATGCGGGGCTCCGGGCGTGGTCATTCTGAAGGGGTACTCCGCATTATAGGGCGGGGATGGGCGCTGGTCACTGGTCTGGGCGCGTGGCTCCCGCAGGCGCTCGCAGGGGGCCGGCCGTGTTACCGCGTCCGCCTCGGCGATTGGACCGGCCGACGGCCGGCGCTGTGTGTGATTGACCTCGCGGTGGCGGTACCGCCAGCCAGGACCTTCGTGGCCCCGTCCGCGAGTTCGATGGCGTGGGCCGGCGTCGACGCGCGGGCGCGCCGCCGGGCTGATGGGCCGACCGTGACGACGGCCGGCAGCGCATTCCGCGAAGAGCGGGCCGCCGGTAAGCTCCGGGCAGGAGGGGCGCATGGCGATCAAGAATGTGCTGTTCGATCTGGGGGACACGCTCTGGCACTTCCCCGAGCTGCCACCGGTGGAGACGATCCGCGGCGAGACGATGCGGCGGATCAGCGGCCTGCTCGCCGAGTGGGACGTGCCGTTCGAGGGGCCACTGCGGTTTCTCGGCCGCGACATCCGCCTCGGGGTCGAGCGCGCGGACCGGGCGGCGTACGAATCGGACTGCCTGAGCCCGGACTTCGTCGAGGTGGTTCGCGGGATCGCGGCGGCGAGCGGGCTGGACCTGGATAACGCGCGCGCCGCGCGGCTGTGGGACGCCTGGAACCTCGGCGGGCTGACGCTGGGGCGCACGATGTTCGACGATGCGTTCCCGACCCTGGACTGGCTGCGCGGCCGCGGCCTGCGGCTGGGCTGCGTGACGAACCGCGTCTTCGGCGGGCCGCGCTTCCAGGAGGAGCTGCACGAGCTGGGACTCGATGGGTACTTCGAGGCGACGGTCGTGTCGTGCGACCTGGGGTACATGAAGCCGCACCCGCGGATCTTCGAGCACGTGTTCGCGGCGATGGGCATCGACCCGCGCGAGACGGCGATGGTCGGGGACTCGCTGAAGGCGGACGTGCAGGGCGCGCAGGCGCTCGGCATGACGGGCGTCTGGCGCCGCGTGCGCAAGCACGACCGCCGGCACGAGCCGGAAGAGGTCGGCGAGGGGCAGTCGGCAGCGCGCCGGGCGGCGACGCGCGCCGAGACGGGGCGCGCGCTGGGCGAGTTCGGCGGCGGCGAGGACGTGACGCCCGACTACACGATCTGGGAGCTGGGCGAGCTACGGGACCTGCCGATCTTCGCGGGCGCATAGGCGGCGCCAGCGTACACCCGCCGAGACCGGCATTGGCCCTGCGGAGGGACAGGGTGAGAGGCCCCGTCCCTACGGCTGCTGTGCGAGGTGGTGGGGCTGCCAGGGGAGCGGCGCATCGCCCGGGGACGGGGCTGAAGCTCCTTCGCTACGACGGCCGGCGGATGCCGGGCGCCGCAGGGGCGCAGGCGAGACGCCTGTTATCATCTGCGCGATCGGAGGGAAGCCGGATGCCGACACAGAAGGCGAAGCGCAAGCGCGCGCAAGGACCACCGCAGCGGCGTCCGTCCGCCCGCGCGTCGGACGGGACGCCGAAGCCGTGGGGCGGCCGCTTCGCGTCACCGATGGACCCGCGGGTCGAGCGCTACACGTCGTCGCTGGACCAGGACGGCCGGCTGCTGGGGCACGACGTGCTCGCATCGCTCGCACACGTGGAGATGCTGGGGCGCACAGGGATCATCCCGCAGCAGGACGCCGAGCGCATCGCGCGCGGCCTCAACGCGGTGCTCGACGAGTTCGTCGACGGCAAGCGCAAGCTGCGCCAGGACCTCGAGGACGTGCACATGAACGTCGAGGCCGCGCTAACGCAGAAGATCGGGCCGGTCGCCGGCAAGCTGCACACCGCGCGGTCGCGGAACGACCAGGTCGCGACGGACTTCCGCCTGTACGTGCGGGACGCGTGCAGGCGGGCGATGGAGGCACTGGTGGAGATGCAGGCGGCGCTCCTCGACCTCGCGGAGGCGAACCGGGGCGTCGTCATGCCCGGGTACACCCACCTGCAGCGCGCGCAGCCGGTCCTCTTCGCGCACCACCTGCTCGCGTATGTCGAGATGCTCGCGCGCGACCACATGCGCTTTGGCCTTGCCCGCTCCATGATGAACGAGTGCCCGCTCGGCAGCGGCGCGCTCGCGGGCGTCCCTTACCCGATCGAACGGGAAGCGGTAGCGCACGCGCTCGGGTTCTCCGGCGTGACGGCAAACAGCATCGACGCGGTGTCGGACCGCGATTTCGTCGTCGACTTCATCTCGGCGGCGGCGCTGGCGATGGTGCATCTCTCGCGGCTGGCGGAGGACCTGGTGTTATGGTCGAGCGCGGAGTTCGCGTTCGTGCGCCTCCCCGACGCCTTCGCGACGGGCTCGAGCATCATGCCGCAGAAGAAGAACCCCGACGTCGCGGAGCTGGCGCGCGGCCGCACGGGCCGCGTGACCGGCGCGCTCATGTCGATCCTGATGACGCTGAAGGGGCTGCCGCTCGCGTATAACCGCGACCTGCAGGAGGACAAGCGCGCCCTGTTCGAAGCGGAGGACACGCTGGCCGACACGCTCGAGGTGTTCGCGGCGATGCTACCAAAGATCGAGGTGGACAGCGCGCGCATGCGGAAGGCGGCGGCCGCGGGGCACTCGCTGGCCACCGACTACGCGGACTATCTCGTCCGGCAAGGCGTGCCGTTTCGGAGCGCGCACGAGGCCGTCGGCAAGCTCGTGCACTACGCGGAAGAGCGAGGCGTGGAGCTGGGGCGCCTGTCGCTCGATGAGCTGCGCCGCTTCGCGCCGGAGTTCGGTGAGGACGCACGCCGCATCGACCTGATGTCGTCGCTGCGGTCGCGCGACGCGATCGGCGGCACGGCGCCGCGGCGGGTCGCGAACGAGCTGCGCCGGGCGCGCCGAGAGGTCGAGCAGCTCCGCGCAATGACGGAGACAGCGCGGGAGGAACCATGATCAAGCTTGCGCCTTCGATCCTGACGGCGGACATGGGGCATCTAGACGACCAGATCCGCGCGGCCGAAGCGGGCGGCGCGGACTACATCCACCTGGACGTGATGGACGGGCAGTTCGTGCCGCCGATCACGTTCGGGCCGCTGGTCGTCGAGGCGGTACGGCGCGCGACGACGCTGCCGCTCGACGTGCACCTGATGATCGTCGACCCGGAGCGGCAGTTCGAGGCGTTCGCGGAGGCCGGCGCGGACATCATCAACCTGCACGTCGAGGCGACGCGCCACATCGACCGGCTGCTCCGCCGCCTGCACGCGCTGCACAAGCGCGCGGGCGTGTGCATCAACCCGGGCACGCCGCTGTCGGCGATCGAGGAGGTCGCCGACGTCGCGGACCAGGTGATGCTGATGGCGATCAACCCCGGCTGGGGCGGCCAGAAGTTCCTCCCCGCGATGCTCGACAAGCTGCAACGGCTCCGCGCCATGCTCGACGCCCGCGGCGTGCGCCCTGACGTCGAGGTAGACGGCGGCGTGAAGGCGAACAACATCGCCGCGTGCGTGGCGGCGGGCGCGAACGTGCTGGTCTGCGGGTCGTCCGTCTACAACCGCGAGGCGTCGCCGCGCGAGAACCTGCGCGAGCTGCGCGGCGCGGCGGAGCAGGTCAGCGTGCGCCCGTGAGCGCGCGGTCGAGGGCCGCGGCGGACGTGAACTGCTGGGCGATATGCACGAAGCTGGCGAGCGACGGGGTGTCCCTGCGCAACTGGTCGAGCTTGGGGCCGATCGGGTTGATCGAGCCGGGGGTGTCGGCGTACGAGCCCTGGAACGCGAAGTAGGCCTGGTTGATGCGGCGGATGTAGTAGCCGTTCGCGGCCAGGTACTCGCGCGTCTGCTCCATGTCGCGCTCGGCGTCGTCGATCTTCCCCTGCCGCAGGAGCGCTTCGACGCGCAAGCGCAGGTCGTGCATGGTCTTGTTGAAATTGACCTTCGGCGATGGCGCGGGCGGCGCCGGCGCGGGCGGGAAGGGCAGCGGAACATCCGGCAGCGGGTACTCCTTCGCGAGCCGCGCGCCGAGCTCACGGCCGACCATGTTGGCGACCGTCTCGTTCAGCGTCGTGAGCTGGCTATTCTCGAAGTAGCGGCGGCCGAGCGGCGTGAAGAAGAGGTAATGATGCGTCCACTCGTGCGCGATGTCCTGGAGCGTGCCGACATAGTCCCCGGAGCGCGGGATGATCGCCGGATACATGGCGATGCCGCTGATCTGGATCACCGCCGCGGAGGTCTTGCCGCCTGACTCCGCCTTGTTCTCGATCTGCTGGACCTTCTCGATCGAGAGATTGCCCTGGAGCAGCGACTCGCTCTGGATCTCGATGCGGTCGCGGGGCGACGTCACCAGCACTTCCGGCGGATGCTGGAAGACGATGTCGACCGGCGGCCAGACGATGTTGCCGCCCACGCGGCGCGTGAGGCCCACCTCCCTGATCACCTTGGTGAGGCGCCCTTCGAGGATGACCTCGACGCTGGTCTGGATCCGGTCGCGCTCGGCACGCAGCGTGCGGAGCTGCTGTTCGTCGGCGGTGACGGTGGCGGGAGGGGTCGTCGGGTCGCCGACCTCGCGCTCCTTGCCGGCGATCAGTCCGTTCAGCGCGAAGTAGCGTGCGACGCGCCGGTCCTTCTGCGCCGCGCCGAGATCGCGGCGAAACGGGTCGGCGAGGTAGGCGAACTTGACCCACACGTTGCGGACGATGAAGCCAGGCGCGTTGAAGTCGTTGGGGCCGTTCGGGAGCGGCAGGGACGCCGCGAGGGCGAGCCCCGCGCCGATCGCGAGGAGCACCGTCGCCGCGAGGATCGCGTGCGGGAGGAAGCGGCGGCGTGTGTGCGCCGCGGGGGGTTCCAGGCCGGATGCTGGAGGGAGCGATCCGGCGGCACCGGAGCCGCCCGGCCGCTTCTCGCGCACGGTGCTACCCTTCGGCGCCGAGGTGCCGGCCGCCGACGAGATGCATGTGCAGGTGGGAGATGGTCATGCCCGCCTCCTCACCAACGTTGAAGGCGAGGCGGTAGCCGCGCTTCGCGATGCCCTCGCCGGCGGCGAGCCGCGCCGCGACCTCGAACATGCGGGCGAGCGCGGGGGCGTGCGCGTCGCCTACGTGACGGGCGTCGTCGATGTGCTGCTTCGGGACGATCAGCAGGTGCACCGGCGCGCGCGGATTGATGTCGCGGATGGCGAAGACGAGGCCGTCGTCATGGAGCTTGGCGACGGGCATCTCGCCCGACGCCATCTTGCAGAACAGGCACTCCTCTGGCACGCGGCACCTCGCCTGTATCGTACACGACGCGCCTGGACGCCGCCGTCGCGCCGCGCTCAGCCGGCGCCCCGGACATACTCCCCGGCAGAGCGCCGCGACGCACCGGCGCGGGCGCCCGCGTCCCGTACCATGTGCGGGCGGGGTCCGCGCCCCGCCGTGGTGCGCGGACGGCATCGACGGAGGTGAGCAGGCATGGACGATACGGCGCGGCTTCAGGCGATGACGCAGGGCCTGTTCCCGGAGCTAATCGGCGTGCGGTTCGTCGACGCGACGGCGGAGCGCGTGGTCGCGGAACTCGACGTCCGTGATGAGCACTGCACCGTGCCGGGTGTGATGCACGGCGGGGCGATCATGGCGTTCGCCGATACGCTCGGCGGTGCGGCGACGGCGCTGAACCTGTCGGCAGGCGGCGGCACCACGACCATCGAGTCGAAGACCAACTTCTTCGCCTCGGCCCGCCCCGGTGAGACGCTACGGGGAACATGCACGCCCCTGCACCGCGGCCGCCGGACGATGGTCTGGCAGACGCGCGTGACGGCGGCCGATGGCAAGCTCCTGGCGCTGGTCACGCAGACGCAGCTCGTGGTGGAGCCACCGGCGGCAGATAGCCGCTGAGGGACGGCGGCGTTACACCGTCGATCCCGGCGGCGGAGCGTCGCCTGCCTGCGGCGCGGATGACGGTGCCGCCTCGCTACCGGTGTCCAGCGCGAAGGGCGGGTACTCCTGCACGAGTCCCGCAAGGTACGCGTACATCCGCACCTGCCAGCGCAAGTAGCCGCGCAGGAAGTCGAAGATGCCTTCCGGGTACGACTCGTTCACCAGCACCATCACCGCTGCGATGACGATCAGCACCGCGGCGACGATGCCGAGCAGCCCCAGCACGATCGCGTGCGGGATCGCGAGGATGATGCGCAGCAGCACATTGCCCGCCGTCGGCTCGCCCGCGGTGGCGACGTGAAAGCGGATCGCGCGCTGCGGGTCGTCGCCGGGCAGCGTATCGGTCAGCAGGCCGAGGTACGCGTAGAACGCAAAGAGGTAGGCGAGCCAGCGCTGCATCGTGTCGCCGGACTCCGCGAGATAGACCTGCGCGCCCTTCTGCGAGATCAGGATGGCGGCCAGCACGGGCACGGCGAGGTAGAGCACGCCGTGTACCCAGCCGAGGGCGCCGGCGAGGATCGAGAGTACGACGATGATAAGGATGCGGATCACGACCTGCGTGCGGTCGTAGGACGATGGGCGGTCGACGTCGAACGTCGCGGGGTACACGGCCATGGGGATCCCTCCATCTCGCTCTCGAAGAATCGATTGGCATGATCCTACAATTCGCTGTCAAGCTAAAGGTAGTGCACGGCGGCCCCACCTCGCTTGTGGCGCAGGGCGGCTGCGCTCACGGCATTGGATACGCCTCGAAGAACCCCAGCATGGCGATGGATGCGCTGACCTGGGCGGTCGTCGTGCCGAGCCGCGGGTCGGCGAACGCGCCGCCCGGCCACGTGTGGCCGCCGCCGATGATCGTGTAGGCCTGCACCTCGCCGTCCCCGCGCGGGCAGCCGCGAAAGACCGAGAGCTCGACCTCGGTAGTGAGCCGCGAGACGGAGGGCGCGGCGCCGCAGCCGAGGCCCTTCGCCCAGCCGGCGAGCACGTCGGAGACCGGGGGCGCGGGGCCATGGCCCGGGTCGGCCTCGGGCGAGCCGCCGAACGGGACGAAGGTGTCGGCGGTGCCGTTGAAAGCGATGACTGGCGTGCGTTCGTTGCAGGTGAAGTACGCCGCGCCGACCAGGCCGACGGCGGCGATGCGGCCGGGCATGTCGCAGGCAAGCCGCTGCGCCATGCCGCCGCCGTTCGAGTAGCCGGCAGCGTAGACGCGCGCGGGGTCCACGCACAGTCGGGCGTCGAGCGACGTCAGGAGGTCGCCGACGAACCGCTCGTCGGCGGGGTCCTCGGGCGCCTTCCAGGTGTTCCACTCGCGCGCCGGCGGCACGGCGTCCGGGTAGACCATGATGACGCCGGCGGCGGCGGCGATCGGGTCGAAGTTCGTATAGCGCTGCATGTAGTCGCCGTTCTGCCCGGAGCCGTGGAAGACGAGCATGAGCGGCTCGCGACGGGCGCCATCGTACTTCGGCGGCACGTACAGCGTGTAGGTGCGCGTGAGTCCGCCGCTCTGGATGGAGGCGTGGAACGTGCCGGAGGCGTGCGGGCGTGCCGGCGCACAGGATGAGGGCGGCGCGCTCGCGGTCGCCGGTGGCGTGGGCGTCGGCGGCGGGTCCGCCGGCGCGGGCGCGGTGGCGGTCGCGGACGGC
>JAGWOC010000023.1 GCA_028872875.1 Chloroflexota bacterium | reverse complement strand
CCCATCGGCAGCGTGTTGGAACTGTACGCGGCGATGTTCCACTGGTCGAACTTCAACGCCTCGTCGATGGCGACGAGGCTCTGCTGCACGAGCGAAAATCCGAAGGTTGTCATGTTGCGGAGGTTGCGCGGCAGGAAGTAGAACTCGTTCGTGCTCCACGAGGCCCGCGGCACCCCGTACAGGTACTGCTGGAAGGCCGGCATCGGCGGGGGCGGCAGGCGGCCGTCCAGGTCGATGATGACCTTGATGTGCTTGCCGTCCACGCGCCGCAGGCCCAGCATCTCGTCGCCGAGCGTGCGCTGCGGCCACAGGCTGAGCCAGTCTCCGACGAACACGTCCTCCAGGCAGGCGTTGAGCCAGTCCGTCCACTCGACCTGCGGCTGGCGACGCCAAACCTCGGCGTCCATCGTGCCTTCGGGAAACTCGTCCGCGTACTGGAAGTCGTCCATGGCGAAATACGCTTCCGGGTAGCGGAAGAACTCGCGCACGTAGTGGATTAGCCCGTCGTGCTTCTTTGCGTTGGCCCTGCGCTCGGAGGCGGACCGGCCGCGCGGGACGATGTCCCACTCCAGGCTCGTGAGCTCCGCTTTGCGGATCTCAAGGCATTTGCGCACGAGCCAGGATGCGTCGGCGAGCCCGCGCAGCAGGTCGCCCGAGATGCCGCGCTGGGAATCTGGCGTCGTCGGGAAGTTGCGCCCGACCTGGTACAGGTACTGGCGCGGCTCGCCGCCGAGCGGGAAGTTCTCGGCTGGCTGGCCTGGACCCATCTGCGCCACCGTCAGGCGGTTGTCGGGGAACGAGGAGAACGGCGCGCCCAGCGTCGGGTCGGGCTGCAGGTTCATGCTCTGCTGCCGCCCGATGTCGCTGAGCGCCGTCGCGATGGCGTCCCGCTGGTAGCCGGGGCGCATCATGCGCGGCTGCGCGCCGGGGAAGCGGGAGCCCGTGGCCTTGACCGCCATGTCGCGGCCGAACAGCGTCGGCACGGGCTCACCGCCCCTCTCAGTGCCCCTGGACGATGGCTGTCACGGAGACCGTCTTGCCGGCGGTCGGCGCGGTCCCGAACGTGACCTGCACGTCGAGCCGCGGCAGGATGCCGGCGTTCACCGCGACGTAGTAGGCGCCGCCCACGCCGGCCGCGATGCTCGGCGTGGTGGCGTCGTACGTGATGGACGCGCCCGTGGCGGGGTCGCTGAAGAAGGCCGTCAGGCCGGTGATGGTCTGGTCGGCGCCGTTCTGGACGGCCATCGTCACGCCGCCCGCGTCGAACAGCGTGCTCGCCTCGCCCGGCAGCGCCAGGTCGGCGAGCCCCGTCGTGCCCTGCGCGGTCGTGACGGCCCTGGTCGTGATGGCGCCGGAATAGAAGGGGGCGCCTGCTCGCATGGCCGGACGCCTCCTACCAGGAAATCGTTACCTGTCCCGCACCGCCCGCACCGCCGGTCCCACCGGCGCCCACGCTGGAGCCGTTGGCGGCGCCTCCGCCGCCCCCGCCGGCACCCTGCGCCCCACCGGCTCCGCCGGTTCCGCCGGCCGCCGCCGTGTGGGTGGTCCCGACGGCACCGCCCGCCGCCCCGAACCCCGCCGCGGCACCTCCGCCGCCAGCCGATCCAGCCGTGCCGTCCGTCCCGATGGCCCCCACGATGCCGGTGCCGCCCGTGCCGGCGGCCCCGTTGCCCCCGTTGGCGCCCGTCCCGGCCCCGGAGCCGAGCGCGCCGCCCTTGGCCGTGATCCCGAGGGCGGTCGTGTCGCCGCCCGCCGTGCCGTCGCTGCCGGCCGTCGCCGTGGAGGCAGAGGCGCCGCCCGCGCCGCCCGTGCCGCCCGCCCCGACCGTGATGGTCTCGGAGGCCCCGGGCGTCACGGCGGCCCAGCCCTGGATGAACTCGCCGGAGCCCCCGCCGCCCCCGATGAAGGCGGAATCCGAGCCTCCGCCACCGCCGCCACCGCCGGCGCCCCACGCCTGGACGAAGGCGCGGTTGACCCCGGCCGGCACGACCCAGGAGCCGCTGGCCGTGAAGGTGGCCTGCTGCGCGAGGGAGTCTCCGCCCCCGCCGGTCTCGTCAAACACCTGCTTGTCGGTCCAGGCGCCGCCCTTCTGGGTCTGGACCGTGACAGTGCCGGCCGCGTCGTCGGACTCGATGCGGGCGAAGCCGACGCCGAAGGTCGTGTTGAGGTTCTGGTAGGACTTGGCCACGGGCGATCTCCTCCTTTTCGGGTCGAGGGCCGAGGGCCGGGAGGAAAACAAAAAGGGGCCGCCTGCCCGGTTTCCCGAGCGGCGGCCCTTCCGAGGGCTCTGTGTTGTGCGCGGGGCCGTTCACTCCGCCAGCGTCGCGGTCCCGACCGGCTGGCGCTGGCCGCCGGCATAGCGCGCCTCGCCCTGCTCGACGATCTCGACGCGGTCGCCCGTCGCCTGGACGAGCGCGTGGCAACCCTTGCACCGTATCTGGACGATGCCGCGGCCGCCGCCGGAGATCCGCGCCAGCAGGCGGCCGCAGCCGCAGCGCAGGTCGCGCAGCCCGTCCACCGCTATCCCTCCTGGGCGCCGGCGCGGCGCGCGCGGACCTGCGGCTGCGGCGCCGCCTCCGGCGCGGGCTGCTGCGCCACGGCCTCCAGCGCCAGCAGGACCATCTGCTCGCGCTCCAGCTCTTCCCGGGCGTCCAGGATGTTGGCCTTGAGCTCCACGATGCGGTTGCGGTGCAGGGCGATCTCGGCGTCGAGGTTCACGACGACGCCTCCTGGGCGGGCGCCTGCTGCGCGGCGGCCGGCGGCGCGAACGCCACGCGGCGGCAGATCGCCTCCGCCTCCAGCGCGCTCACCGGCCGCTCGGGGTCGAACTGCAGCTCCAGGCGGCCGATGGCGGGGCGCCCCGCGGGGTCGATGGCGCCCTCGATGACGATGCGGAAGCGGCGGTCCTGCGGCTCAGGCGGCTGTGCGGGCGGCTTCAGGAGCGTCACGCCGCCGCGGGTGGCTTCGCGGAGCCCGCTGCGTCCAGGCATCGTCAACCCGCCTTCTTGGCGCGTGCGCGGATTTCGGCGTAGTACTGCTTCAGGCCGCTCCAGGAGTTGGACGCCTCCAGGGCGCCCATCGACACGGCGTCCACCACGTCGTCATGCTTGCTGTCGGGGAACGCCAGCAGCTCGCCCTCCGCCGCCTGCAGCCACTCGGCGTTCTGCCGGTGGTAGATCTTGCCCGAGCGGTAGCGGCCGGCGGCGAGGTTGGCGCGCGCGACCTTGTCGCGGTCGGGGCGCACGGGCCGCACGGGGAGTCCGGCGCGCTGCGAGTCCTGGATGAGCGCCTTCTGGTAGCCCACGTCCTCCACGGCCGCCCAGGCGATCGGATACCGCCCGCAGAGCTGCCGCAGGAGTGGGAGTTGGTCGGGTCCCTGGATGCGGTCGCGCACCATGTCGATGAGCAGCAGGTCCTGCTCCGCCGTCAGGTGCCAGACCGCCATGACGGTGTAGTCGGCGGACGTGCGGGTGCTCACGGCCAGGTCGACCGTGACGAAGCACGAGCCGGCGCCCATCGGCAGGCGGCGCTGCCCATCGGGGTCGTGCAGGACGCGCTCGCCCGTCGCGATGTCGTCGGTGAAGTAGCGGAACCACTGCCGGCGGAAGACGCTGCCGCCCTCGCGGACGAACTGCGCCTCGACCTCCTGCATGTACTCCTGCGCGCCCATCGTCGCCCGCAGGGCCTCGATTTCGGCGGGGTCGATGCGCGGGTTGCCGGAGGTCGGCGCCTGCCACCGCTGCCAGTCCGGCAGGACGGCGGCGCGCTCGAAGACCTCCCAGAGCCAGTTCTGGCCCTTCGGCGTGCTCACCAGGAGCGCCCAGCCCTTGCGGTCGGCCAGCGCGGGGCGCAGCGCCTGCCCCCACGTCTCGGGGACGCAGAGCGCCGCCTCGTCCAGCACCAGGCCGTCCAGGCCCGCGCCGCGCAGCAGGTCGGGGTTGTCGCTGGACTTGACCGTGACGGCGCCGCCGCCCGGAAGCAGGATGCGGCGCTCCGTCTCCGACTTGTCCACCCACGCGCCCTGCAGGGACCACTTCAGCTCGCGCCACACGTCCGACGCCTGGCCGAAGGTCGGCGCGACCCACCAGATGTTGCCGCCGTGAACAGCGCCCTTCAGCGGCCGGTCGGGTCCGCCGTGGCCCGCCACGCACGCGATGAGCGAGAGCAAAGTTTTTCCATATCTGCGGCCCGCTATCACAATTTTCCACCGCGCGGGGCTGTCCAGGACCTCCGCCTGGTGAGGCAATGGTGCCGGGACGCGCACCTGGACCTCGCGGACGCCGCCGGAGGCCGCGACGCGCGCCTGCTGCGTGCTCTTGCGCTCGCGCGGCACGGCCGCCACCTCCAGGCGTCCGCGGCCTCACGCCAGCCCGTGCGCCAGCACGATGACCTGCGCCTGCGTCAACTCAAGCACGGCGTGCGAGAGCGCGGCGCAGTCGGCGGAGGCGCCCGCGGCGGGATCGCCGCCCGCGCGCGCGATCATCAGCAGCAACGCCGTGCGCGCGCAGTTGAACGCGTCGCAGACGTTCTTGCGCGCCGCCGCGTAGGTGGCGGCGTCATTCAGCGGCGGCGTGGGGTCCATCGGCGGCCTCCTTCGGCTGCCATTCGGCCAGCGCGCGCAGGAACTCACGGGCGCCCGCGCGGTCCAGTTCCTTCACCGGCTCGCTGAGGTCGGCGTAGGGGCGCATGCTCTGGTGATGCTCACTGAACGGCCGCGCGCAGGCGAAGCAGATCCCCGTGTCGCGCAGGGCGAATGCCACGTAGGCATGCCCGGGCCAACCGTTCACCACGCTCTGCCGCATCCACGCCTCATGCATGCGCTGGGCGAAGAACTCCACGGCGGCGGGGTCGTCGGGGGAGGGGACGCGGACGAAGCCTGCGGCGCGGAGGTCGGATTCGGTGGCGAGCCCGCACGATTCGGGGTAGTCCCCCTGGTCCTGCGCCATGAGCGTCGCCGTCACCCTGCGGCTCCCGTCGGGGTTGCCATGCTGTTTGGCGTGGACGAACTGGATCGGCCGCGCGATGCGCTCGGCGAATGTCACGGGCAGCGCCTCCAGGGCGTCAGGATGGGAACCGCTCCATGTCGCTTTGACCGTTCGGGCGGATGTCGTGGACACGGCGCTCCACCAAGACCTCGCCGCGCCAGAACAGGCCGAACGTGTACCGCCAGACGATCTGCAGGGCCGCGCCGCACGTCGCCGTCACCTCGCCGCACCGCTCGCAGAGCACCGCGCGAAACGGCGGCCCCGTAAGCCACGCGCGACGGAACGGCCCAGGGTAGCGGCAGCAGCGCACCCGCGCGACCTCGCGCTCCGTCATGGCGGCGCGCCTCCTTGGGCGTCGGGGTCAGGGAAGCCGACGGCGCGCCGCGGCCAGCCGGCCCGTCTCCACGCCCGACACGAACGTGGCTGACAGGAGGTAGAAGCCGCCGAGAACGATCCCGGCGACCGAGCGGTGGGCGATGGACGGCCAAAGCGTCGCTGCGCCCGCCGCGCCGACCATCACCGCGATGTCGAAGCCGCAGCAGGAGCCGAGGAGGCGGCGGAGGAGGGCGGCCATCTGGCAGCGCCTCCCAGGGGGAGGATGCGGTGCAAATAATTCTGTGTGACGGTGCATGGTTCGGCCGACCGCGCGGTACGCGGGGGTGGGTGGGTGTCGCAATGGTGTGAGAACCACTCATTCCCACAACATTCCCGCCCGCGTCAGCCGCCCGGCTGCCCGTCCAGTTCCCTCGGCTTCCTGCCACGTTTCTGCGTCTCGCCCTGTGCCGCAGGCGTTACGTCAATCACATCGCGTGAGTGCCAGTTGGCATCAAACGCTACCGTGATTCGTACATCGCCCTGCATGCTTACTGCGAGAGCGTCTCTGCGACCGAACCACTCAGGCCAACGACGCTCAAGCATCCACGCCCAGCGTTGCCAGTCTCCCTGGACTGTCTGCAACTGTGTCACGCATCGGGTGATGGCGAAGCCTTCGCTGCCCTTTAGCGCTTCCACGAAGCGCGAGTAGATAGTCTCAACACCATTCGCCCTATCCGCCTCGCCTCTGCCGCGCCAGTCGCTGACCGCGCTGTCGCTGACGCCCGCGGACCATGCCGCAGCGGTCATCGGCACGCCGATCCTGACGGCCTCGACGATCTGCTGCGCGACGGCCGGCGTGAGGCTCGTCGGTGCGCCGCCGAGGCTGCCTAGAGCGCTCATCCAGGCGCTGCGTTGCTCCGGCGTGAGGTTGGCGATCTCGTGGCGACCTGTGACCTTCGCGGCGGCGGTGCCTTTGGCGCTACCGCGCGCCGGCGCATCCGCCGTCGTTCGTCGCGATCGCTTGCGCGGCTTGGTCGCCGCCGCGGCGGCCATCGGACCTCACCACGCCTCCTGGGCTTGCGTTGCGGGGGATCGTTCGGGGTGCGGGTAGGCGTCGCTGCGGCGTCCCGACGCGTCGGCCGGCTCTGACGCGGCGATGCGCCTCAGGGGCGGCTTCGCCACACGCCGCAAGCGGCTTAGGGCTCCAATGCGGAAGTCGCCTGGAGGCGAAGGGGCTTTTGGACCCACCTCCCCCAAACCCCCTCCGCCCGAAGTTGGGTGCAGGGTGCCCGGGGTATTCGGTTCCCGCCACGGCCCGCGGCTTTCAGGCGCGGGTCCCGGAGGGCGTCCGGCGGGGCCTTACGATGGCCGGCGTCCTTGCCTCCATCGCTCCCTCGCGCCGATCCGCCGACGTGCGGTGCGCGGGTTGCGCGGGGACCGCACGCTACGCATCCGGGCGTTTCACCACTGGCGGGCGTTGGGACGTCGCGCGCGTTGCCTTCGCGGCTGTTTGCCGCCGGGAGGGGCGACGCGCGGACCAAGCGGCAGATCCTCGCCCTGCCGCCGCAGGGCAGACGCCTTCTGGCGCCACGCGGCGAGTTCGGCGCGCTCGGCGTCTGTGTAGACGCGACGCTCCAGCGTCGGAGCTGGCACGGACACGCGCGACGGCTTGACGAACGCCACGTCGCCGCACCCCCGAACCAAACACAAAGCCGCCCCTCAGGACGGCCGCCGACGAATCTCGCGACGATACTCTGCGCACACCCGCCCGCGCCTGTCAAGAGGCCCTCCCGCGGCTCCCTCGCCTCGCCTCTCCCTACGCGCGCATGCCTTTCGCCGGGGTGGACAATTCAGGGACCACGAACCGCCCGGCGCGCGTGTGCTGGAGCGCCCTGGCCAGCTCGCGGGGATCGACGCCCAGGACCTCGCACCACATCTCGATCCCGTCCGCGTCGAACGGGTGCGCGCGCGCCTCCTCCGACTCCTCCGTGCCGTCCGTCCCGCGGGCGTCCGCCATGGCGCGGCCCACGACGGCGACGGCGAGCCTGCGCACGTCAGCTGGCTGCAAGGGCCTCCGCCTCCCGCTGCCCGGCGCGCGGCCGGCCGGGCCGGCGACTGGCGCCCAGCGCCCCCGCCAGGTCCGCCAGCAGCCCGCGCATGTGCTCGCCCACGGCCTGCCGCTCCCGCGCATCGCCGTACGGGATCCCCAGGGCGCCGCACGCCTCCTCCAGCGTCGTGCGCTCCGCGCGCTCCAGCCCGTACACGAGCGCCACGACGATGCGGTCGTCGCGGTGCAGCCGCCCGCGCCAGGCGTCGACGGTCGCCACGGCTCGGCGCGCCCCGTCCAGCCCACGCTCCTCGGCGAACGACGCCAGCCGCACGGCGCGGTTGCGCGTCGGGTTGCCGGGCTGCCCGCGGCTGCTGCCGATGTGCGACCACCTGGCCGTGGGCGCCGCCGTGCAGTCCTCCTGCAGCTCGCCGTAGGCGCCCAGGTCCTCGCGCATCCGCCGGTACTGGCACAGCGCGGCCTCCGCGACCTCCCGCGCCTCTGGCGACAGCCGCATACGCGTTCGCCTCCCTGCGCCTACGCACATACGCGCCCCGCCCTCCGGTCCCTACCCGCCGTGAGCCGAGCGAGGTATACTGCCTCTGTCGGCAGTAAAGGGGAGATCGCGTTGGTCGGCACGCAAGGCGCACGGAAGGACGCGAGGAGGGCGTTCGACGGGGAGTGTGCCGTCTGCGGTTCGGCCGATAGGCCTCGGGGCCATCACATCGAGCCGATCGCGTCCGGCGGTTCTAACGAAGCGGACAATCTCGTGTGCCTATGCAGCAAATGCCACGGGGCAATGGAGGGCGCTTTATCCACAGGCCACTTCTCTCACCTCGGCGTAATCACCGCTGCGGTCTCGCTGGAGAGGCTTCCGTTGCTCCGCTCGCTTTTCAGGCGAGGTATCACCGCGAAGCAAAGGGCGGGCGCGTTCCACCCGGAGTGGCCAGGGGTCGAGGTCGTCGAATGCTCGCTCTGTCTTCGATTTTGGGTCGTGATGCCCGGCTGCGATCAAGGCAGGCGCTGTGGCTGCCGTCCCGCTAGGGCGGCCGACCCGCGCCCCGCGCGCATGGCGCGCCTTATGGACGCCTCAGAGGCGGCCAGGCTCCTCGCGCTAAGTGATAGGACCGTGAGGGACCGCGCGAAGCGGGCGTACAGCGCTGGCGACGCTCGCCTCTCGCGCGTCGGCGACAGGTGGGTCGCGACCGAAGGCGTGTGGCGCGCCCTGTGCCAACAGATGCCGAAGCCGCGCGGGAACCCGAGGAAGCCGCCCAGTGCGACGTCTTGACTTCTGCCGCGCCCGGCAGTATGCTCTGGCCACGGGGAGGCGGTTGGCGATGGCGAAGCAGGGCGGGCGATTCGAGGTCCGGGCGGTGGAGGGCGGCGCCGAGGATGACTATGCGGCCTACCGGCGCGGCGTGTTGGTGGGCACGCGGCAGACCCGAGCCGCAGCCCAGCGGTTGGGCGAGCAGGCTGCGCACGCCTACGCATACGGCGTGGCAGTGCTCGACACCGCCAAGCGCGAGGTCGTGTCCGCCTGATGAGCCCACAACGGAGGCGATGCGCGATGAACCTCGCGATGCGGGAGCTGCGGGCGCGAAATCTCGGTTGGGTGATCGCTCAGGTGAAGAAGCCCCGGGGCGTCAAGCAGATCGACTTCTGCAACCGCGTGGCGACCATCGCGGTGCCGATTCTCGACCGCGCGACGGACGGCCCCAGCATGGCGCGGCTCGCCGAGGAAGCGCTCAAGGCGGTTCGCGCGGCTCTGGCGTGAGCGGCGTTCGAACGCACCGCGCGAGGAGGATCTCCCCCCATGTCCCTCGCCCTCGCCCCGCTCCCGTCCCCTCCCGCCGCTCCCGACTCCGATGCCGTCGTCCGCCTGTGGCTCGCCCGCGCCTACGCCCGCAGCCACAGCGATGGCACAGTGCGCGCGTACACCGGGGCCGTGCAGCGGTTCGCGGCGCACCTCGGCCGCGACGTGCTGACCGCGACGCAGACGGAGGCGCTGTGGTACGCGCAGGCGCTCGGCGAGTGCGGCATGGCGTCTGCGACGCAGGCCAAGCACCTGGCGGCGCTGCGCTCGCTGTTCTCGTTCGCCGAGGACCTTGGCGCGGTCGCCAAGAGCCCGTTCCGCGTCGTGCTGGCGCCGCGCGTGGCGGCGGACGGCGCGCCGCGCATGCTCTCGCGCGAGGAGCTGCGCGCCATGCTGGCGGCTGCCGCGCCCAAGGGCCGCGCGCTGCTGCTGCTGCTGGCGACGACGGGGCTGCGGATCAGCGAGGCGCTGGACGCGACCTGGGCGCACGTCTACCGGGACCCAACGGGCAACACGGGGTTGCGCGTGGTGGGCAAAGGCGGCAAGGCGCGGAGCGTGAAGCTGCTGCCGCGCGTGCTCCAGGCGCTGGAGGCGTGGCGCACGGATGCGGGCCCGCTCTGGCCGGCGCGGCACGGCGGCCGCTGCAGCCAGCAGGCGGCCGACCGCATGCTCGCGCGCATCGCCGTGGCGGCCGGCGTGCGGCACGTCAGCGCGCACTGGCTGCGCTCGTACCTCGCCACGCAGGCGTTCGTCGCGGGTGCCGACCTCATGCAGGTGCAGAGCGACCTCGGCCACGCCAGCGTCAGGACCACGCAGCGGTACATCAGGCTCGCCAAGGGCCTCGTCAGGACATCGGCGGATCTGGTGGCGGAGCGGCTTTGAGGGTGCGCTGTCAGCAGGATTGTCAGTAGCATGGGCGCAAATCCCCGGCTACTGACGCGACGACTTCAAGAGAGCACGGAAGGCCGGCGGGACCCGGTCCCGAGTGAGCCACGGATACACCCTATCTCCGGTTCGGTGGCCGACGCCGAGCAGCCTGCCAGCGCACCTGTGGACCGACTGGCGCACCGTTTCTCTCGTGACTGCCTCCTGTCGGCCAATCTGGGAGAATGATTCGCCGTCGCGCACATGCTTGACGAACCTCCGCCACTCCGCGTCAGGCACGCCGCTCGGCCTGCTTGGCAGCGCCAACCCCGACCACAGGCGCTGCTCGATGCTCTCTCTCAAAGCGCCAGCCCCCTCCCTGAACATCGCTGGGCCTCGCGCGCACGAGCGCGGACTTCGTCGCAGAGGGGCTGTAGTCACCACAGCGCCCACCACGGCGGCTTGCCCGTCCGCTGCCGCTCCTCGTAGCGCCGTTTCATCGCCACCGTCCACACGTCAGCCCATATCCCGCGCGCCATGGCGAACCGGCGCACGGCGAGCCACAGGCGATTCATCGCCGCGAGCCACAGGAGGGCGAGCGCGGTTGCGGCGATGGCGAGGAAGGCGCCATCGACCATCCAGCGCGGCAGCCATACGGTCACTTCCCGCCCTCCTTCCGCGCCAGGAGCCACGCCGCGACGGTGGGGCTGTAGTCAAAACGGCCGCCGGCGCCAAGGGCGCGACCTGGAGAATGGACGGCGAAGGGCGCACCACACCGCCCCGATTACGAACCCGACCGTCACGCACAGCAGACAGACCGCGATGGCCTCGCTCACGCCTCACCCCGCACCATCGCGACGACCTTGCGGGCGCACGCATTGGCCGCCCGCATGATCTCGTTTCCTCGCTCGACGCCGACGCCGGGGGCGTCCCTGATCTCACGCCACGCCAGCACGATCTCTGTGCGGATAGTCTCCACCAGCGCCGCGTCGTCCTCCCGCGCCGCGCACATGCGCTCGACCTCGGCGATGCCGGCGGGGGTGATCCACACGCGACAGCCGGCGCGCGTATAGCCGTCTGGCGCGGCAATCTCGGGGTACGTCCCCGCGAGGCGGTCGGCGGCGAGCCGCGAAAGAGAAGGCGCGACACGCTCCAACGGCACGCTGCGGAGGTCGATCGAGTGCGCCGGGCCGCCGCCGTTGTCGCCGAACCTAGCGCGATACAGCTCCTCCAGCACCGCGCGCCGCTCGCGCTGCACCTGCGCCACCAGCGGGGCGATGTCGTCCGTCACCGATCACTCCTCCTCGTGGCCACGCGCATCACCCGCAGCGAGACGAGGTTCCGGCGCGGCCCGTGGAACCACCCCTCGCCGGCTCGCGCCCTGGCCGCCTCTCCGCACGCCTTCCGCACGCGGCTGCGGAGCAGAGCCATGGTGGGAGCTTCGACCGTCAAGCGCATTTCCGGCACGACGGCAACCCAACCGCCGCCATCCATGCGCACGGCTACGGCACTGTATGTCACGCCTCACCCTCCCACGGCCCCAGCACGATCTCCGTCCGCAGCGCTCCGACCTCGATGCTCGGCTCGCCCGGTACCCGAAGGTGCTCCGGGTCGTCGTTGCGCAGCCACCCAGACCCCGGCGTCGGCGGCTTCCGCCGCAGGGCGAAAAGTTGCATGGGCGTCGGCTCCGGTCGGCAGAGCAAGGCGTCCACCAGGACCTTTGCCCCTGCTCCGATGTCAAAGTTGCGCGGGTCGCGCTCGCGTCGCGTCGGGAAGTAGCACGCGATGGCCAGGGTCGCACGCTCAAACACCGGGCGCGGCAGGCCGTTGCTCAGCCGCAGCAACGTCAGAGCGTGCAGATATCCCGCCTTGCGGCTGCTCCTCGCCGCCCAGTGCTCGTGCCCCCCGCCGCTCTGGTTGCTCGACACCGGCCGACCCGGCACGGTGATGCGCCAGCCGCCCCCGGGAAGCGGCGCGGCGGCCCACGTCGGCTGGCGTGCCGCCAGCGCGGCGGGAACGGGGCGCGACGAGCGTTCACGCCCGCTTCCGCTATCGTTGGGCGCTGGCGACTTATCCACCGCGCCGCGGGCCGCATTTCGGTTCACTCGGCATCGCCTGCTGCGTCGGTCGGGATGACGCGAACCTGGACGCCAGCCTCGCGCGCCTTCCGCACCATGTCGGACGTCCCGCGGCTCTTCGCGAGGTCGTGCGTGAAGGCGAGCACGAGGTCGGGGCTGTGCTCGCTCAGCATCCTGGCGTTGCGAAGCGGACCCGCGGCTCGGCCGTGGCGCCGCCAGTCGGCAGGGACGCAGCGAACCGAATAGCCGAGTTCGTGAGCGATGGCCCCTGCGAGCGAGTCCGCTCCCATGGCCCCTCCGTGGACGACCTCCTCGAACCCGGCGGCATACAGCGCCTCCAACTCGCGGCGAATTGGTTCCGGTTCGGTCCAAGCCCTTGAGCCGCACACGAGCACGCGGAGCGACACAACGCAGCCGCCTCTGCCGCACATGAAGATCACGCCCCACGGCTCCCCGCGCGTCCCGCGATCACCGCGCCGAGCGCCTGCATCGCGTCGCGCCCCTGCTCGACCGTCAGACCCTCGCACGCCCACTCGACGTGCACCGGCACGTACACGCGCCCGTCGCCGTCGACCATGATCGGCACGTTGAGCCACGCGCGCCGCACAGCGGGCAGCCCCCGGCGCGGCCTTCGCTGCGGGTCGGCGCGCTCCGCCTCCAGCACGGCCGCCACCGCCGCGGCGTCGCGCGCCGTCGGCCGACCGGGCAGCGGGTCGCGCATGCGTTCGCGGCTGAGCGCGTCGATCTCGGCCTGCAGCGCGTCCATGCCGGCGGTGCCGGGGTTTGGCACGGCGGGCCACGCGATGCCCCAGCTGCGGTGCTTGCGGAGCCACCACGCGAGTTGGGACGCGCTCATACCGACGCGCGCGCAGAACGCGGCGGGTTGCTCGCCAGTCGCGACGGCCTCCCGGATCTGGACCTCGCGATGCGTCGGCTTGCGAGGCTTGGCTCCGCCGCGCGGAGCGGGGATCGGCGGCGGCTCCGGCATCGCCGCGGCGACGGCCGAGGCTGCCACGACCTCGCGCTCCAGCGCCGCGACGGATGCGGCGACGGCGGGGGACTGCGGCTCCGCCTCGGGAGCGGATTCCAGCGCCTCCTGCATGGCGCGGGCGCGCGGGTCGTTGGTCGTCGCGGGCAGTCCCGGGTACTCGATGCGCGGCTGCGCCCTGTGGCACGCGACGATGAGCTGGTACACGCTGCAGCCCAGCTCGCGGCACGCCTGGATCGGCGGCATGCGCCGCATCTGGCAGCGCAGGATGTCGGACGCCGCGATCGGGACGGGCGAGACCGCGATGGCCTCGCCCTTGGGCTGCAGGACCACGCGGCTGCGGACCTCGCCGGCCTGCCGCGCCAGCGTCATGCTCACGCCGACCCCTCCCTTCACCCGTCCCTACGCGACGGCGCCATGCAACCGCGACACCGCGCGGTCAATCGCCGCAGCGCTCGGGTGCTCGCCGGCGATGGCGCGGATGCGGCCGGCGTAGCGCTCGCCCTCCTGCAGCGCCTGGGCCTCGGTCGGCAGGTAGCCCGTGACGTAGCGGTCGTAGACCCAGGAGCGGTACGAACGGAGCGTGTAGACCACGTCGACGCGGAGCGGGTCCATGGGCGGTCGCCTCCTGTGGGTCAGAGTGCGAACGGGACGTCGTCAGCCGGCGGGCGCTCCGGGCGCCTGGTCGCCGGCGGCTGGTTGGGCGCGCCGAATGCGGCACGAAGCCCGGCCGCCATCGGACCCGTCGCGCTCTCCAGGCTCCTGCGACCCTCGTCGAAGAACCGCCTCGCCGCGGCCTTGGCCGCCGGCGTGTCGGCGCCCCGAGGCAGCGCGAGCACCGCAGACTCGCCCTGGAGTGCGTGGCGCGCAAGGTCGACCCAGTAGGCGGCCGGCGGCAGAAAGCGGCCCTGGTTCTCTCGGATCCCAGTGGCGACGGCCGATGCGACTGCGTGCGCGGGATACGGGCGCAGCGCCTCAAAGAACACCTCCCACGTCGCTTCCGTTGCCCGCGAGTCGCGCCAGTTGTGGTCAAGCCGTGCGGCCAACGGAATCCACTCCTCACGCGTCACGGCTGATCGGCCCCCTCTCGCGCACGGCGGCTGCGTAACGGGCCGAGCTGGACTCGGCAAGAGTGGAGGCGCGGGTCGGGGGTCTGCGCCCGTCGTAGGTGCCCTCCTGGACCTTGGCGACCACGTCCTCGGAGCCGACAGCCCAATCGAGCGTCGCGCGCCAGGACCGGGGGTTGGCACCCCGGCACCACGGCGAGGCGGATATGCGGGCGAAATAATCAGCCCACCACGCCTCGTCGCGGCCGCGCACCGATGACAGGCGCGCCCTGATGTGCTTGTCGCGATCGGGGGTCAGCCGTAGGGCGCGCGGCAGGTCAGCCCCGCACTTGGCGTTCCACATCGCCACCACGGCGGACGGCAGCAGGCTCGTCGTGGTCGCCGCGGGAGGCGGCGACTGGGGCGCGTCAGCGCCCTCGTCCTGTCCCATGTCTTGTCTTAAGTCTTGGTCTTCTGTCTTAAGTCTTAACGTGGTATCGGTTCGTATTACGTCCGTATGCGTCGGTATTACGTTCGTATCGTCCCCTTCCTTGTGCCACCTGGCATTGACGGACGCGGTTGCGGTTGCGCTTTTCGTCTTCGCTGACGCCCATTCGCGGTCGAGGCGGACATTGACCAAAAGCCCCGCCCGGCGCTCGAAAACGGCGCACGGACCCTCGACCAGGACGGCGCGGATCGTGGCCCACTTCCGAGGGGCAACGCGGCAAGCGGCCGCGAGCCACCCGTCGTCGTCGGGCACGCCGCACTCCCCAGTCTGCTGCGCACGCTCCCACGCGCGGGCGAGAAGGCGGATGTATGCTCCCTCGTGCTCGATGGTCATCCCGCCGCCGATGCGGGCGCTGCCGAGCCAGGCGGCCGGGTAGAACTTGAACCAGTCGAGCGGCGTCTCGCCCACCTCCGGGATGCAAGAAATGCAAGTCGGCGGCCCCGCCGAATCAGCCTGCGTAGACCGCCGGGAAAAGGACGGGCTCGGACTGCCTCATCCCGCAACTGACAGCCGAGAGCGCATAGGAGACAGTCCAGTCCGGGTATCCGGATCGCAGCTGCTCTTGCGCCCAACGGCGAAGTGACTCGACCAGGGCGTTGGCCCCGTTGCGTTCCGATCCGGGCCGGACCAGGTAAGTGGAAAACGAGTCGATCGCGGCCGCGGCGCAGGCCCCCGAGTGCGTGCCGTCGGTCTCGGCGAGGGAGCACGGCAGGACGGCCGTGTCGTCAGCCAGGTTTAGCGATCCGAACTCCCCATGAAGACGCACCGCGGCCGCATCGTAAGCCCGCGCCGCCGCCTCCTTACTGTCGTAGGTCCCGAGGCCGACGTTCCTGCCGTCGACCCCGATGCGGGCTGACCAGCGCCCGGAGGATAGGCGCAAGACTCCTCGCGCCGGTGCGTTCTTGACGTGCCGGTTCCGGTTGTTGCCCGCGTGCGAGCACAGGCGAAGGTTTGATCGGCGGTTGTCCAATCCGTCGCCGTTGATGTGGTCGACTTGCGTCCCCGAGGGCGCGTCCATGATGAAGCGATGCATTCGCACGGTTTTGCCGTCAATGTGCGCCTGCGCGTACCAGAATTCCAGTCCAGACGCTGTGACATGCGGCCGGTTCGTCGTCCACCTGTGACCCTTGACGCGCTCAAAGTCCCCGTCGTCCACCAGTGCAAACCTTCCGCGGTCGAGCATGATCGCCGGCATTTGTTCACCCCCACGATTCTTGCGCGGCGTGCAACTCCTGAGCGACAGGAAGCACGCGGCTCACGACCTGCCGCCTCCAGCCGCAGCCGATGCAGTCGCGAACGAGTCAAAGAGGCTGCGCTGGCGCCGCGTGTGCGCCCCGAAGCCCAGCACGGTCGTCCACATCACGTCGTGCTTGCCGCCGAACGGGTCCGTGAGCTTGGCACGGTTGCCGTCGCGCGCGGCAAGGCGCGCGAGGTATGGACCACGGTCGCCGCTCGTCGGCGTGACGATGCAGAGCTCCGTGGGTTGCGGGTCGGCCGTCAGCGTCGCGGAGGCCCGCACCTCGGCGAGCAGCGCGGGGAATCGGTCGAATGCCTCCAGGTCCTTGTCGCCCCAGTTCGTCGGCACGGGCCACCACGGGTCGAGCGCGCCTCGGTTCGCGCTCACAATGGCGCGCGGGCGAAACTGCGGGACGCCGTAGGCGCATGCGTCGAGAATCTTGCACCCGACGCGGTAACCGAGCGCCGAAAGGTCCTCCTGGATGTGCAGCCACGCGTCTCCGAACGTCAGCATGGCCGGCACGTTCTCGATGCTGACGTGGATCGGCTTGACGCCGGCCACTAGACGGATGAACTCGCGGTACAGCGCGTTGCGCGGGTCGTCGATGAAGCGGCGGCTATTGGCGACGCTGAAGCCCTGGCAGGGCGGCGAGCCGTGCATCATCGTGACGGCTCCGGGCGGTAGACCGACGATGCGCAGAAGCTCATCGGCGCCGAGGTCGGCCACGTCGCGGCGGATGAGGTTGCGGACCGGCATTTGCCGCGGCTCGGCCTCGTCGGCGTCCGGCAGCTCCAACCATGGCCGGTCGAAGTGGCCGTTTCCCGGGCGGATGTCGTCCGGCACGCGCGTCTTTCCGCGTCCTTCGCGGACGATGCCGCCCTCGCCGATCCACCGGCTGCCTGGGCCGCAGAGGTTGTGCCAGTACGTGGCGAGCGCCCACAGGTCCAGGTCGATCGCGGCAAGGCCCTCCATGCCGGCGTTCAGGAACCCCAGCGACGCGCCGCCGCACCCGCAGAACACGTCGATGAACGTCAGGCGAGCAGGCGCCGGGTACAGCACGCCGCCGAGACTCGTTCCCGTAGTGCCGTGCAGCGGCAGCGGCTGGCCGGCCGCGTCGAGTGCCGCGACCCCGGCATCAGCCGGGACGGCTAAGCCGGCGCGATCCGCGTAGCCGACGTGCGTCAGGCCCGATGGATTCCGCCCCATGCAATCCGCCGTCACCGCGCATCGCCTGCCAGGGCGAGCGGCAGCAGGCTGCCGCGCCACGCGTGCCACGCCCGGGTGACGGTGCCGCTTCCGGGGTAGAGGTCATCCAGCGTGTCGTCGGGCCGCATGCCGAGTGCTGAGAACAGCCAGAAGGAGAACTCGAGTGGTTTCTGCCCGAAGATGCGCGCTTTTCGCTCCGAACTGCACGCGACCCAATCCCGAACGGATGGCGTCTTGCCACGAACCTTCGTCTGCCTACCGCCGCAGACGATGACGGGCTCCCACGCATAGACCATCCGCATGCTGGGCTTCCAGGAGCACCACGG
This sequence comes from Chloroflexota bacterium, assembly GCA_028872875.1. GTDB lineage: Bacteria > Chloroflexota > Dehalococcoidia > DSTF01 > JACRBR01 > JADMII01. Next base: position 26,431 of record JAGWOC010000023.1, on the reverse strand, counting down.
CTTCACCCACGCGCACACCCGGGCGCTCTCGGGACACAGCGGCAGCAACAGGCGCAGCGACGGGCTGTGGCATGACAGCGCCCAGCCGTCCGGGTAGTCGCGGACGAGGCGCGCGATCAGCTCGGCGTGGTCGACTTCCTGCTTCTCGGGGTAGCGGTGGGCCATGCCGAGGTACGGAGGGTCGGCGTAGGCGAAGGTCATGCGGTCCCACCACCCTCGGCGAGCGGCAGCGCGATGACCGGCCAGTCTGCGGGGTGGGCGTCGGGATGCGAACACCGACGCTCCCCACAAACTCCCCACACAGGAGCCGCGGAAGGCCCATTCTCGGCGCGAACGGTTGTGCTGACTCCAGCGGAGGAGCGCGACAAATCGCGGTCCTGCGAATATGCGTCAATAGGGGACAGGCCCGTCTCAAAACTTCTAATCAGCGGGGCAGGGGTTCGAATCCCTTCGGGCGCACCGCTCCCAGAGCACAAGCCGCCCGAACTCCCCACAAACTCCCCACAGGACCTGTTCACGCCGTCCCCTCCTTGTTCGGCTCGTCCGTTCGGTTGGGCCGCTCCAGCAAGCCGCCGCGCTTCTCTGCCGCGGCCTGCTCCATCGGCGGCGTGGCGTGCCCGTACATCGTCAGCGTGGTCGCGCGGCTGGCGTGACCGAGGCGGCTCGCCACGCTCTCCAGCGGCTCGCCATGGGCGACGCCCAGCGTCGCGGAGGTGTGGCGCAGGTCGTGGAACCGCATGCCCTCCGGCAACTCCAGGCGCTTGCGCAGCCGCTTGAAGTGCTTGCCGACGTACCCGGGCTCGATCGGCCGGCCGTCCTCGAAGCAGAAGATCCAGCCGCTCCCGTCCCATGCCGACCCGGCGAGGGCGCGCTCGTCATCCTGGCGGCCTCGGTGCGCCTTCAGGACGCGCACGGCAGCCGCCGACAGCGGCACGCGCGACCGCGGGCGCCGCGCCTTGGTGGGGCGCTCGACGATGCCCTCGCCATAGACGCGCTGGAGTTGGCTCCCCACGGCCAGCGTGCGGCCCTTCTCGTCGAAGTCTGCCCACCGCCGACCGACCAACTCGCCCTCCCGCAGCCCCGTCTCCAGCGCCAGCCAGTAGAGCGCGTAGAGCCTGTCCGCCCGTGCCGCGTCCAGCAGCGCCGCGGCTTCATCGGCCGTGAGCGTCGGCCGCTCTGCGGCGCGCGCCCTCGGCGCGTCCACCGCATCGGCTACGTTGCGCGGCACCAAGCCCCACCGCACAGCGACGCCAAGCGAGCGGTGCATGAGGCGGTGCAGGTATAGGACGTGCTTCGGCGCCAGCGTCCTCGCGCGGCTCGCGTACAGGCGCGCCAAGTCCGAGGGGTGCAGGTCGCGCAGCGGGATGCCGCCCAGCATCGGCGAGAGGTGGTTCTTGACCGCGCCTTCGTACGAGCGCACGGTCGCCGGGGCGAGCGACGGCCGCACCACGTCGGCGAGCCACCGCTCCAGCCATTCGGAGACCGTCGTGCGGTCAGTCGACGGCATCGTGCCCTGCTGCGCCCGCGCGACGATCACGGCGGCCTCGGCCTCGGCCTCGTGGCGCGTCGTCTTGCCCGTGGCGACCTCGACCTGCTTGCGGCGCCCCTTGGCGTCGCGCCCCACCGTCAGGCGCACGTACCACTTGTCGCCTCGCTTGCGCAGGCTAGGCACGGGCTCCCACCGTCCTGCGCCGCAGCGGGATCACCTGGGCGGTCTGCCGCGACAGGTCCTCATCGCCGTTGCGCCACCGCTCGTAGCGGTCGCAGGGGATGCGCCACTGCCCGCGGACGCGGATGCGCGGCAGCTCGCCGGCACGCAGCGCCTCGTACACGGTGGACAGCGACACGCCGAGGTCGGCGGCCACCCACGCAGGCGTGTGGTAGGAGGGGCGATCCGGCAGCGGCTCCGCCGTACTCACGCTCCCGCCTCCCGTGCCCGTCCGTCTGCGGCCACCCGCGACCGCAGGAGCGCGTCGTACCCGTCCCAGGTCATCCGGATCCAGCAGTACGATGCCGGCTGCGGTAGCGGATCCTTTCCGCCGTCGAAGACCCACGAAGCCTGTCTGTCCCGAAGGACGGGCTCGCCGTCCGGGCCGGCCACCACCTCAACCCACACGGGCCATGTCCTGGCGATCCATTCCCGCCTGATGCACGCGGCCAGGGCGCTCCCGTAGTGGCGCAGCCCTCGACGGGCGCACTCACTCCCGAAGTCCCGCACCGCGAGCCCGCCGTCGAACGCGCCGTCCAGGACCTCCAGGGCCGTGCGCTGCGCCGGGGTGGGGACCTCCTCGCTCACGCCCCCGCCTCCCACTGCCGCAGCGCGGATCGCGCGCTGTCCCACACATGCGACGGCGCATCATCCGGCAGCCATTCAAGGGCGTGCCGAAGGGCGCTCGCCAGCCCTTCCGCCAACGCGGCTTTGGTCTTTGCGGCGCGCTCCCGCTTCCCGGCTTCCTCGCACCCGTACCTCGCGGCCCGCGCCTGCTCTCGCAGCCCATCGTCGCGAGCGGCGCCGAATCGCTCCGCGAGCCGCCTGACAGCTTCCTCCTGCAATCCCTCGGGGTGCTCGGGCCGACCGTACACGGCCGTCCAAAAGGCCGCGTCCTGCACCACGCTCGGGTCCGTCAGGTGCTCCAGGACCGCGCGAATCACGAGCCCGCATGGGGCAATCTGCTCCAGCAGTTCCGCAACCACGGGGTCGTCGGCTTCCGCGCCCGTGTCCTCGTCCAGCAGGTCCGCAATGTGGGCCGCGAGGCTCTTGGGTCGCGTCCGAGTGCTCACGCTGTCCCCTCCCACCGCTTCACCGCATCCGCTAGGGCGCGCAGCGCATCCGCCGGCACGACCCTCCTCGTGTCGTCGTCCTCGGCGTGGGCCTCGTCATGCAACCGCTCGGTGCCTTCAGACACCGCGCGCTGCCACTCGACCAGTGCCGAGCGCAGCCTTCCGCATGCCGCATTCGCCTTTTTCCCCAGGACGACAGAAGGGTTGCGGTCGTCCTGGAAGGCGCCCTTGGCGTTGCCGATAGCGACCCCAAGCATGTCTTCGACCTGTGCGAGCAACCCGTCCGACACGTGCAGGAGCGACCCGGCGTGCTTTGCGCGCTTGACGCGCGCATCCGCCTCCGCAGCCTGCCGCGCCGCGCGCTCGGCGTCGAGAGTGGAGAGGAGCGCGGGAACGTCGGTGCGGGCCTCCGCTGCAAAGGTGGCGTCGTCACATGTCCAATAGGTGAAGTCTCCGACCTCCACGATCTCCGGGCCCTCGATGTAGAACGGCAACTCCAGCGCTTTCTCGTCGTCCGGCTGAGCGTCATCGTCCCAATAGTCGTTTTGCTCGGCCTTCCACGGGCCTTTAGTCGCCGCCTCGCACCGCGCGCGGATGGCCGCGATCTCAGCGTCCGTCAGCGGCTCCAGCGGAATCACCGCCCTTCGCCTTATCGCGCTTCGTCGCGAGCCGTGTGCTGCCGAAGGTATTGGTTGTCGTTTCGGGCCGCTTGACGCGCCATCTGGTCACCTGTCTCGCGTGGTATCGCCTTGGCGGGTTGCTGTTCCGCGACGCCTCAACCCACCGCCCATCCGGGTCCACCGCGACGACGCGAACCGTCCACACTTCGACTGTGCTCATCGTCGTGTTGCCCATCCGTGTCGTGTGTACGTCGTACACGACCTGGCCGGGCTGCAAGCGGCTAATGGTCGCCGTCGTCACCACCGCCCTTTAGCGCGACCACGGCAGCGCTGGCTCTCTCTATCGCCTCGTCGTACGACTCTGGCGAGTGCGGGCCGCTAATCAACTCGACGGTGGCGTCCAGCAATTCCGCCACCCGCGCCGCGTGATCTGACTGCGGCGTGGCGAGGGCGGTGCGAAAGGCTCCAATCTCGCATGTTGAATCGCAGTCTTCGGCCCGCTCCGCGCCGCAGATGGGGCAGAAGTCGCCACGACCGCCGTTCTCATCTAGCCAGCGAATAATAGCCGCCCGCAGTGCCACCGCCTCCGCCGCTGCGGCAGCCTGGACCTCGGCGCGGACGTGGGCTGCGACGGCGCGTAACGCATCCCTGTGTGGGGTAAAGACCGACCTGTCCGCTGCCTCTCGGTACACCCGCTCCAGCGCGTCGAGCGAGGCCGCGTCGTCAGGCACGGACATCGCCCTCCTTGCCCACGCCGCGTCTTGCCACCGCGACCCAGGACGACGCCAGCACGCTCATGGCGGTATCAGACGAATCCCCGCCGTCCAGGGTACTCAGCGTCACCTGGGTCACCGGCGTGTGGCTGACCATCAATACTCGGCGCCAGAAGGGCTCGGGCGGTGCTTGAATCCAGTCGCCGGCACGCACATCAGTTGCTCGCACGAGGACGACATGCAACGGGGCGCACTCGTCAGTCATCGGAGACAGGCTCCTTCGCGCACAGGACGCACTCATCGCACTCTTCGTCCCAGCACTCAGGGCAAACGGTCAGAGAACAGCGCGGGCATGTGCGAGCGTCTGCCGCAGGTACGGCGGTCTCGCACACATCACAAAAAGACTCGTCCTCGTCAGCCATCACGCCACACCCCCGTCGAGGATGGCGAGCACTTCACTGGCACATGACCTGACCGTGAAGGCGGCGTCTACGTCCCCGTCTCCGTCGGACTGCCTCCACCGCTCCGCCAGCGCCCGCACCCGCTCCAGCGCGGCCTCGGCGCGGGTGGCGCGTTGCCGCCAGTGCTCCAGCGCCTGGCCGACCGTGAGGCCGGTATCGCTGCCGCGCCCGCCATGGTCGGCATCGCCCGTCGCATGCGGCGCGGGGCCGCCTGGACCGTCGCGCACGATGTGCACGGGGATGGTGCGCTCGCTGGCCGGAGGTATTGGGTGGTAGCGGAAGTCACCGCCGTCGCCAGGGTCGGCGGGCGGCTGCGCGGGCGCGGCGCCGAGCAGGGCGTCGATGCGGTGCTGCAGGATGCGCGCCTCGGAGTCGACGGCGCTGGCGCACCACTCGCGGTGCTCTCCGAGTTCGAGGCACGAGTCGCGCAGGCCGTGCAGGCGCTTGACAGTCTCGCGCAGCGCGGAGGCATACGGGGCCACGGCTGCACCGGGTACGGCCTCACGAGCCGCACGCGCTACAGCAACCCATAGGTCCTTGTTGACCGGGATGCGATGGCCACCGTCGAAGACGGCGTTCGCGATGCGCTCGGCAAACTCGATGTCACACAGCGCCTCCGCGTCCACGGCCGGCGTCTCGGTGCTCATCGCTTTCCCTCCGTCCGCGCCGCGTCATGCGCCCCGTCGAGCAGGGCGTCGATGCGGGTGAGGAGCGCCACGAAGTCGGCGCACGGCTGCGCGACTGTCATCGAACGAGCGATGAAACTGCGCGCCTCCTGGAGGAGCGCCAAAGGGAGCGCCCGCGCGCTGTGCATGGAGTCGATGATCACGGCGCGCGTCAGCGCGGGCTGGGCGCATTCCCGCAAGTGCAGCCGCACCATGTCTGTGGCGTATGATTCGATGAAATCAACCGCGCTGTGTTCCGGCATCTCGCTGCTCACCGCTTACCCCTCCGTCCGCGCTTCACCAGGCCCGCGAAGGCCGCGTCGCCCACCGGCTGCGCGAACCGCTTGTCCCCGCGCTCCCACCGGCGCCCGTCGAGCGCCACCGCGGCTTGCAACTCCCGGCGCGTGAACCCCATCTCGACCGCGAACTGCGCCATCGCGTTCAGGACCTCGCGCGCGTCGGGCACGCGGTCTTGCTGGCGCACCCACTCGGCGGCGGCTGCCCACAGGGCATCGGAGACGGCGGCGGCGTCACGCATTGGGACCACGCTCCTCCGCCGCGTTCGCCGGCACCACGCGCCACATGACCTCGCACCCCAGCCTGCGCGCCTCCTCCTCCAGCACGGCACGGGCGTCAGCGTCGGGGAGCGCCGCGAGGACGGCGGCGGCGAGGTCGCGGAGCGTGCTGCCCGGCGGGATGCCGAACTCGACGCGGTTGCCGCTCGTGGGGATGACGCCCTCGATGGCGGTGACTTCACCGCCGCCTGGGAATGGGAGGGTCTTCACGGAAATGCTCAACGCGCTCACGCCCCCGCCTCCTCGCACAGCGCCAGCACGCGGCGGATGTAGGAGAGGCGGTCGTCGTAGGCGTGAATCCACGCGTCCTTGCTGAACCGGCCGCCGTGCTCAACGTCAGAGTCCATCTCGCGCGTCAAGAGGCGGAGGCTCGCGGCCACGCGACGCAGCGCGTTCTCCGCGTCGGTCGGGGAACGCAGCACCGTCGCGGTCAGGACGGAATGGATGCCGTGCTCTATCGCCTCGGCCTTGTCCGTGATGTGGTCGAAGGAGTTGCGGAAGATCACGATGGCTTCCTCGGTCGTGTTGGCGACAGAGCGCCAGGGCCGGCACTCGGGGCACGTGTAGGTCTCCAAGCCCTTGGCGTCCGGATGCTCCGCGCCGATGCCGAGGCCGCAGTCGTCGCACCTGACGATGCCGCGCTCTTCGTCGCTCATGTCCTGCCAGCGCCGGGGCGTCACTGCCCAGCTCATCGCCGATGCCTCCTCAGAACGGGATGCGGTGTCCGTCGTCCTCGTCCACGAGCCGCGCGATGCGCCGCTGGCAGAAGTCGATGACCACGCGCGTCGCCACCTCGTCGAGCACCAGCAGCGTGTCGCCAGCGTCGTGCGCGAAGCCATCGCGCCAGCGCAACACGAGGTGGCCGTCGCTGTTGAGCGACACCTGCGGTGGTCCGACGCGGCCGATCTGCTCCTTGCGCGCCTCGGTCGATGCTCGACGGATGACCTCGCTCAACGAACCCACCTCCATCGGGACAAGGGACGGCTGGCGTCGCTCCGCGATGCGGGCCATCACCGGCCGAGACGGAGCCCGTCGCCGCGGGGTGTGTGCGGTCGACCTCCGCACCCCGGCTTTCGGTGGCACTCCGTTGCCGCTCGACCAGCCGCCACAGGGATAAATCCGCCAAACTGCGGCGCCTGTCGCCAGGCGCCATGTGCCCGTGGGCCGCGCGGCGTTACCGCGCTCGGCGCATGATCCGGACCCCCTTCCGTCGTGTTGCTTTCACGCCAGCCGTGCGAGCGGTGCCAGCGGCCGCACGGCGCTGGGACCGTCAGAATGGAGGCTCGTCGTCACCGAAGCCGTCGGCCGGTTGCTGTTGCTTGCCGCCACGTTGCTCACGCGGCGTGTCGTCGTCCTTGTCCTTGCCGCCGAGGAAGTGCACGCGGTCTGCGACGATCTCCGTCACCTTGCGGCGGTTGCCGTCCTTGTCGTCGTAGGTCCGCGTCTGAAGGCGCCCCTGCACCGCGACCATGCGGCCCTTGGACAGGTGCTCGGCGACCAACTCGGCGAGCTGGCGCCAGGCGACGATGTCGAACCAGTCGGTCTCGCGCTCGCCCTGGCCGTTCTTGAAGTCACGCTCGACGGCGATGCTGAACTGGGCGACCGCCGTGCCGTTGCCCGTGTACCGCAGCTCCGGGTCGCGTCCGAGCCGTCCGATGAGGGTCGCCGTGTTGAGCATCAGGTCACACCTGCCGCAGCGACCGCGTTGGCGTGGCGCTTGCCGCCGAAGCACCGGGCGTAGAACGGGCAGTTCTTCGGGTTGCAGATGAACGCGGACGGGTTGCGCGGGAAGTAGCCGGCGCTGATGCCCTCGGCCACGTCGACCACGGCATCCTCGGCCGCGGCGAGCCGTCCCTCGGGCAGCACAAGGGACTGGCGGACGTGACGCGGCGTCTTGTTCTTGACGATGTAGTCGGTGTTGATCGTCGGGTCCGTCATGCCGTGCTCGACTTCGCCGGCGACGTGGTACAGGGCGAACTGGATGGACTTCTCGGCCTGGTCTTCGTTCGGCGCACGACCGACCGTCTTCAGATCACAGATGCCGTTCGGCTCGCGCACGTCGATGTACCCAAGCACCGGGATGCCGTCGATCTCGATGTTCCAGCGTTCCTCGACGCCGACCGGGTTCAGGAGCGGGAACACGTCCCGGTGCCAGGTCTCGACGAGCCGCAGCGCCTCGCCCTGCAGCGCCTCGGGTTCCTCGTCCACCGCCAGCGCGGCCTCGCCGATGTTCTCGGCGAAGGAGTCGCGCGCCGCGTCCTTCAGCTCGTCCAGCGTCAGGTCTTCGAACGGGTTGACCATCTTGCGGGCCAGCGCGACCTGCGCCGCGCGGTGGACGGCCGTGCCCTGGACGGTCGCGCCGCCCGGGGGCGACTTCTCGCCGTCGACGTACCGGTGCTCGTACTGCCTCGGGCACGTCATGTACGTCGTGATCTGCGACGGGGACAGGTAGCCGGCGGGCAGGGCAAGACGGCTCATGCCGCCTCACCCCGCTTGGAGTCGATGTACTTCCGCACGGACTCGGGCTTCGTGCGGCCGAGTTCCTCCGCGGCCTTGGCCGCGATCGCCGGGTCGATGTCGCCTTCCTCGGGGTGGTGGTAACGGACGACGAGCAGGAAGCGCAGGTCCTCGTCGGTCAGGTCGTGGCGCTTCTGCTGCGACTTCAGGCTACTGATCGCGATCTTCGTCTCGAGGTCCGGGTCTGACGCGCCCTGCGGCGGCGTCTCGGACGGTGCCTGTTGCTGCGCCTCACGGCGCTGGCGGCCGTCCTGCTGCTGCCGCTGGCCGCCCTGGCGCCGCGAGCCGCGCGCCGGCTGCTCGTCCTGCTCAGGGTCGTCGCCGGTGGCGATGAGGAAGGTCTTCATGAGCATGTACTTGACCGCGCCGGTCATGCACTTGTAGGCGCACTTGTCGCCCTTATCCTGACCTTCGCCGATGCCCACGGTCTCGAACGTCTCGCCGCTCTCGGCGTCGATGAAGGTGAACTTCATGGTCAGGCGCCCGATCTCGCCCTCGCGCTCGTACGACAGGACCGACGGCATGATGATGACGCCGGCCTTCGCCAGGAGCGGGCGGACGTGGTCGGTCAGGTCGCTCTCGGTGGCGTACTGGTACTTGTGAAACGAGTTGTAGCCGTTCTTCGGCACCCGCTGGATCTCGCCGAGGAGCTTGGCGAGCTTGGCCGCCAAGCCTGATGCTGGCATCACTGCATCCCCCTTTCTCCGAAGAACCTCCGCCAGGTGATGGTCTCGATCTCGCTCGGCTCGCCCTCGCCCGCCGCCGCCTCCGGCCGCAGAAGCAGGTCGTAGCCGCCTGCCGCCACGCCGCGCCACATCAGCCCCGCCAGCGTCAGGAGGTAGCTCCGCGCCTTGGGGTCCTGGGTCGCGACCGCCCGCATCCGCATGGTCTCGGCGAGGATGCGGCAGTCCTCGGCGGGCAGCGTGCGGGGCAGGGCCGTGCCGTTGTCGTCGCAGGTCTGCGCGCTCACGACGCATCTCCGGCCTTCGCCGCTTCCTTGCGCCAGAACTCAGCGTGACTCGCCATGTTGGGCTCCTCGATGATGAAGCGGATGATGCTCCACTGGTCGCGGGTGTTCCCGCTCTCGCACCGCTCGACGACGTTGGCGACGATGACCTCGGCCATCTCGCTGTTGCTGACGTACACAAAGTCGCAGTGGTGGAGGAACAGCAGGATGTCGTCGACCTTGCTTATCGTGTATTTGCGGTCAAGGTCGGGTCGAAAGCCGAGCGCGGCACCGCAACGTGCACAGTGCCAGCCATCCTCGTTACAGGGCGCCAGATGCCACACAGGGGGCTCCTCATGGTCGCAGGCCTGCGTGCTCACGACGCCGCCTCCACCGCAGCCACGGCCTCGCGCGCGGTCTCGCCCGCCGCGACCACCGCGGGAGGCGGCTGCAGCAGCGCGGCCTCCGCCAGGTCCATCTCCAGCGCCGCGTGGTGGAGGCGCGTCTCCAGCGCGCGCAGCACCTCGGCGTCCTCGACGAAGATCACCAGCAGCCGGTCGCCGATGCGAAGACGCAACCAGCGGCTGACGCGGTGCTCGGTGGCCGTGACGGCCACGTCGTCCGTGGCGATCTCGTCGCCCTTGTGGATGTGGATGGAGACCTTGCCCGTGAATGCCGCTGCGCCGTTGAGGAGTTCAAGCGCAGGCGCGAAGACTTCCATCGGCAACTGGTGCAGCGGGGTCAGAGAGAACGAGGCCATATCTGCGTCCCGCCTTTCGTGCTATCCTCAGCGGCAGTCCCGCCGCGCCCCGTCCGCATCACGCGCGGCGGGGCTTTTGCATCCCTACCTCGCCGCGACCATCCGCCCATGCGCCCGCATCCGCGCCCTGCAGTCCCGGTGGAAGCCGCCCCACATGCGCCGCTCGTCGCGCGTCACGGGCTCGCCGCACCAGCGGCACCGGGGCGCGGTGTCGTAGCACCGCTCGCACAGGGTCTCGCCGTAGTCGGAGGCGATCGGAGCGCCGCAGCAACGGCAGGGCTCGGAGGCCCACGCGGTCAGGGCCATCAGCGCGTCACCGTCGCGATCGCGACCCCCGCCGCCAGCCACAGCGCCGGGACCGCGTATGCGCCCAGCGGCTCGCGTCCACCCGTCGCCACCGCGAGCCCCCACACGAGCGAGACGAGCAGGCAGGCGGAGAACGCCCACCCGCGGGCGCGCTGGCGGCTGCGGCTGCGGCGGCGCATGGCCGTGCGGATGGAGGAGAGCGTCGGGTCGGGATCGGGGCGGGGCAGGCGGCGCGGGGCGTAGCCGGTCTGCATCTACGCCACCCTCGCAATCGGGGCCGGAGTGAGGGGATCGTCTGGGCCCGTCGACATCCACCGCCGCAGCGCCACGAGCGGGTGCGCGTCGAGCAGCCGGGGCTCGTGCCAGGACAGGGCCACGACCATGAGCAGGTCGTCGGGGACGGGGCAGCGGGCCGTCTCATACCGCGACCACGCGACCTCACTGACGCCGAACTCGACCGCCGCCTGGAACTGGAACAGACCACGCTCGCGGCGCAGCCGGCGCAGGGTCGCCGACACCTCGTCGGCGAGGCGTGCGGTGCGCCGCCGGCTGGCAGGCACGGGGACCACCTCCTTGCGCGGGATGACGGGGCACGGCACGCCGAAGCGGGGCACGCTATTGGCCGGCGGCCTGGCGCTGGGGCGTGGGCGGGAGCAGGTCGTCGGCGGTCGTGCCGAGGTAGGCGGCGAGGTCGACGAGGAGTTGGCCGCTCGGCTGCTTGACCCCACGCAACCAGGCATTGACGGCTGCTCGCGACACGCCGAGGTGCGCCGCTAGGCGCGTCTGCCGCCCAGGCTGCGGATCGACGGCCTCCAGCAGTTGCGCCGCCCGCTCGGTCCTGAACCCTGGCATGCGTGAACCTCCCGTTGCGAGGACAGAGTAGCAACCGTCCGTTGACGTGTCAAGCACCAGTTGCGTAGGTCCCTGTCAACCGGCGGGGAACGCTGCACTGGGAGGTGGAGGGGACGGTCGGTGCGCGACTCCTAGAGGCGCTGCAGCGCGCAGGCGTCGCGCGACCGAAGCTGGCCGAGGCGCTCGACGTGAGTCGGCAGGCGGTCGACAACTGGATTCACGGAAGATCAGCGCCGAGTCGAGAGCACCTGATCGGCGCAGCGCGCCTTCTCGGCGTGGACCCGCGATGGCTGGTCGGCGAGAGCGTCGACCAGCCCGGCCAGCAGGAGGATGGTTCACCGACCGGAACAGACGTTCCCCACATGGAGGCGGGGGGTGCAGAAGACTTGACCAACGGCATGGGTGCGGCGGCGACGCGGGGCGAGGTTGACATGCTGAGGCGGCAAGTCGCCGACCTGATCGGGGAAGTTGCACTCCTTCGGAGCCAGGTCTCGGAGTTGATGCAGGTCTCGCGCCGGTCGGGCCCGGACGAGGGGGCGGGCGGCGGCTGACGGGCCCAAGGTCGTGCCAATCCGGCCGGCCGACCCACCCAGCGCGCCAACGGGATAGACGCGAAGACGCCCGCCAGCCGCAAGGCCGGCGGGCGTCGTGGCGTTAACGGCAGACGCCCCGACCCGAAGGCCGAGGCATCTGCCTGCTCTACCGCTGAGCTACGCGCCCCGAGGGGCACGGCGGGATTCGAACCCGCGACCTCTTGGACAACGGCCGCTAGGCCGGAGTCTACGCGGGCGGCTCACAACGGCACTTGGACGAGGACCCGCTGACGGCCAGCCGCCCGTCTGAGTGAGGGCTGGTGGCCCTCTGGCGACACTCTAGCACAGACGCAAAAACGGCCGCCAGCCCGAAGGCCGACGGCCGCAGCGCACCGACCTGCAACCCGTCACTTCCCCGCCCTTGGGCTTGCTCCCCTTCTTGGCGGGCTTCTTCTTCTTGGGCACGCTTCCTCACCCCGCCCTCTGCGCCTGCGGCGACGCGGCCAGACGACGTGGCGGCGCTGGCGCGCGCACTGCCCAGGACGCGCCTACTGTGCCGGGACGGCGGGGGGCGCGGCGGCCGAAGAAGAAGCCCAGGCGTTGCCTGAGCCCCTTCTTGGCCAAACCGCTTGGCATCGCGCGCCCTCAGGCGCCGGCGGGAGTCGAACCCGCAACTATTGGCCAACGGCCCGAGGGCCGGAGTCTACGGCGGACGCTCTGCCTTTGAGCTACGCTGGCGTGCCAGCGGCCGGAGTCGAACTGGCATCTTCCGCTTGTGGCGCTCTGCCTGTTGAGCTACCGCGCCGGAGCGCGGGCGGGGATTGAACCCGCATCTTCCACCTCTTTGACGGCGGCCCGAGGGCCGGAGTCTACTGGAGCCGCCGCCGGCAAGCGGTGCACCGCTGGTTGCGCCGGGGCGGCGCGTGTACGCGGCGGCAGTATAGCACGACTGCCGAGGACGCAAAAAGGCCGCCGCCGCCCGAAGGCAGCGACGGCCCACGCATGCCCGCTACTTCCCGCCCTTGGGCTTGCTCCCCTTCTTCTTCGGCTTCTTGCTCGCCTTCGGCATCACGCGCCCTCCTTCGGCAGGTGGATGTACGCGCTGAACTCCACGGCGCGCCTTGGGCCGTCGGAGTCCGCGCGGAACTCCTCCGGCGCGTTGAACGCGCGCCGCTCTGTCGTCGACCGCAGCTCGTGCGGGCCGGCGATGTCGACGCGCGCCGACTGCTGCGCCGCCGCGCCTTGGACGGCCTCGCGCACCAGGCGCACGACGTGCTCCGCCAGGTCTCGCGCGGCGGGGTGCTCCAGGTCGCCGTCGACCGTCAGCGCGATGTTCAGGCTCATGCTCCCACCTTCCCCACGGCGGGCGGCGCGGCGGGCTGCGCCGGCGCATTGAGCAGGCCCTGAGCCTTCGCGGCGGCCCACGCCGCCTGGACAGCGCCCTCGATCTCTGCCGCGGTGAACCCGTAGCGGCCGAGCAGCACGTTCAGCCGCGCGACGGCCGCCTGGAACTTCGCGTTGCCCGCGGGTCCGGCGAACTGCTCCGCCCACAGGACGGCATCACGAGCGGCCGAGCCGAGCAGCGTCCGCTGCTGGGCGGTCGTGTGCGCGTCGAGCCACCGGACGGCGCGCGGAGCGACGTAGCCGATCGCGGCGACGAGCGCCAGTTTCAGGAGGCCGAGCAGCAGCGGGTCGACGGAGCCGGTCAGCAGGGAGCCCATCGGGCCACTTCCTCTCGCTCCAAGGTGCGGCAGGGGGCTTGTGAGGCGCACGCGCATGGCGGCTTGCCTCCTGGCGGCCGTAGGCGGCCCAAGGCTGCGCGATGGCGCGCCGCAGGGCTAATGAGCCACGCGGGGTGCATTGCGCGCGGCTGCGGGGCGCTGTGGGGGAGAGTTCGGCGGCTGCGAAGGCGGGGGCGTCAGACTGGAAGGGACCAGGTCACGTGCAGCCCAATCCGGCGGCCGCCGCGTCCTGCCTCAGCGCGTACGCCTCCAAGTCGGCGCGCCACGCCGCCGGCACGTCGGGGTGCGCGGCGGCCCACGCGCGAGCCTGCGCCGCGGTCTGGTGCAGGTAGACGCAGCGGGGGTCGAGGGCGCAGGTCATGGACCACGCCTCCTCGATGGGGTGGGAGGCGTCGAGCCAAACGTCGCCCCCCATCGCGTACCCGGCGCCCCACGAGTTGCGCAGCCGGCGCTGCAGGTGGCCGTTCCAGGTCCGCCAGCCATGGGCCACGACCGCGTGCAGGCCATCGACCTGCGCATTGGCGAGGTCCGCCGGCGGCAGCGCGACCCATCCGCCGAAGCCGTCCTGGACCGGATTCTCGACGCCCATCGAGGCGTAGACCGGGATGATGACGATGACGGGTGCGTGCATGATGGCCGCACCGAGAGCCGCCGCATCGTGCGGGTCGACGGGGCCGGAGGCGGCGATCTTGTTCTCGGCGGCATCCTTGTCGAGCGATGGCGGAGACGCGGCTTCGGCCTGTGCGACCGTCTCCGTCGACGGCTGCAACGCGTCCTCCGCGAGCGCGCAGGCGCCGTACCGCTCCAGGGCCTCCATCGCCCAGACGGCCTGCATGCCCTCGGCCGTGTCGCCGGCGATCTGGTGTCCGCGCGCATAGATGTACGGGAACGAGAGAGGCACGCGGGGCAACCCGAGCTTGACGCGCCACCACTCGCGCACCTTGGCCGACGCGGCGCCCATGCACATGTCCGATCCCGCCTGGTCGTCCACGGCCAGCGTCGGCATGATCGGATCGGCGTACTCGGCGGGAAGCGTCACAGGCGCCGCGGTCCATGCGCGGTGGTCGGCGAGACCGGGGCGCGGGTCGCTGCGGCGGGCGCCGTAGGGGCCGTGGATTCCCACGCTACGCCGCCTCCTTCGCCGCGGCATAGGCGGCCTGCGCCTGCGCGAGGTGGGCCAACCACTCGCCGCCAGTGTAGGTGCTCCACGCGCCCGGCCCCTGCGACGCCAGGATCACGGCCGCGGCCTCCACGGCGTGCGGCACCTCGCAGAGCCACGCGGCCCAGAAGCACGGGCTGTCGACGCCCGTCTGCTCCTTCAACCATGCCGCGTGCACGGGCATGAAGATTTGCGGCGCTCCCCATGAGCCGTAGCCGACGCAGTTGCACTCGCGGACCATCGCCTGCGACTCGGGCCACGCCGCCAGCTCGGCGATGGAGTCCCCGCGCGTGCGGCGGTCCCACGTCCCGCCGGACTCCGCGCCGAACACGGCCAGCATCACGACGGCGGTCGGCTTCTCGCCATGCGTCGTCTGGATCGTCGCCTCGCCCCACTTCGCCAGCGCGGCCTTCGCGTACAGCGGCAGGTCGTCCGACACCGGAACCGCCTCCCTCACTCCGCGACCGCGACGAACGAGAACCGCGGGTCCGTGCCGACGTCGGTGCCGTCGGGCAGGACCGGGTAGAAGCGCCCGCTGTACGACCCGGCCATCGTCACGACCGTTGCGGTGAGCGTGATCTGGACGACGCCGCCCGACGGGTTTGTGACCGTCACGGTGGGCTGGCTCAGGCTCTGGTCGGGGCGCCAGAGCTTGCACGTCACGGTCGCGCCCGTGAGGTCCACGGCCTTGCCGTCCTGGTCGAGGATGGTGTAGGGCGCCGCGACGTTGAGGCCAGAGAAGTACACGACGGACGGCGCAGCCACGCGGCCACCCCCTCAGAGCGGCAGTTGGATGACGGCGTAGGTCGTGCCGGCCGCCTCCATCAGAGCCGCGGCCGTTCCGCCGGCCTCGACCACCGCATGCGTCACGCCCCCGGCCTCCAGGACCGCCTGAAGGGAGCCCCCGGCCCTGAGCAGCGCGCCGACGTACTGCATCGGCAGCGTGATGACGGCGACGGAGGCGACGACGCCGCCGGCCGACGGCGGGAGCCCGATGCCTTCGGCCGAGACGATGCCCCGCGTGACGACGACCGGGATCCCGATCGCGTCGGCCAAGTCCGCGGCCGCCGCAGCGAGTCGCGCTGCCCCCAGGCCCATGGAGTCGGACACGGCGTGCGCTGCCGCAGACGACCGCGAAGTCGGCATGCCCGCCGCGTCAGCGATGGAACGCGCAGGCACGATCCCGCCAGGGAGCGCCATGCCGTCGGCTCGCACCGACGCGGCTGAAGCCGGACCGCGGGCCGCCGCCGCCGCAAGCGTGTCCGCCACGCTCGCCGCCGCCGCAGACGTACGGACGCCCGCCGTCCCCAGGTCGGCGGCGGCCAGGGAGCGCGCCGACCGTAGGGCCGCATCCGACAGGCCGAGGACCGCCGACAGCCCCAGCATGCTGACGGCGCGCGAGGTGCGGTCGGCAGGGATGCCGATGGCCTCCACGATGGAGCGGGAGGCGGAGCGGCTTGCTGTGCCTGCCAGCCCGGAAGCGTCGCCGAGCACGGCAGAGGCGCGGCGGGCGGTGTCGTCTGGCAGCGCGGCAGCCGAAAGCAGGGCCAGGACTGCGGAGCGCCGGGGCTGAACCGGCAGCCCGACGATCGCCGCGATGCCGGCCGACGCGGCCGCCACACGACCGGCTGCCGCCCCGGTGGCGGCCTCGCGGATCGCGGCGGCCGCCGCCTGGCGTGACTCCGGCAGGCCGACGGCCGCTGATGCCTCGGCAGACCCGAGCCTCACCGCGCCAGTCCATAGCCCAAGGGAGGCGGCAAGCGTGGTGACGGATGTCGCGGCGCCGGCCTGTTCCGCCGCCGACAGGCCGAGGGCGCCGGCCGCGGACGCGGAAGCCGACGCCGCCCGGGATTCCGATGCGCCGAGGGCAGCAACGGCCGTCGACTGAGCGTGACTGACGGTGCCGGCGAACAGGCCGAGGGCGCCTGAAAGCGTGACGACGCTCCCCGTGATGCCTCCGAGCATGCCGGCGGGGAGTCCGAGGGCGTCGCCGACGTGTGAGGAGCCCTGCCGCAGCGCGGCGTCGGGCAGGCCGAGTGAAGCGGCGAGCACGGAGTCGGCTGACGCTTGGCGCGACGCGGATACGCCAGCGGCGTCCGAGTAGGAGAAAGCAGAGGCGCCGCGCGCCGAAGTGCCGATGCCCGCCCCGAGGCCCGCGCCGCCAAACGGCTGCGCTGACGCGCCGACGGCCACCGCCGCACCTGCGCCGTAAGCCGGACGGCCCCCAGTCGCCAGCGCATCCGCCTGTTCTGCCGCAGCCGCCGCAACTCGCGTACCAGCGATCCCGGCGCCGGTCTCCAGGACGGAGGAGGCGTCCGAAAGGCGCAGATCGGACGCGCCGATGGTTTCCGTGGTCGATGCGGATGCCGATGCGAGCCGCGCGGCAGCCGTGCCGGAGGAGTCGGCAAGCACCGAAGAGGCGCTGGAGACCCTAGCATCGGCCGTCGCGGCAGCGTCCGAACGGACGGCGGCTGCGGACGCTGCCCGCCCGTCGGCCGCCCCAAGGGAGCCTCCCGCCAGCGCGGTTGCGACCGCCGCCTTGGCGCTGACCACTCCCGCAGCGGCTCCCGCTGACGAGGCGGCCGCCACCGAGCGGTCGCCGACCGTCCCGAGAGAACCAGCCGCCGTCGCGAGCGCCGCCACAGCGCGCAGGTCTCCGACGCCCGCTGTGTCAGCCAGTGGCGCGGCGGCCGAAGCCGTGCGCCCGCCGCCGATCCCGATGGCGTCCGCGAGCCCGTAGACGGAGGTCAGGAGCGGCTGATCGACCGCGCCCGAGGCATCGCCGAGGACCGCCCCAGCAACCGACCCATCCGACACGCCGGATGCGGCGGCGAACGACGTGACATCCCAGCGAGGCGAGGTCCCTAGTTGGAACTGGCCGAGCGCGCTGTAGCCGAGGACGCCTCCGTAGATTACCTCGGTCGGCACGGTAGCGGCGGTCCCGGTGTCGGGGATGCCGAGAGAGCCGACGAGGGTCCGAGAGAGGCCGGACGACCGCAGAACAGGCAGCGCGACGGCCGTACCGAGCGGGGCGGCAGCGGACTTCGGTGCGAGCGCGCCCGTGCCCAGCGCGTCGATCAGGGTGGTCGAGTAGTGGTTTCCCGTGGACGCAGGCTTGAGGGCGACCTGGACGCCAGCTAGGAACCAGTCCACCGTGCCGCTGTGGGTACCGGCACCGGCGAACGTCGTGGAGACCGTTGTCGCCGTCGTGGCGCCGGCCGACGCCTGGCTGAAGTCGTAGAAGGCTGGCGCGCCGTACTGGGCCGCCGAGGTGCCGCCGCTCGCCCGGAGAGCCGTGGTCTCGCCCGTGGTGGCGTTGTACGTGTCGGTGGCGCCCGCAGAAGACGCGCCGTAGACGATGCCCCCGACCGACAGGACCAAAACGGTGTCGTTGGCGGAAACGGTCGTTATAGAGGGCGCCGTAGCGGTGTGTGTCTCCGTCGCGTTCCCGTGGGCGAGCGTGCCGCTCTGCACCGTGCCGAACGAGCCCGCCACGTCAATCGGCGTCGATGTGTCCGTGCCTGAGTAGACGACCAAGAGGACTGTCAGGCTCTGCGTGCCGGACGAGCCAATCGCCCACGTGTACGTTGAACCGGGATCGCCAGAGGTGAGTACCCGCCAGCTTACCTGCGCATACACCAGCTTCGGGCTAGCGGCTATCGGGGAATTCAGGGCGGAGGTCCAGCCGGTGGGCTGTGTATAGTTGCTGGTCGTGAGATCGTCGTAAAGGGCGATCGCTATGGCCACATCGCCAGCAACTGCGGACGAGGGGATGGTCACAACCGCATCCGAGGACGAGTCTTGCACTAAGGCAGAGGCTACGTACGCGATGGCCAACGCCGCAGCCCCCTAGCAGCGGCCAGGCATGGCGTGGCCGGGCGCTTACACGTCGTAGGTCGAGGAGTCGAGGCCAACGCCCAGCGTGACCTTCCAGGTGATCTGCAGGCTGTCGTTCGTCGCGAGCGTGAACCCTCCGAACGCGACGTAGCACAACATCGTGCCTGCGCTGGAGGCGTTGAAGACGGCGGACTCGTTGACCGTGACCTGAGCGCCGCTGTTTGTGAATGTCGCAACGTACTGGATGACGTTCGTGCTGGCCGTGACGGTCGCGGATTGGCGGCTCGAAGCGATCTCGGTATTGAGCGCCGTCTTAGCCAGGCCCGTGCCGATGTCGGCGACGCCGACTCCGTTGGTGTGTGCCACCCGCAGGGCGGTCGCCAGCGTGATGCTGGTCGTGCCGCCGCCCGAGGAAATCTGCGACAACTCACGCGCGATGGGGTCGGTGTTGTTCGGGTCGATCAGAAGGTAGTCGTTGTTCGCCGTCCCGGTGCCCGAGGTGAGCGTGATGCTGGTCGCGGCGGCCAGGGTGGCTCCGTTAAGTGTCGTGTAGATCCCGCCGCTGCCGTAGCCGATGTAGCCCATGTTCGCTGGAGGAGACGGCGCGAGGTATGACGCGAGCCAGTTGCGGCCAGCCGTCACGACCGTGTTGTGAAGGTCTCGCTCCTCCAGGATGACGCCGCCCGCGCTGCGGTGGACGAGGCGCAGGTCGCCACGGAGGTCGATCTCGCCGCGGAATCCGGCGCCGATGGTCGCTGCGTTCCCAAGCTGGCCGAGGCTCGAACGGTGCATGCCAGTGTCCCCCTTGCCGTGCGGCGAGAAGTCGCGGAGCGCGCGGGTTGCGGGCCTGGGCTATCCGGCTGCGCCGTCCTCGCGGCGCGCGTCGGCGAGGGCCTGCAGGATCGCCAGGATCGCCGTGTCGCGCTCAGCCTGCTGCTCATGCGCGCGAAGCAGCGACCGCGCCATGTCGTTGGACCGGCGCGTCTGGATCGTGGCGACCATGATGATCACGAGGTCGATGCCCAACGTGAGCACCGAGATGCGGCGGTCGCTCCAGAGCCCAGCCGCGAACTGCACCCAGGCCAGCAGGCCCAGCGTGACGGTCCACGTCGCGATGAGGGAGCCGATCATGAGCGCGCTCGTCGACGAGATGCTGCCGATCGCACGCCAGAGCGTGGTGGTCTCCTCACGCAACGGCGTGCGTCACCTCACTTCTTTGGCATCAGCGAGAACGCCCACGACACCGCCGCCGTGGCGACCGCCACCGCGATGCCGAGCAGGGCGATCAGCGCGCTCACGGTGCCGGGCGGCACGCTGCGCAGCGCGTCCTTGAGCATGGCGCGGTCCTTGGCGCGCTCGGCGCGGATGGTGGCGCGCAGGCGGTGCAGCTGGCGCTCGGTGGACTGCGTCGAGCCGTCGATGCGCTCCGCGAGCGCCATGAACGCCGCGAGCGACTCATCGCGCTTGCTCATCTCGGCCGTGAGGGCGTCGGTCGAGTCCGTCAGGGCGCGGAGGCGGTCGGTCGCGTCGATGAACGCCTGGCGCAGCGGCACGGCATCGCCTCCCTCCCTCAGTTGTCCTGCACGAACGCCCTGGCCCACCCGTGCGCGATGGCCGCCAGCTCTGACAGCTTTGTCGGCGCGCCCGTCACGCCGAGCGCAGTGAGTGCGCCCGACAGGTCTCCGCCCGTGCCGTGGATGCCGGGGCCAATCGCGTAGACGATCTCGACGCGCTGGCCGGTGGCCGGTGCCGTGGCGAACGTCACCGTCACGCTGCCGTTGGCGTTGGCCGCCTGCGTCCATCCCGCGGTCACTGGCGCGCCTGCCACGCGCACGGCGAACATTCCGCCCGCGTATGGCGGCTGGCGGGTCGTGAACGCCACGGTCTTGTCGTCGCCCGCAAACGCGTCGGCGGCCGTGGGGCCATCGGGAGTGAGACTGCGCGTGTTGCCGCCGATGACGGCGCCAGACGCCAACAGGTGGTGGTCGATGTGGAGGGCCACCAGGGCGCCCGAGGGGTCGAAGTGCAGGCGCAGGGCAGAGGGAAGGGCCAGGACGCCGGCAGGCAGCGCCATCGGGATGCCTCCTAGAGCGTCGTCACAATGCGCACTGAGACGAACAGGTTGTTGTCGGTGGCGCTGTTGGCGTTCACGCTGTACTGGTTCCCCGAGGTCAGCGAGAAGGCGCTGCTGCGAAGCAGCACCGTGCCGCCTGTGTTGGCGGCCGTGAAGGTGATGTTTGAGGCCGACACGTCCGCGGCGCCCGTGACATCATACAACTGGATCTGGTTTGTCGAAGTGTTGATGTCCGCGTAGGTGATCTCCAGGTAGTAGACGGATCCGGCAAGCGCCGTCCCGATCTTCGCCAACACGTTCGCCGTGGCACCTGTCGCCGCCGGCGTGAGGCGGTAGGTCACCCCGGTCCCGAACCAGAGCATCGCGACCTCGACCTCGACGGTCCCGCCCAAGCCCTGCGCGTTGAGGTTCGCCACCTGCGTCGTGCTGGAGACGGAGAGCGGGGCGGTGCCGGTCGAGAGCGTCGAAACGATCTGCTTGGCCGTGTTGACGCTGGAGCCGTGCAGGTAGAGCGGGTCGGTGTCGCTGTCGTCGCCTACCAGCACGTGGTCGCTGGCGTCCATCTGGACGACGTTGCGTGCCGTGCCGCCCGACTCCGCCGCCGTCAGCGCCTGCGCGTTGGGGAGGGCGGCGCCGCTGCCGAAGGTGGGGATGGTGCCGGTCGTGTTTGCGGTCGGGGCTAGGACCGTGAGGGAGGCGTCGGCCGTGTTGTCGGTGATCTGCGGCCACGTGCCGGCGGTGGTCTTGTAGGCGGTGGCGATCTCGTAGTACGTGGACCCGCCATCCTTGGTCCGGCACAGGCCCCAACCGATGGCCTGCGAGGGAGGGGACGCTGGGGCGGACAGGACGCCCTCCTGCGAGGAGAGCGCGGTCCCCGAGGTCGCCGTGCCGTAGGCCGTGGTCGCATTGGTGTAGTGATTGCCGGCGCCGTCCAGCACACCCGTTATCCAGTACGCCGCCCAGGCGAACGTGCCGGTGAGGCTGCCAGCGGCGAGCGTCACGCTGGGCGCGCCGGGGGCCGCGACGGGGGCGGCGAAGGTGATGGGGCCGGGGTCCAGGGCGCCGTTGAGCGTGTCGGTCAACTGGTTGAGGTCGGCGGCCATCGTTGCCGCGCCGGGCGTGACGGTGTAGAGCTCGGACACTCAGGCCACGCCTCCTATGCGGCGGCGAATGTGGCTGACCACTGCAAAAGCAAACTCTGTCCGTTCGGCTTCACCAGCGACGGCGAAAGCGACGCGTGCGCCCAGAGCGTCCCATTGAATACGACGATGGGCGTCGCGGCCGCGTGCGCGTACTGCAGGTTCGCCTGCAGGGTCCAGGACGACGCATCCGCCGCCGCGCTGGTGGCGATGCTGATGTACTCGCTGTTCGTGCCATCGCTGACGTACGCGGTTGTGTACAGGCCCGGCGTGCTCCCGCCCGTCACGGCGGGCGCGCTCGCCCCTAGCGGCAGCGTGGTCGTGCCCGACGACACGCCCCCCGTGCCGACCGTCGCGCTCCCCACGTCCGAGTCCCACAGGCCGACCTCGGTCCACGTTCCGTTCGCCTGCGTGGTCGTGTACGAGGTCGCGACGAGTTCCGTCGTGGTGGTCAGCAGCAGCGTGTACGTGAGCGCCGCGCGTGTGCCGTCCGTCTCCGCGAACATGAACTGGTCGGCCGTGCTGGGCGTGCCGGTGCCCGTCCCGAGCGCGACGTAGCCGGGCGGTGCCAGCACGCCGGGGTTGCCGGCCGTGTTCGACGAGCCGCCCCACCACTGCGCAAGCCGCGTCAGGCCCAGCGTCGTGACCGTGTTGCGCCACTCGCCGACAGGGAGCCACAGGCCGCACCCTGCGCGCAGGTACGCGCGGACGTTGGTGCGGACGCGGACATCTACGCCGGCGTCGTCGGGAGGCGAGCCGAGCAGGACCAGCACGGCGCCACCTCCGAACGCGGGTTTGGCGGGAGTTGGGATTGGCGGGTCGAACCGCGCGGCATGGACGCACCTAACGAGCAGCAGGGCGCACTCCTGATGCGCCACAGACTCGGTCCCGTCGCGACGGCATTCGGCCTGCATGCTGCCGTGGTATTGCTCGGCGGTTGGCTCGGAATGGACATCGTGGCTCATGGGCCGTTCTGGTGGTATCCATCATCGGGTGGTTGGTGGGTCGTTCAGGCAGCGAGTCGCTGGGACTCGCATTGGTACGAGTCCATCGCCCAAGCCGGCTATCGCCTCGGCGCAGGTGTGGCGTTTTTTCCCCTGTATCCGATGGTCGTTGCGGCCGTCGGCTGGGTTTCGCGCCTTTCCGTGATAGCATCCGGCGCCTTGGCGTCTGCGTTGTGCTTCTGCGGTGCGCTGTGGCTGCTGCACGCTTCGTGCGAGGCGAAGTACGGCCGCGCCGTCGCCGATCGTACCGCGATGCTCGTGGGCGTCCTGCCGATGGGGGCTTTTTTCTCCGCGGTCTACCCGTCATCCCTGTATCTCTTGACGATCGCCGGGACCCTTTGGGCGATAAGCCGCCAGCATTACTGGGCGGCGTTTTGCGCCGGTCTGCTCGGCGCTCTAGACCGAACATCTGGCGTGTTGCTGGCCACTGCGGCGCTGCCCGGGATGTGGGATGCGTGGAGTGCGCAGCGCCTGCGCGGCATCGCCAGGGTGCTTCCGGCGTTGGCGGGGGCACCCGTCGGCTTGGCCGCCTACCTCGTGTATCTCTGGGTGCGATTTGGCAGTCCGTTCCTCGTGACGCGATGGGAGCGCAAGTTCTGGGGCATACACGCGACCTTTCCTGGCTGGGCGCAGGTGGCGGCGATAGTCCGCTGGGCACGCGGCCTGCCCATCGTGTTTCCCGTGCTGCCAGGAAACTCGTGGTATGCGTTCCTGGTCGGCGACATCAGCACGATTGCCGTCGCGGTCGGCTGCGCCGTGATGCTCCTGCGCCGTGAGTGGCTTGGGGCTGCCCTGTTCTGCGCCCTGTCCCTTGTGCTCGCCACGAGCGAGGCGGGATTCCATGGGGTTGCTGCGCCGGGAAGGTACATGATAGTCCTGTTCCCCGCATGGGCGGCCATCGTGGCGCGCCTGCGCGACGACCATTGGAGCTTGGTCTTCGCCATCTCGGCGGCGCTCTGCGTGTGTTCCGCCGTTCTGTTCGCAGGTGGGTACTGGCTGACGTGAACGACCTACATCCCATACCAGTTCCAATTCCCCGGCACCGTGGTCGCGAAGTAGATGGCATCGCCAGGGCTCAGGAGCACCGGGCCGGCGTCAGCGGTAAGTTGCAGGTCGGTCCCGGCCGCAGAGATCACATGAACGCCCACCGCGCCATTGAGCGTGACGAACACTTGATAGGGGAAGTCGTTGGTCACCTTGTTGGCGCTGCCGGTGCCGCCCGGAAGGCTTATGGAGTTCGACACCCACGCCTGTGGATTGTATCCCCGGTTGCCCACGGCGAAGACCGTTGTGGCGGTGGCCGAGTTCGACAGCGCGCCGGTCAGGTTGCCGTCGAGTTGGTTGCCCGTGATGGTCACGTTGGCGGCGTACGAGTCCACGAGAATACCGTAGCCCTGCGTCTTCGTGCCCTGCGTGTCGGTGCAGACGTTGCCGGCAACGGCCACCCGCACCGCGCTCGCCGTCCCTGTGCCGTGAAAGAACGTGATGCCGTGATAGGCCCCGGCGGTGCTCGGCGATTGGCTGTTGTTTATGCAAAGGTTGCCAGAGCAACTCCAGTCGGAACACTCGGCCAGCTGTCCGTTGAACACGATGCCATCGGCCGTATTATGGTGGCAGTAGTTCCCCGCGATGGTCCCACGGAGGCCGCCGTCCGAGACGGCGATTCCCGACACGGCGGGGTCGCCCGTAGGACCGCTTCCGTAGGCGCACTCGTTGCCGGTGATGGTCACATCGGTCCCGCCGGCGACCGCTATGCCGTCTCCGGCGTTCGAGATGACCTCGTTCCCCGTGATGGCGATGTGCGCGCCGCCGATCCCAACCCATATTCCGCCGCCGCCAGCGGATGCCGTGCCGTTTCCGACCACCCGGTTCGAGGCCACGACCGCATGCGCCACCTGCGCGGTCGAGCCGTTGCCCAGCAGGACCCCGTGGCCGCCGTTGGCCTGGATGCGGCACCCGCGGATGGACAGTTCGTCGGCCGTGTAACCAGCCGCAGAGCCAAAGATCCCCACACCTCCGTTGGCGTGGATGTAGCAGTCAACAATGTCGCATCCGGTTAGGCTGGCGTTCCCGCACATATTGATGCCGTACAGCACCGCATTCAGGATCTCGCATCGCCGCACAGCGACCTGCGTGCCAGTCAGAGCGACGCACGCAGCATTGGTGCCGTCGCTGTTGCCGTCGATGGTCAGGTCCTCCAGCGCGACGGCGGCGGCGTTTATGTCGATGACCTGGAACCCAGTCGATCCCGTCTTGCGGCGGAGCGTTGTGATGCCCGCGCCCTGTCCCACGATTCGGATGGAGTCGCCAGTGATGGAGAACGGCTGGACGATGCTGACACCGGCAGGACAGGTGATGGTGCCGCCACCTGCCGTGCTGACGGCAGAGATGGCGTCCGTGAAGGCTGTTGTGTCGTCCGTGGAACCGTCGAACTTGGCGCCGTAGTCCCTGACGACATCCACCTGGAGATCCAGACCCGCAGACAACGGCGCCTGCGTCCGCATGTACTGCAACAACCCCGCCACCGTCAGCACCTGCGCCACCACGGCCCCCGCGTTGTGCGCGAAGGCGGTCTGGGCGCCGTTGTTCGTCGCCTCGGCGGCGCGCGTGACGGTCCAAGACGTGGTGCCCTGGCCCGCGGTGACGGCCATGATCTCCTCGGTGGAGGTGCCGGGATCCACGACGATGCGGTAGGTGCCGCTGGTGGGGAAGCCGGAGGCGGAGGAGACGGGCAGCGTCGTGGCGCTGTTCGTGATGCCGCCGGTGCCGACGGTGCAGTAACTGTGGTTGCTGAGAGATTCTGCCACCCGCGCGCCTCCCTCGGCCTAACTTCCCGGGCTGTACGTGCCAAGGGCCGCCTCGCCGGGCTGCGCCGTCGCCAGCGCGCCGGAGAGCGCCAGGCCGCCCTCGCCCGGTACGACGCCCTGCCACTGGCCGCCGGCCGACCATGCGCTGTCCGTCGCGTGCGCGTAGTCGCCCCACACGAGGTTGGCGAGCGGCTTGAGCGTCGTCGTCACGGCGTCGCTCACATTCA
The DNA here is from genome assembly GCA_028872875.1 of Chloroflexota bacterium. Taxonomy (GTDB): domain Bacteria; phylum Chloroflexota; class Dehalococcoidia; order DSTF01; family JACRBR01; genus JADMII01. Next base: position 713 of record JAGWOC010000023.1, on the reverse strand, counting down.
CGGAGGCATCGCCGTCCGCGACCTGCGTGATGACCTGATTGGCCGGCAGCGGGTTCGGGTAGGCGCGGCTCAATGCGCTGGCGATGGCCGACGGCAGCAGGTTGCTGCTGACGGTGCCGCTCATGCCCTGGCCCACGCGCTATCCCTCCGCTGGCGGCGAACCGGGGCCGCACTCGCGCCACGCCTGCTCGCCCTGGTAGCGCCACAGGCCCGCCACGCGCAGCACCGGGTCGCCGGGGTTGGCGTCGCCCTCCACGGGCGCTGCGGTGCCGTCGTCGTACTGCGCCCACAGGCAGCCGTCGCGGGCGCGGACGACGGTGCCGCGCGTCTGCTTGCGCGACCACTCGATGATGCGCATGGCCTGCGCCTCGCTCTACAGCTCGTACTGAACGTTGCTCGCTTGGATTTGGTACCGCCAGAGCCACCCGCCGCCGCTCGTCGCCTTGATGAGCTGCTTGTGCGTGCGTGTGATGTGGAACGTGAGGTTGTTGTAGTCGCCGTCGAAGCGGCGCGTGGACTGGAACGTGAACGCCTGACCGGGGAACCACCCCTGCAGCCAACTCTCGAACGAAAGCGTCTGGTAGGGGTTGCTGTACTTCTGCAGCGTCATCTGCGCGCGGGCGTAGGCCAGGGACGGCAGTTCCGCCGACAGCGACGGGTCGAAGCGGTTGTAGGAGAAGATGCCGTCCGTGCCGTTGCGCGCCGCCATGATG
>JAGWOC010000174.1 GCA_028872875.1 Chloroflexota bacterium | reverse complement strand
CCTCCGCCATCGTGTAGCCGTCGTCGGAGATCCTCACGTCACAACACTCGGCGCAGAGCGCCTCGCCGTCCAGCTCGCCGACAGCCATCCGGCCGCAGCGTGTTTCGCACAGCGGCCCCCGTCCGAGCGGCCAGCTCACGCCCGCCGTTCAAGCCCCGGCAGCGGCGGAGCGCAGCGCGGGCAGCCGGCCGACTTGGCGCCGATCGGCCAGACGTACTTCTGCCGGCACCAGCGACACGTCCTCGTCCCGAGCCGGACCGCCTCCGTCTTCTCGACCGCGTTACTCACTCAGAACCTCCTCGATCAGCTCGCGCAGACGTGCCGGCGTGAGCCCCTGACGGAGCACGTATCGCGCCGACGTCGCGAGGTAGCGTTCCAGCTCTGGCCGGCGATCGAACGGCCGCTCGGGCTCGTCGACGGGCTCGATAGGACGGCCGTCGTCCGGCATCAGCGACCCTCCTCGATCTGAACGGGTCCGGCCGGCCCGACAGCGTCACGCGCAGCGGCGGCGCCCCCTTGATCGCGCCGGCACGGATCGCAAGCTGCAGCGCGTGACGAAGATCCTCGCGCATGGCCGCTGCCAGCGTACAGCAGCGCGAGCGCGAGCAGCGACCACAGCTCGACCGGCCAGTGCCGCCAGGCTGTTTGCAGAACTTCCAGCGTTATACGGTACAAGTTGCGCTCCCTCGGAAACGCTCCGACGCCTCCTGCCGCGCCTGCTCGCGGTTCACGAAGCGGAAGTGCTCCGCCTCGCGAGCCTCGATCGACTCCGGCCGATGCCGCGTCACGGACCAGGAGCGGTGCACGCAGGTTCGGCAGCCGAGCGTATAGCTCCCCTTCTCGACGCCGCACGACGCGCAGGCGAGCCGGAGCCGCTGCAGCTTCGCCCGATGGTCGGCCGTCGCCGCGACGACCAGCATCGAACGCAGCCTGCGGAGCTGCTGACGCTCGCCGGCCGTCACTCGAACCCCCTGGCCGACCATTCCCGCTCGAACGTCTCCGGCGCCCGCTCCGCCGTCACGCCCGAGAACACGACCCACGGCTCGCCTTCCGCCGGCGGCGACGGCCAGTAACGGAGAACCTGCGGGTCGAGCACGTCGAGCCGGCGGGCGACGCCCTTCAAGCGCCAGCCGGCCGGGTCGAGCCCCGACGCTCGAATCCAGGCGCCGTCAGTGTGCGCCGAGATCACCTGCTCGCCGGCGGCGGCCAGAACCCGGAACAGCTCCGCCCGGACACGGCCCGAGACGGTTTCTGCCAGGTCGTGCGCCGGCGGGATGCCCCCCTTTGACTGCAGCCGCCGCTGCTTGAGCACGTCGCCGTCGCGGCGGCGGATCGTCCGCACGCCGGCCGCCCGATTGTCGAGGCAGAAGCGGCCCCATAGCGCGTTCCCCGTCATCTTCGCCAGCAGCCCCGCGAGCCCCGGCACGCTGCGCCCCTCCTGAATCCGCTCCCACCAGGGGAGGAACGGCCGGCGGGCGCTGATGTGAACCCACCCGCCGAGAACCTTGAGCAGCGTCGCGCCGGCGCCGACCGCCGCCTCGACCTCCTGCCATGTCCAGACGCCTTGAATCTCGCCGGC
>JAGWOC010000090.1 GCA_028872875.1 Chloroflexota bacterium | reverse complement strand
GAGGACTTCGGGCGTCCCGTCGTCCGCGACGACGTGCCGGAGGGCGTCGTGCGCGACGTGCTGCGCGAGCTGTTCGCGGTCTGACCTTCCCCGGGTTTTGCGCGCACCTACGCTCCGCCCGTAGACGGCATCCCCGGGCGCCGCCCGCAACGGGTGCATCGGCTCCGGGGCGGCGGGCTGCGGGACTGCGGGCACGAATAGGGTGGGCGATGTCCGAGGATCAGGAGAGCTCGGCCACGGTGTCCGCTTCGTCCACGAACAGCGCGGTGATTGTAGTCCGCGACCTCGCGAGGGCAGGAAGGCGCGACCACAGTCCCCGGAACTGCGGCATATCGGGGAGCGCGATGCTGTACTTGGCGTCGGGGTCACTCATGCGTTGGAGCAGTTCACCCAGCATCCCGATGAAGTAGTTGACGCGCATTTCGGGGCGCGAGCCACGCCCCTTCACTTCGATGATCCAGCGAACGCCGTCCCGCTGGGCGACGATGTCGACCCCGTGTGTTTGCCCCCACGCGATCTCGGTCGACCAACCCTTGCTCTGGAGATAGGTCTCGAGCGACCGCTTGATCGCGTCTTCCGCGAACGCGTCGTGTTCGGCAGGACTCGCCGTACCCTTCGCGGGTGCCGGCGTCGGCGCGAACCCGGAGGGGTAGTTTCCGATGCGCCCGTCTGTGCGCTTGCGACGTGCCAGAACCTTCGCCGACTCGAGTTTGTGGCATGCCTGGTTGACGGGTTGCTGCGCATGACCTGTGCCGAGCATGGCATCCGCAATCTCACGATCGGTCAAGCCTGGAGTCTTCGTGATGAGCGTCAAGATACGCTCGGGAAGTGTCGCCATGGCGCTACAGATCCTCCTCCTCGTCTTCGACGAGGGCCGGCGGCACGAAGAACCTGCGCGGCTTAAACGCCTTCAAGTCCCGCTTTCCGCAGGCGCAGGGTAAAGTAAAGATCCTCATGGGCTGACCATCCACTCTACATACCACCTAATACCGTAGTAGAGGGCGAGTGGTACCACTACGACGGCTGCTGCTGCGATGAGTTCTTCTGATGCTACAAGTCCTAAGGCGACGATGAGAATCACGATGATGCTCAAGGTACGTGCAATTCGCATGAACAGCCAGTTCAAGGTATCCAGCTGTTCCCCTATGAGGTCAGACGGGCCTATAGAAGATACACCGGTAACCCGCCTGTTTCTAGCGAGCCCACCCTGAAGCCTGTATGAGCGTCTACGCCTGTACACGATGTCCCTCCTTCCACTATTATTATCGCATAACCATCAGGTGAAAAGCAACAGTGGACTCCAACTTTGCTGTCGGCATGAGATCTCATAGACGATGCATCCGTGGCGATGATAGCCGAGAGAGCGTATAGATCGCTCACATCCAATGTGCTCGTCCGAGTTTCGCTAGTCTACAACTCCCGTGCTACAGCGCGATCTGCACCTTGATCGCGCCGCTGCGCTTGTCGTCGGCGGCGGCGTAGGCTTCGGCGATGCGGTCGAGGGGGAAGCGGTGGGTGATCAGGCGGCGCAGCGGCTCCCCGTGCCGGCGCATGATCTCGATCGCCAGCTCGTAGTCGGAGTGGCGGCCGGGGCGGCCGTAGCAGTTGGCGCCGAAGATCCGCGCCTCCTTGAGGAAGAAGAGGATCGGGTGAAGCTGGACCGGCTGCGTGAAGGCGCCGAGCACGCTGATGCGTCCGCCGACGCCGACGACGGTCAGCGCTTCCTGCAGGGTGTTGGCGTGCCCGCCGACGGTCTCGACGACGATATCGGCGCCGCCCGCAGCCGCGGTGAGCTGCGCGACGCCATCGGCGGTATCGGCGAAGACGCCGTCGGCGCCGAGCGCCTCCGCCATCGCGCGCTGGTGCGGGTGGCGGGCCGTGACGCCGACCCACGCCGCGCCCATGGCGCGCGCCGCCGCGACCGCCATCAGGCCGATGGTGCCGGCACCGAGCACCGCGACGCGGTCGCCGAAGCGCAGGTCGACCAGCCGGAGGCCGTGCACGCAGACGGCGAGCGGCTCGCACAGCGCGCCGAGCTCGCAGTCGACCTCCGCCGGCAGGCGGTACATGGCGTAGGCGGGCACGGCCATGTACTCGCGGAGGCCGCCGGGGGCGTTGAGGCCGTTGCCCTTCCGCGAAGGGCAGAGGTGGTAGTTGCCGGAGCGGCACTGCTCGCAGGTCAGGCAGACGGTGAACAGCTCCAGCGCCACGCGCTCGCCGCGCTCGAAGCCAGTGACGCCTTCGCCGAGCGCCTCGACCTCGCCGGCGCACTCGTGGCCGAGGACGAAGCCGGGCGGCACGGGGAAGTCGCCACGGTAGAAGTGGAGGTCGCTGCCGCAGACGCCGACGGCGCGCACGCGCACGAGCGCCTCGCCCGGGCCGGGCTGGGGGACATCGACGTCCTTCAGCTCAAAGGTGCGCGGGCCGGCGTAGAGCGCTGATTTCATCGGATACCTCCGTGGTTGCGGCGACGGGCGCGGCAAGCAGCGCCCCTACGACCGGGTAACGGGCGCCACCCTGCGCGCACCGGTAGACGCCGTCACGGCGGGCGCGGCAAGCAGCGCCCCTACGACCGGTGCAACGGGCGCCACCCTGCGCGCACCGGTAGACGCCGTCACGACGGGCGCGGCAAGCAGCGCCCCTACACCGACATTCGCGCGGGTAACGGGCGGCGTGGTGCTCCGATATGATGGGCGGGTGAGGGCGCTGAATCAACCGGAGAGCTGGTGGGGCTGGCACGGCTACAACCAGCCGCAGCCGCTCTCGATCACCCAGATCATCCGCGCCGGCACGATGCCGCCGCGCATCGCGGCGATGCTGGGGATGGCGGTCGAGCGCGGCGCGTCGATCATCTTCGCGGCCGGCCCGCCCGGCGCCGGGAAGACGACGGTGCTGACGGCGCTGCTCGCGTTCGCGCGCCCGGACGCTTCGGTGTACTTCACGCGGGGTTGGGGCGAGACCTTCAGCCTGCCGCCGAAGAGCGGCGATGCGCCGGTCTACCTGCTGGTCAACGAGATCAGCGACCACCTGCCGGTGTACTCCTGGGGCCCGTACGTACAGCGTGCCTTCGAGCTGATGGCCGAGGGCTACTCGCTTGCCTCGACGATGCACGCGGACACGGTGGAGGGCGTCATCGAGCAGCTCGTGGAGGAGAACGACGTTGAGCCCCGGCTCGTCGGTCACCTGGCATTCGTCGTGCCGATGTACGTCGGGATGGCCGCGGGCAGGCGCGTGCGGCGGGTGAGCGAGGTGGCGGTGCTGGAGCCGCTGGGCCCCGGCTACGACCGGCACACCGTCGCCCGCTGGCAGGCGGACGACGACAGCTACGAGATCCTGACCACCCCGGCGCAGATCGACGCCGTCTCGCGGCGGCTGGGCGTGTCGCACGACGGGTTCCTGGAGGAGCTGGGACGCCGCGAGGGCTTCCTCGAGTCGCTGCTGGACGAGGGGGTGACGGACATGGAGGACGTGCAGGCGCGCGTGTTCGCGTTCGGCGGGCATCAGGTCATGGACTGATCCCGGGGCTGCACCGGCCGCGATTCGGCAGGTGGCCCGAGCAGATGTGGGGCGTACAATACAGCCAGAACCATGATGTGAAAGGACGTCCACCATGCCCACGCGCATCGGCATCAATGGCTTCGGCCGCATCGGCCGGCAGGTCCTGAAGGCGATCAAGGAGCGGCACCCCTCGGAGCTGGAGGTCGTGGCGATCAACGACCTCGTCGACAACAAGACGAACGCGCACCTGCTGAAGTACGACTCGAACTACGGCCGCTATCCGGGCACGGTCGAGGTCGGCGAGGGCGGGTTGATCGTCGATGGCAGGCCGATCAGCGTCTTCGCGGAGCGCGAGCCGGGCAACATCCCGTGGGGCAAGGCGGCGGTCGACCTGGTGGTCGAGTCCACCGGCTTCTTCACCGATGCGAACCAGGCGCGCGCGCACATCCACGACAGCGTGAAGAAGGTGATCATCTCCGCGCCGGCGAAGAACGAGGACGTGACGCTCGTGCTCGGCGTCAACGCGCAGGCGTACGACCCGTCGAAGCACGCGGTCGTCTCGAACGCCTCCTGCACGACGAACGGCCTGGCGCCGACGGTGAAGGTGCTGCTCGACAGCTTCGGCATCGTCAAGGGACAGATGACGACGATCCACGCCTACACGAACTCGCAGCGCCTGCTCGACATGCAGTCGAAGGACCTGCGCGAGGCGCGCGCGGCGGCGATGAACATCGTGCCGACGTCGACGGGCGCGGCCCGCGCGCTGAAGCTGGTCATCCCGGAGATCGCCGGGAAGCTCGACGGCGCCGCGTATCGCGTGCCGACCCCGACGGTATCGATCGTCGAGGTCGTGTGTCTGGTCGAGAAGCAGACCAGCGCCGAAGAAGTGAACGAGGCCATGCGGAAGGCAGCGGCGGGGCCGATGCGGGGCATCCTCGCCGTGTCGGACGAGCCGCTCGTGTCGATGGACCTGAAGGGCGACCCGCACTCGTCGACCGTGGACGCGCTGACGACGAACGTCGTCGCGGGCGACCTCGTAAAGGTGGCGTCGTGGTACGACAACGAGTGGGGATACTCGTGCCGGACGGCTGACCTCTGCGCGTTCATCGCGGGCAAGGGGCTGTAGGCCGTCCGGTCCACGGGGGTCGGAGAGCGGAGGTCGGAAGCGGACGCCGCCGGCGGTGGCATGGCGTAGTGTTGGAGACTCCGGAGCCTCGCTACTATCCGCCGGCCGCGTCCTCTGAGAGAACCGGCGTCCCATCGAGACGCCGCTCCCCCTCTCCACATGGTGGAGAGGGGGCTGGGGGCTGAGGCCGGGGCGAGGCGCTGGCGACCGTGCAAGACAAACGATCCGTCGGAAACACTGCTGCAGGATCACGCAATGAGGCACACGATCGCGGAGACGGAGGCGCGGCGCCTGCTCGGCGGCGGCCCGGTGGTGCTCGTCTCGACCGCATGGCGCGGCAACCACAACGTGATGCCGGCGGCGTTCGTGACGCCGCTCAGCATCGACCCGCCGCTGGTGGGCGTCGCGGTGCATCCGGCGCGGCACACGCACGACATGATCAAGTACAGCGAGGAGTTCGCGCTGAACATCCCGACGCGCGCGCTGCTGCACCACGTGCAGTACCTGGGCAGCGTCAGCGGCAGGGAGCTGGACAAGCTCGAGCTGACCCGCTTGCCGACCTTCCGCGCCCGACGCGTCGACGCGCCGCTGCTGGAGGGCTGCGTTGGCTGGATCGAGTGCGGCGTCCACGACGCGTACCAGATCGGCGACCACACACTGTTCGTCGGCAAGGTGGCGGCGGCGCAGGCCGAGTCGGACGCGTTCGACGGGACATGGCTGCTCGGCGACCCGGACGAGCGGCCGCTGCAGTACCTCGGGATGAACGTCTATGCGCTGGCAGGCGAGCGGATGGAGGCGCGCATCCCCGAGCCGGCCGATGTCAAGCGAGACATCGAGGCTGGCGTCGCCCAGCTCGGGGAAGAGGCAGATAGTTCATAGTTCATAGTTCATGGTCGTTGCTGAGCGCGATGACCTCGCTCTGGACGTCGAGCACCTCCGCATCGAGGCGGGAGGCACGGACGTAGGCGACGATCTCGGCGAGCACCTGCTCGCAGTGGCGGGCGTCGTTGGCGACGACGGCGACGCCGAGCGTCGCGATCTGCCATGCGTCGTTGTCGTCGACCTCGGCCACGGAGACGGAGAACTTGTTGCGGATGCGCTGGGCGACGCTGCGGACGACCTGGCGCTTGTCCTTGAGGGAGCCGCTCTCGGGGATGCGGAGCGAGAAGCGGAGGACGCCGACGTTCAGATCGCCGCCTCTTCGCCCTCGTCGGGCCGCTCTTCGACCGGCAGCGGCGGCAGGTCGTCGGGTTTCTCGAGCCCGAAGTACTCCAGGAATCGGACGGTGGTGCCGAAGAGCGTCGGGCGACCGATGACGGGCGCGCGGCCGACCTCCTCGATCAGCTCGCGCGCCAGCAGCGTGCGGATCGGGCCGTCGCAGTCGACGCCGCGCACGGACTCGATGCCGGCGCGCGTGATCGGCTGGCGGTAGGCGATGATCGCCAGCGTTTCGAGCGAGGCACTGGTGAGGCGGGCGTGCTCCATGCCGAGAAAGCGTTCGACGTAGGCGGCCGTCTCGGGCGCCGAGACGAGCTGCACGAGCTCGCCCGTACGCTGGAGGCGGACGCCGCGCTCACGGCAGCGTTCGCCGAGGCTGTCGAGCGCGCGCAGGACCTCGTCCTTCGGGGCGCTGATGCTGCGCGCGAGGACGCCGACCTCGACGGGCTGGTCGGCGACGAACAGGACCGCCTCGATGACCGGCAGCACCTGCTCGGGCTCCGGGCGCTCGATGAGCCGGGGCTTGCGTCGCTTCAGGTGCGCTGCCGCTTCCTGTTCGTCCGTCACGTGTGCTCCTGGTCCGGCTCTTCGCGTTCGGCGGTCGGCGACGGCCGCGGGGCCGCCGGCGCCGCCGCGGGCTCGTCGCGCAGGCGCAGCTCGCGGTAGTGCATGCGCGCGCGCGGCGCCTGCGCCAGCTCGATGCCCATCTGCCCCTCCGTCAGCGCCTGCACGCGGGCGCACGCCGCTTCGGCGGCCTGTGCCAGGTCGGCGCCCTCATCGACGTGCAGGTCGAGCACGACGTCGACGCGGCGGCCGTGGGTGGCGACGATCGCCTCGCAGTCGCGCACGTGGGGGACGCTGCGCGCCTCCGCTTCGACGCGCGCGGCGATCTCGGTCGTCGTGATCGTGGCGTCGCCGGCCTTGACGTTGCGGACGCGCATCTTCGCGATGGGAGAGGGCGTCACCTCGGCGATGATCACGGTGAGCATCAGGAGGACGATGACGGCGGCGCCGAGCGTCACCATCAGCTTCGCCTCGCGGTTGTTGTGGTCGCGCAGGTAGCCGGCAAGGTCGCTGAGGCGGGCGATGCTCCCCGCGGCCGCGCCCCAGGCCAGCAGCACGACGAGCAGCGCGAGGAACGTGATGACGAGCGCCGCGACAACGAGCGCGAAGCGGTTCGCCTGGTCAGTGGGGTCCTCGCTGAAGCCGGCCTGACTCACACGCGCTCCCTGTCCCGGGCGGCGGGCGCTAGACGGGCGCCGGGGCGCCGGGGGTTGCGCACGTTCAGCCTCATGCTGCACTCCGGCGGCTCCGGGCCGCTGCGTCGCGTTATGTCAACACGTTCGCATCTGGCGGGGATTTCGCTTGCTCACGTGTCCATGTCCCCCGCCGCAGACCCTGCTCCCGGCCGCACGGCGGATCCCGCGCCGATCCGACGGCATGATACAGCAGTTCCACACGGCGCGGCGTCGCCACCCCCGGCGATCGCGTCCCGGGCTGCCGTCGGGTCCGGACGGGACGGCCCGCGCCGCGACTCGCCGCGAATTGGCCGGCGGTGCCGAACCACGCGCGGGCTGAAGGCCCGCGCTCCGGGCGTGCGGGGCGCCCCGGGCGTGCAGGGGTAGGTCGTCCAACAGCCGCATCCAGAAACAGCCGACGCGTCCGGGCCGCCGGAGGGTCCGTACGGGACGGTCCGCGCCGCGACTCGCCGCGAATTGGCCGGCGGTGCCGAACCACGCGCGGGCTGAAGGCCCGCGCTCCGGGCGGGCGGGGCAGCCCCGGGCGTGCACGTTCAGGTCAGCACGCAGCGACGACGCGTGCCCGGCTCAGCCACAGGCGCTGTAGCCGCAGAGGGGGCAGGTGTGACAACCCTCGCCGTGGATCAGGGGGCCGCCGCACTCGGGGCAGTAGGCGGCTCGGGGCAGGGCGATGCGGCGGATGCGGACGCGACGGGCCATGGCGATCCTCCATTCAGGACATCTGTTCTATACCCTGTGGCCCACCATAGTAGAACATCCGTACGATGTCAAGGCCCTGCGGCCCCACACTCGAGGCTGCGGCGGGCGGAGCAGCGCATGGGCGCATATCATCGGCTCGTGACCGTCTTCCTCGTCGCACCGCAGGAGTTCAAGGGCAGCCTGACGGCCGGCGAGGCCGCGCGCGCCATCGCCGCCGGTGTGCGGGACGCCGCGCCCGGCGCCGAGACCGTGCTGGCGCCGATGTCGGACGGGGGCGCGGGGCTCGTCGATGCGCTGCTGGCGGCGCGTGGCGGTGAGCGCGAGACCACGGCCGCGCACGACCCGCTGATGCGCCCGGTCGCCGCCCGGTGGGCGCTGCTGCCCGGAGGGACGGCGGCGGTGGAGATGGCGGCGGCTTCGGGGCTGGTGCTGCTCACGGACGACGAGCGGGATCCGCTCGTGGCGACGACCTACGGGACGGGAGAGCTGGTCCGGGCCGCGCTCGACCGTGGCTGCGGCGAGATCATCGTCGGCGTCGGCGGCAGCGCGACAGTCGATGGCGGTGCAGGGGCGCTGCAGGCGCTCGGCGCGCGGCTGCTCGATGCGACAGGGGAGGAGGTGGCGCCGGGCGGGGCGGCGCTCGCGCGGATGGCGCGCATCGACCTGAGCGGCGTCGATCGCCGGCTCGGGTCGACGCGGCTGCGCGTGGCGAGCGACGTCACGAACCGGCTGTGCGGGCCGGGGGGCGCGGCGGCCGTTTTCGGGCCGCAGAAGGGCGCCTCGGCCGCCGACGTTGCCGCGCTCGACGGGGCGCTCGCGCACTTCGCTGCGGTCGTCGCGAGGGAGCTCGGCATCGACCTGCTGTCGCTCGCGGGCGGCGGCGCGGCGGGCGGGCTGGCGGCGGGGCTGCGGGTGCTGGGCGCGACGGTCGAGCCGGGGTTCGGGCTGGTGGCGGCGGCCGTCGGGCTGGAGGCGCTGGTGGCGCGCGCGGACATCGTGGTCACGGGCGAGGGGCGGCTCGACGCGCAGACATCGTACGGGAAGACGGCGTCGGGGGTCGCGGCGATGGCGCGGGCGCACGGCAAGCGCGTGCTCGCGGTCGCCGGGAGCATC
>JAGWOC010000173.1 GCA_028872875.1 Chloroflexota bacterium | reverse complement strand
GCGAGCGCAAGCGTGCCAGTGCCGGTCAGCCCGGTGTTGGCGGCGACGGTGATGCTGGTCGCGCCTTTACTCGTCGCGGCGGAGAGCGCGGTGTTGACGGTCGCGGCGGTCAGCGTGTCGCTGCCGCTGCCCTGCGTCGCCGCGTCAAAGAAGCCTGCTTCGTTGGGACGTGGGTAGCAGACGTGTTTGAGAGTGACCTTCTGGCCGTTCTTGATGATGGTCGAGAGACGGCGCGAGGAGTCACCTTCCCAGATGTCCTCCATCGTCGCGTCGACGGTTATCTCGGTGCCGTCGAGCCAGCGCGGGAACAGCGACGGCGCAGTCGAGACGCCTTGCCCGCTCTGCTTGGCGAACCCGACATAGGCGCGGTCAGAGCGGACGGGAGTGATAGTCGGCATGGCGCGCTACTCCTCCGGGGACACAGGTGGCGCAGCGCCCTCGGTGGACGACGCTGCTGGGGATGACGCCAACGACGAGGAGGACGGGGACGACGTGGCGGCTTTGCGCGCAGGCGCGGACGCGGCAGGCGCGCTGTCAGCAGGTGGCGCGGCGTCAGGGGTGGCGGCGGCGGCTCCCTCCCACGGCGCGTCGGCGGGCTGGAAGTCGCCGCGTCCATCGTGGAACTCGTACTGCCACACGCGCCCCTCGTGCAGGAACGGCGCGCCAATCAGCGCCGCGCGCTCCTGCCCCGCGTGTTGCGGCAGCAGCGCGACGCCGACCCCCAGCCAGCGCGCGTCACTCGTTAGCCCGGTCGGGTCCGCGAGGTACGTCTGGCCGTAGAGTTCGGACGCGGGAATCAGTAGCGTGTCGCCAGGGGTCAACCAGCGCGTGTCGCGAGGCGTCCCGTCGAGGTTGCGGTAGACCGCGCCCGCCTGGAGCAGCACTCGCTGGTGGCCCACGTAACGCGCAGGCGCGAGCGCGCGGCGTGGAGAATCGTCAGACTCAGGCATAGCAAGGACGCTCCTTTGTCGGTTGAGCGGTTGAGCGGTTGAGCGGTTGAGCGGTTGGTGAGTGAGCGTTCAGGCGTCGTAGGGCAGGACGTTGAAGACGACGGCGAGGCGGCGGTAGACGAGCGTGATAGCGTCGTAGCTCTTCAACATGCCCTCATACGGCGAGAGTGTGAAGCGCAGCGCGGAGATAGTGTAGTATTGCCCGTTCTGCGTCAGCGAGTCATTGCTCTCGATATTGGCCTTGATGCGCTCCAGGTCGGCGGCGATGGCCGCGCGCTTGGCGTCGTAGGTCGTCGCCGAGGCGGGCCACTCGTCGAAGTAGTCCACGTTGGCGACGAACTGCCCATCATAGGCGCGCCACGACTGTCGCACCGTCGCCTGCTGCGCGCCGCTGAGCAGCACGCACGGGAACAGGTTGGCGACAATCATCTGGTACTCGGTCTGGATGTACACGCGGTCCGCGCCGGTCGTCACCCCGCCCTGCGCAGCGCTCGCGACGGCGAGTTGAGTGTTCGCGCTGCCCGCCACGCCGCCCGCGCTCCACAAGCCCAGCGCGACCGGGGCGAGCGCAGTCAAGATGACGACATCGGTGGTCGGATTATTGGGCGTGCGGAGTGGCATGGCGAAGAAGTCTCCTCTTGTCTACGCGCGCCGTGCGCCACGCGCCGTGCG
>JAGWOC010000172.1 GCA_028872875.1 Chloroflexota bacterium | reverse complement strand
CGCATCAAGGACATAGTAGCGTCCGTCCTCACCGCGCGCGAGCTTGACGCCGACCGTCCAGTCCGGGTCATTGTGGCCTTTACGCGGCGCGGTGGCGGCGAGGTCCCAGCGCCGCACGACGGCGCGCAGCCGCGCGGGGGCGGCGTCGACGACCGGGAACCAGCCCGCTTTGAACATATTGCCGTCGCGGCGCACGTTCCACGCCCCCGGCCCGCCGCTAAGGATGATGCGCTCGACGTAGGGCAGCGCGGCGAGCCGCCCGCGATAGCCAGGGTCGGCTTCCATCAGCGCGGGGTTGTCTTCCAGGTGGCTTTCGATGAACGTGACGCTATGCACTTCGTCGCGGCGCACATGCGACGGACGCTCACGCGGCGCGCGCAGCCACACGAGCGCGTCGCCGTCGCGGTAGAACCACCGCACCTCCCCGCTCTTGGCGCGCTCGTGCGCCGGGTAGTCGCTATCGACCCACGGCGCGAGGAAGCGCTTGACCCAACTATCGGGGTCGGGGTTGGTGGTCGCGCGCATGATAGGCTGCACGCCCGCCACCGTCGAGCGGTTGCGCGAGAGCAGGTAGAAAAATTGCGATTCCGTGAAGTGGGTGAGTTCGTCGAAGCCGATGTAGCCGACCTGCGCGCCCTGCCACGAGAGTTTGTCTTCCTCGTATTGCAGGTGGCCGAAGCGGATATTAGTGCCGAGGCGCTTCCACTCCCAGCCCAGCCACGGCGTCTGACGCGGCGCTCCCGGCGCGCGCGGCGTGCGCGGGTAGACTTTCTGACTCGTCTCCCACAAGCCGCCCGTCTGCATCACCTGGGTCATCGTGCGGCGGAAGATGACCGCGCCGTACCCGCGCACCGGCGCGATGGCGGCGTGGTACGCGGCGTCGAGCAGCAGGCCAAAGCTCTTGCCACCGCCCGCCGCCCCGCCGTAGACGATGATGTCCACCCAGCGCAGCCGCAGCAGCATTTCTTGGGGGCCAGGCTGCGGCGCGAGGAACGCGCCGCGCTGGGCGCGCGCGGTGGGGGTGAGCGTGTGCGGATTGACTTCAGTGCGCGACGCAGACGCCGCTGAAGCGTTCATGCGTCGCGCTCCGCCGTGTCCACGGCGTCGTCGTCCACGGCGTCGTCCGCCGCGTCGTCGTCACGCGGCGCGAGAGCAGGTGTCGGGTAATAGAACACGACGTTGTCCGCGTCTACGACGCCCGCTTGTGTATCGGCACGCGCCGCCGTCGCGTCTTCGTCGCCTTGGGCGCTGGCAATCTCAGTCGCCGCGCCGCGCGCGAGCCGTTCAGCTTGCAGCGCCGCGCTCCACAGCGCCGCCAGTTCGCGGCTGGCGATGGTGAGCGCGGGGCGCAGCGTGACGCGGTCCTGGAGTTCGGGCGGCACGGGTTTGCCGAGCGCGAGCAGGTTCTGGATGTCGCGCGCGGCGTTAATCGCGGACTGGTCAAGCGCGAGCAGGTCGCCGATGCGGCGCGTGAGCGCGGAGGCCATCGCTTCCGCAGTCGTCGCCTGCCTATCGTTCATCGCCCGGCGGCGTTCTTCCGCTTCTTGCCGCCGCACCATCTCCTGCGCGGTGTCGTAGGCGCGCACGCGCTGCTGCCACTGATGCCGCACCGACCACTCTTTGAGGA
>JAGWOC010000171.1 GCA_028872875.1 Chloroflexota bacterium | reverse complement strand
TTCGCGTATCACTGGACGAACGGCGCCTGCCCGGGGACGACGACGGCGGCGTGGGACGGCGTCCGGACGGCGCTGCCAGCGCCGGTGGCGGCGGGGGGCAGCGTGAGCGGGCTCACGGTGAGCATCGTCGTGCCGCCGACGGCGGGGACGTACTGCCTGGTGTACGACCTCGTGCGCGAAGGGATCACCTGGTTCTCGTGGCAGGCTGGGGCGACACAGAGCGGGACCGTGACGGTCGTGCCCGTCTACGCCGTGACGTGGGGTGCGAATAAGTTCCCGACGACCGCGGCCCCGGGCGCGACGCTGACCGCGAGCGTCTCACTGACGGACAGCGGCTCGCTCGCGTGGACGAACAGCGGCGCCAACCCGGTCAACTTCGCGTATCACTGGACGAACGGCGCCTGCCCGGGGACGACGACGGCCGTCTGGGACGGTGACCGCACCGCGCTGCCGTCGGCGGTGGCGCCGGGTGGCAGCGTGAGCGGGCTCACGGTGAGCATCGTCGCGCCGCCGGCTGCCGGGACGTACTGCCTGGTGTACGACCTCGTGCGGGAGGGCGTGACGTGGTTCTCCTCGCAGGGCGCCGCGACGCAGAGCGCGACCGTGACGGTCGCAACCCCGGTGTACGGCGTCACCTGGGGCGCGAACACACTGCCTTCGGCGACCGCCGCTGGTGCGACGGTCACGGCCACGGTGTCGTTGACAAACAGCGGCACGCTGGCGTGGGCGAACAGCGGCACCAACCCGGTGAACTTCGCGTATCACTGGACGAACGGCGCCTGCCCGGGGACGACGACGGCGGCGTGGGACGGCGTCCGGACGGCGCTGCCAGCGCCGGTGGCGGCGAGGGGCAGCGTGAGCGGGCTCACGGTGAGCATCGTCGTGCCGCCGACGGCGGGGACGTACTGCCTGGTGTACGACCTCGTGCGGGAGGGCGTGACGTGGTTCTCGTGGCAGGGCGCGGCGACGCAGAGCGCGACCGTCACGGTCTCGTGACCCCGCGCGCCGGACCACCGAATTAGGCGGCGCGTGCGCCTGGGACAAGGGGTTCCGCTGATGCCCCGCGCTGTCCTTCCCGGAGCATAGTGCGGGTGCAGTCGCGCGCGATCCCCCGTCCCGCGCTTCTCGCCCGACGGGGCTAAACATCGCGGCCGCCGGGCCGATCATCGTCAGAGGGGGAATAGGCCACGCCGCCCTCAGGGCAGACAGCAGAGCTGAACTATCAAAGGAGTCGACTGATGCAGGGAACATTCAGAATCGCCCTCGTGGCCGTAGCCGCGGGACTCGCCACTCTGGCGCTCGGCGTCGGCGCCATGTCCGCGGGTGCCCAGAGTGTGCCGGTGAATCCGGTGCCGACGCCGCCCGTCGTTAACCCCGTTGTCCCGCCGGTCGCGCCGCCGGCATCGCCGATCCAGCCGCCAAGCGCGCCTGTGAACCCGAGCGGCGGCCAGTTGGGCGTCAACGGCGCACCGGGCGCGCTGCCGAACTCGGGCACCGGCCCGAGCCAGTCGCGCGGCAACAGCACGGTCTTCTTCATCCTGGCCGGCGGCGGCCTGGCCCTCGCGGCGGCCGGCGTCGCCACGCGGAGGCGCGCGCGCCAGCGCTAGGAACGGCCACCGGCCTTCCCGGATAGCGAGTACACAT
>JAGWOC010000170.1 GCA_028872875.1 Chloroflexota bacterium | reverse complement strand
CTCCCATCGGTACGGCCATGAAGTAGTTGCAGCCGGCGGCGGCGAGCAGCACCGCCAGGCTTTCCAAATCGTTCTGATCGGCTGCCATGTGGTTGGTGTAACAGACGTCGACGCCCATGGGCACGCCCAGCAGCTTGCCCATGCAATGGTCCTCGAGGCCGGCGCGCGCCACCTGTCGCGCGTCGTAGAGATACTCGGGGCCGATGAAACCGACCACGGTGTTGACGAGCAGCGGCCGGTAGCGCCGCGCCACTGCGTAGCAGCGCGCCTCGAGCGTGACCTGATCGATCCCGGCGTGTGCCGCGCTCGACAGCTCCGAGCCCTGTCCGGTCTCGAAGTACCAGCGCGTCGGCCGATCGAGCCGGCCGCGCGCGCGGATGAGCGCGTCGGCGTCGTCGAGGAGATGCAGATCGATGCCGAAGGCGCGGTTCGCCGCCGCCGTCCCGCCGACCGACTGAAAGAGGAGGTCCAACGGCGCGCCCGCCTCGAGCGCGCGCATCTGGGTGGTCACGTGCGCCAGCACCGAGACCTGGGTGGGCACACCGAGCCGCTCGCGCGTGTCCTGCAAGGCCTCCGCCAGGCGCTGCACGACCTCGACCCGGTCGTCCGCTGGGTTCACGCCGAGCACCGCGTCGCCGCACCCGTAGCTGAGCCCTTCGAGCGTGCTGGCCAGCACGCCCTCGACGCCGTCGCGCGGATGGTTCGGCTGCACGCGGGTCGCCAACCGGCCTCCCTGCCCCAGCGTCGTGCGTCCGCTGACGACCACAGGCAGCTTCTTCGCCGTCAGCAGCAGGTCGAGGTTCGACATCAGCTTGACGGCAGCGGCCGCCATCTCGGGAAGCAAGCCGGGGCGCAGCGCCGCCACGGCCTCGGCGTCGTCCGCCACCAGATGGTCACGGAACTCACCGACGCTCCAGTCGGCGACGCACTGGTACGCCTGCGCGTCCAGCGCCTCGAGGAAGACGCGGGTGAGCTCGTCCGCCTCCGGCGGCAGCAGCGGCTGCTCGACGAAGGTCCGCAAGCACAGGTCCGCGAGCGCCGCCTTCGCGGCGACGCGTTCCTTGGCGTCGGCAGCGGCCAACCCGGCGAGCTGGTCGCCCGACTTCTCCTCGTTCGCCTTCGCCATGACCTCGGCCAGCGACGCGAAGGTATATCCCTGTGCGACGAAGGGCATGCCGCGAGGATACGGAGTGTGGCCGGACGCGGTCAAGCGAACGGCAGGCGCCGGCTTGCGCCGGCGGCCGCGCTGCGGCCAAATGTCGGCCATGCCGACCCACATTGCTGCGCCCACCCGCGTTGCGGCCGCCGGAACCGCGCCCAAGCTCATTGACGAGTACGTCGGCCGGGTCAACTCCGGCACGGCGGCGCTCAGCATCGCCCACATGCGCTCGCCCGCCGGCTGGAGCGAGCCGCGCCAGCGCCCGGAGTTCACCGAGTACACGCTGGTGCTCAAGGGCATGCTGCGCGTCGCGCACGACGGCGGCGCGCTCGACGTGCACGCCGGCCAGGCGGTCGTCGCGCATCCCGGTGAATCCGTGTGCTACAGCACGCCGCTGCCGGAGGGCGCCGAGTACGTCGCCGTGTGCGTGCCGGCGTTCTCGCCGCAGACGGTGCACCGCGACGAATGAACGGCGCCCGCCGCGCCG
>JAGWOC010000169.1 GCA_028872875.1 Chloroflexota bacterium | reverse complement strand
TTGTTAGGCAACCCGGCCAGCTCGGGCAGGCCCGTCGCGGCGACCTTCGCCGGCACCGTGCTGGCGTCATCATTCGTTGCCGCCTGCTGCAGGTAGCCCCAGAGGTCGGGCTCGACGTGCAGCACGACCTTGTTGGCGGGGAAGGCGCCGGCGCGCTGGAAGAACAGCTTCAGGTCGTTGTAGTAGGCCGTCATCGTGGCGGTGTCCTGGATGTTCGCCAGGTCGCCCGCGGACTCGCTCATGCTGCTGCCGGGCGTCGACTGGTACATCATGTAGTAGGTGAACACCGGCACGATGCCGTAGGCGATGGAGTCCTGGATGTAGTAGGTGACGAACTGGCCGTCAGCGTTCCACGTCGCCCAGCCGTTGCCGGTGTTGACGCCTCCCGCAAGGTACTGGTAGCGGAAGCCGAAGGGCGCGGTCGCCTTCATCGCCGCGGCGCCGCCCGGCGAGTCGGCCATGCCGAGCTGGAGCGTCTTGAATGGCCAGCCAGCGGGCACCGGCGGCAGGCATGCGGAGGCCAGCACCGCCGCTCCGAGCAGCATCGCGAAGCATGCACCCACTGCGCGGCGTGTGCGTGCCATCCGGCGGACGCGCGTCATGCCCAACCCTGACACCTCCGCTCTCCGGGACGGTCCGTCGCGACCGCCGGTGCGGTCAGCGTCTCCTGGCGCGAGCATAGCGCACAGCAGCCGGCCCTCGCACGGTGCTCGCCGTGCCGTATCGTGCAGGTACATCGTGCCGCGACGTCGTCGGCGCGGCCTCCCGCCCCGTAGCGGCCTCGGTGCAAGCCGATGCGCGTGCGCTTACGGCGTCAGCGCGATCGGCGTCTCGCCCACCGGGATGCGGACCGGCGGCGACGTCGGTGTGGGCGTGGCGGTCGCCGTGCGCGTCGGCGTCGCGGTCGCCAGCGTCGAGACGGTCCCGTACATGGCGAACACCTGGTTGGTTTGCTTCGTCCAGCCGCTGATCGTCGCCGGGAAGGGGCCGTATGCCTGCGGCGCCCAGCCCACGAAATCGGACGACGTCAGCCCGCTGGCGACGACGTAGACGGTGCCGGCGTTGTCCGTCTGCGCGACGATCCAGTAGGTGCCCGGCGCGAGCAGCGGCCCGCCCGGCACGGCGAGCGTGTTCCAACCGACGGCCGCCACCCCCTCGCCCGACTGGGCGAGCAGCGCGCCCGGGTCGCCGGTGCCGTTTGTGCTGTAGAGGGCGAGCCGGACGTGGGCGCCGGGCGGCGTCGCGCCCACGTACAGCGACAGCGCCGTCAGCGTCCCCTGTGTTGAAAGCGTGAAGCGCGAGCCGTTGATGTAGCCCGCGTCCGAGGTATCGTTGCTGCCGCTGGTCACGGTGCGCCCGAACAGGACGACCGGCTGTGGCGTGCTCGTCGGCGTCGGCGTACCGGCGGGGGGCGGCGTGCCGGTGGCGGTCGGAGTAGCGGTCGCCGTCGGCGCGGCCGGCGTTGCCGTCGGGATCGCCCCGCCGCTGAGCGGCATGGCGCCAGCCGCGTAGTAGGCCGCGGCCTTCTGGCGGAAGAAGCCGCCGTCGTCGTCGGCGCTGAGGGAGACGCCCGTGTTGCCGTTGATCGGCGCCGGGTTGGTGATGCCGTCGCCCGCGGCGTCGCAGGCGCAGGTGGCGCCGTCGGCGCCGCGCCCGAAGAG
>JAGWOC010000022.1 GCA_028872875.1 Chloroflexota bacterium | reverse complement strand
GACAGAGGGCACGGACGAGTTCCTGGTCGTGCGGCACGGCAACGTCGTGATGATCCTGTCGCAGCTCGTGACGGGGACAGGCGACGTCGCAGCCACGCGAGCGCTCGTCCAGAAGGCGGACCGCAAGGTTGCGGCGGCCGCGGGGTCGTACTGACGCCCGTCCGGTGTCCGCCTGGGCCGTATGAGAGCGCGACGCGACGCTATGCTTCGGCGTAGCCTTGCGACGTGAGAAACTGCTTCGCCTCATCGACGCTGTTGAAGACGCGCGAGCCGAGACCGTCGAGCGCGTCGACCACGTCGTCGTCGGCGCCGTCGTCGTAGGCGGCGTCGACGATGCTGGCGCGCTCGACGCGGCCGCTCGCGCTGAAGCCGTGCTCGATGTACGGCGCGATCTTGCTCCACTTGACTGCCATGGCTGCTCCTTCGTCGCTGGGCTGCGGGCGGCGGGAGTATAGCGGCCAGCGTGCGGATGCGAAACGGCGTCAGGCGCCGGCCGTGATATCGCGGCGGCGATAGGCGAAGAGGGCGAGTGCGACGAACCCCACGATGTACAGGATGAGCACGAGCGTCGCGCCCTCCAGCGAGTTCACATTCTGACCGATGAGGTCGGCCCGCGAGGCGCCGAACCGCGGCAGCGCCGGCGGCAAGGCGTTCTGCGCGCTGATCACGTCGACGTTCGCGTTCAGCAGATAGTTCGGCATGTCCTTCCACGGACTGCCGCCCGCGCGCATCAGCCCCGTGACGAGTGGCTCGATGAACGCGGTGCCGATGCCTGCCGCGGCACCCGCGAGCGTCGAGCGCCCGATGACGGCTGCGGCGAAGCCGAGGGTGATGTACGGCGCCATGACAAACAGCGTGCGCCCGAACGCGGCGAACTCGCCACGGACGAAGGACGCGGTGACGAAGCTGTAGTCGGACCCACCGTTCGTGTATGTGATGATCGCGCTGTAGGCGATGGCGACGAGCACCGCGAGCAGGACCCCGAAGGCGGTCAGCGCGAAGATGACGGCGAGCTTCGCCAGGAGCAGCCGCACGCGTCCGCTCGACGCGGTGGCCATGAGGCGCACGGTCCCCCAGGCGTACTCGCTGCCGACGGCACCCGAGGCGAGGATGATCGCGAGGATCGTGCCAAACGACCCCGCGATCTCGAGCGCGAACGGCACCGAACCTTGCAGGAAGAGCGCCCGCCGCAGGTCCTCGGCCGAGAACTGGTTGTGCTCGCCGAAGTGCGAGGCACGGCCGCTAATGCTCCAGAGCACCGTATACAGCAGGATGACGAGGGCGATCAGCAGGATGCCGACGACCCACGTCATCATGCGCTTGCGCAGCTTGAAGAACTCGACGTGGAGGAGGCGCGTCATGCCGGCGACTCCTCGCCGGTAAGGTCGAGGAAGACGCTTTCCAGCTCCGTCTCCCACGGTGAGAGCTCGGCGACGTACACACCCTGCATGGCGAGCACGCGGTTGAGCTCGGCGGCGCGATCCACCGGCGCCGAGGCGCGCAGGTAGCCATCGAGACGGTCGACGCCCCGCACCCAGTCGATGCCGCCGAGGGCGCGGGCGAGCGCCTCGTTGTCGTCGGCGCGAAGGCGCAGGTACTGGCCGCGGCCGAGCAGCTCCTCGACCGTGCCCTGCGCCACGAGGCGGCCCTGCTTGACGATCGCCACGCGGTCACTGACCGCCTGCACTTCGTGCAGCAGGTGACTGCACAGGAATACCGAGTGGCCCTCCCGCGCCAGGCGCGGGATGAGCTCGCGCACCTCGCGGGTGCCGGCGGGGTCGAGGCCGTTGGTCGGCTCGTCGAGGATGACGAGGTCCGGGCTGCGCAGCAGCGTGGAGGCGATGCCGAGCCGCTGCTTCATGCCGAGGGAGTAGTTCTTGTACGGGTCGCGGGCGCGCTCCCGCAGTCCGACGAGCTCGATCATCTGGTCGATGCGGGCGTCGGGAATATCACCGAGGGCGATGGCGACGGCGCGCAGGTTGTCGTAGCCGGAGAGGTAGGGGTAGAAGGCGGGTGACTCGATGACCGCGCCGATGCGCTTCAGCACGGGCCAGGGGCGGGTGGCCATGTCGTCGCCGAAGATCAGCGCCCGGCCCTTCGTGGGGCGCACCAGGCCGAGCATCATGCCGACCGTTGTGCTCTTGCCGCTGCCGTTCGGGCCGAGGAAGCTGAAGACCTCGTTGGAATGGACGCGCAGGTTCATATCCGCGACGGCCGTCAGGCTGCCGTATCGCTTCCAGAGCCCCTCGGTGCGCAGGATCTCTCGCTGTTCCAACGTTGCTCATCATACCGGGTACGGGCGACGCGGGTGAACCCGGCATCGTTACACCTGTGTGTAGCCGCGCGCGCACGCAAGGATGGCGGCCGCCGGCTCGGGTTGAGTCGCCGCCGCGCGATTCGCTACCATGCGCGGGCCGGGCACCCATGCCCGGCTGCGAGCGCCCTCCCCGGTAGCTCAATGGTAGAGCAATCGGCTGTTAACCGATGGGTTGTAGGTTCGAGTCCTGCCCGGGGAGCCAGACTCCGCACCGCAGCGCGCCGCTGAGCCCGGCGTGCATCGGCGACGATGGGCGGGGCGCCGTTGCTGCCGCGGTGTCATCGCCATTCCGGCGGAGAATGTCCACTCGTCCGCTCGTTACGCGTCCAGCCTCGCGGTACGCCACGCAGTGGCCGTCGACGGCGCGTCCCCACGTGTACGCGGCGGCTCGCTGCCGGCCGCATCCGCGAGACGGCGATCGAGGGCAGAGTCGTTGACGATGAGACTGGCGGGACGGGCCGGCCCGTTCCCTCGGGCCGGCCCTTCCTGCCAGCGGCCCCGGTGCGCCCCATCCGGGGTGGGCGCGACCCAGGGTGCACGTCCGCGCCGGGGCTTCCAGCTACGGCGCGGTCCGCGGCGAGCGGGGGTAAGACGCTGCCACGGCCAGTGGGGTCGCTGGGGGAGTCGCCCCACTGCTCGGGAGCACGGCGACCGGCCGGGAGCGCGCTGCCGTTCCCTGGCAGCCCGCGATGCCTCCGGGGAGGAGAGTCATCGATGCGGAAACGCGCCGCAGGCCGCCCTGTCCCGTGAGATAAGGACGCGCGTGCGGCGCGTTTCTTTCCTGCGGCGCGAAAAAATTCCTGGCAGATCGTCCGCCGCCGCGCGCCCGCGAGATACCCGCCCGCGTGCCGCAGGTGCGAAGCAATGGGCGACTACGGCAGCGACGCCGTCGCCGGCGCCACGAGGGATGGAAGCAAGGGAGACTGTGCGGGCGATTGCGCCGGCGGCAGCAGCGGGACGCCCGCGATCGGTGTCGCAAGGACGGGGGGCAACGCCTTCTGCACGTCCTGCGTGATACGTCCGACGGCTGCGGTGACCGTGTTCGTCAGGGTGGCCGCCGTGCCCGTGACCGGCGAGGCGATCGGCGCGATCCCGGGTAGCGTGATGCTGGCAGCAAGCGGCATCCCCACCACCGGCGCGGGAGTCGAGAGCGCGACGGATACGCTTGCCGATGGTGCGGGCGCGGTGACGGTCACTGCTGTGTCCCTCGGCGCGGGCGGCATCGCGGACCGTGGAGCAGGCTCGTAGCCGGCGTGCAGCGCCGCGGCTGGTTGGGGGTGCGCGGCCGGCGGGCGCCCCTCCGTCGCAGGGCGCGTCCCGGCAGGTGTGCCCGGCGCGATCAGCGCCGCACCGGCGAGCGCTCCCGTCGCCGTGAGCGCCACCACGAGCGGCTTGGTCTGCGCGACCAGGGACGCGAGCACATGGAGCCCGGCGCCCAGGCCGCCGCCCTTCGTGGCCAGCGCGATACCTTCGGCGATGCGAGAGCGCAGCAGCAGCGGTGCCGGCGCGAGCGCGAGTCCGGCGTAGGCGCGCGTCGAGTGCCGCATCGCGCGGAAGTCGTCCGCGCAGCCGCGGCAGCCAGCCGCATGCGCGCTCACTGCCTGCTGCTGTACCGCCGTCGCTTCTCCGTCGAGCACGAGCGACATCGCCCTCCGGACGTGCTCGCAGCGCTCGCCGGACGTCGTCTGCTCCAGGCGGTGGTACGTCTTCACGAACGCCTGGCGGCCGCGGAACAGGCACAGCCCCGCCGCCACCTCCGAGATGCCGAGGATGCTCCCGATCTCCCGGTAGCTTCGTTGCTCCACCTCGCGCAGAAACAGCGCGAGATGCTGCTTCGCCGGCAGGGCGGCGAGCGCTTCCCAGGTCAACTGCGCTTCCTGGTGGCCGATTGCGGCCATCTCCGGGTCGTCGTGAGGCGCCGCAAGGTCCTCCGGGAGCTCGGCCGTTGCCGGCGCGCGTCCTCGCCGG
Source organism: Chloroflexota bacterium (assembly GCA_028872875.1). Classification (GTDB taxonomy): domain Bacteria; phylum Chloroflexota; class Dehalococcoidia; order DSTF01; family JACRBR01; genus JADMII01. Next base: position 41,715 of record JAGWOC010000022.1, on the reverse strand, counting down.
CGGGCGGCATCGATGCACGCCTTCGCCGCGATCCGGTAGAGCCACAGTGGGAACGCCGCCGGGTCGCGAAGCTTGTCAAGCTCGCGGTACGCCTTGAGCCAGACGTCCTGGCAGACGTCTTCGGCGGACTGCGTGTGGCGGACGCTTCTCAGCACCATGTTGTAGATCGGGCGCGAGTACCGTTCGTAGAGCAGGCTGAAGGCCGCGGCATCCCCGGCCACCGCCGCCACGACGGCGGCGCGTTGTTCGTCCGCCGAGGCGCGGCCTGGAGAGACCGCGGCAATCGCGTTCGTCAACAGAGGCTCCCAGGAGGCCCGGCGTGCGGAGCGGATGCCGCCCGACCGGGCCGCGGATTCGGCACTCCCATCATACGCTCACGGGGTGACCCCCAGGGCGCCGGACAGGCTGCCTCCGGCGGATAGACCAGCAGCAAGCAGCCCACGTGCGCTCACCTCCTGCCCGCCAGCGGCTGTCACTCCGATCATCGACGGCGCCGCGGGCAGACTGATGCGGACGGTCGCCGTTGCAGACGGGCTCGCGGCGGCGGTTGCGCTCCCGTTGGCACCAGCCAAGTGTACCGCGGCCCCCGCCGCCACCGTCGCCCGCACCGAGCCGGCGCCGCTCACGGTGGCCGGGACCGACCCGCCAGCCTTGCCGCCCGCGCTCACGTCCGACGACAGTCGGGTACTGGCATGGGCGCTGCCGCCCGTGCGCAACGAGGCCGCCGCGTCTCGCCGGCCGCCCGTTGTCGCCGTCATCGCGCCTGCGCCATTCGCGCTGGCCCTGCCGCTGGCGGGCCCCGCGCTCGCGGCGCCCGCCGCGCCGAGCGTGCCTCTCGCGGACACGGAGCCTGCGGCGCCCGCTGCTGACGCGGACGTCTGTGCCGCCCCGGCGAAGTGCCCGCCGACGCTTGTCGCGGCCCTACCGCCGGTCTGTATCTGCGCCGCCGCAAGACCGCCGGCGACCGTCAGCGCGAGGGCTGCCGCTCCGATCAGACTGAATCTTGGAAACATGGCTCGCCTCCTTCCGACTTGAAGGACGCCACCCCACGGCGGTTTCTTTCATCCCGAGGCCCCATCCCGGCCGACCTCGCCGACCGGTGATTGCGCTGATCCGCGCATTTGTTCGAAAATGGCAGCGTGCAGCACATCTACGCCGTCCATGAGCTCACCACCTATCTCCGTGAACTGCTCGACAGCGACCCGCTGCTCGGCGACGTCTGGGTGACCGGCGAGATATCGAACGTCAGCCGCCCGGCGTCCGGGCACGTGTACTTCACCTTGAAGGACGCGACCGGGCAGATCCGCGGCGTCTTCTTCCAGAGGCGCAGCCGGCCCGACGCGGCGACGGCCCGGGAGATCGAACAGGGGCACGCCGTCGTCGTGCACGGGCGTGTCTCGATCTACGAGCAGCGCGGCGAGCTGCAAATGATCGTCGACTTCGTGAAGCCGGAGGGCGCCGGGCTGCTGCAGATGGAGTTCGAGCGCCTCAAGGAGCAGCTCGCCGCCGAAGGGCTCTTCGACGAGACCCGCAAGCGCGCGCTCCCGCGCTTCCCGCGCCGCATCGGCGTCGTCACGTCGGCGAGCGGCGCCGTGTTTCACGACATCTGCCACGTGCTCGAGCGGCGCTGGCCGCTGGCGGAGGTCGTGCTGGCCCCGGCGCCGGTCCAGGGCGCGGACGCCGTCGCCGGGGTGATCGGCGGCGTCGATCAGCTCAACCGCCGCGGCGACATCGACGTGATCATCGTGGCGCGCGGGGGCGGGTCGATCGAGGAGCTGGCGGCATTCAACGCCGAACCCGTGGCGCGCGCGATCTTCGCGAGCGCGACCCCGATCATCTCCGCCGTCGGTCACGAGACGGACGTGACGATCGCGGATTTCGTCGCGGACCGCCGCGCGCCCACGCCATCGGCGGCGGCGGAGATCGTGGCGCCGGACCGGCTCGACGTATCGGTGCGGCTCGGCGTGGCCGCGGGCATCATGGACTCGATCGTCCGGCGGCACATGGACGCCGCGCGCGAACATGTGCGCGGCTGCGCGCGCCGCATCGAGCAGCGTGGGCCGGCGATCGACCGCGAGCGGCAGCGTCTCGACGACCTCGCGCGGCGCGCGCAGGCCGCCGTCGAGCATCGGACACGCGAGGCGGCGCAGGGGGTAGGGGGATGCGTGTGGCGGCTGCGCGCGCTCGACCCCTTCGCGACGCTCGAGCGCGGATACGCGATCGTGCAGCGCGGCGCGGCGGTGGTGTCGAGCGTGGCAGGCGCGAAGCCGGGCGATCCTCTGCGCGTGCGCGTCAGGGACGGCTCCTTCGGCGCGCACGTCGACGGCGGAGCGGGCAGCGTACAGCGCCGGCGGCTGAAGCGGCGGGTGCCGGAGGCGCAGGCGCCGCTCTTCATGATGCCCGAGGAACGGGCGTAGGAGGGCTTCGTGGCGAAGGAAGGCAGAGATAAGGCGGAGAGCTTCGAGGCGCTGTACGCGCGCCTCGAAGAGCGCGTCGGCAGGCTCGAGCAGGGCGGCCTCTCCCTCGACGAGGCGATCGCCGTCTACGAAGAGGGGATGGCGCTCGCGCGGCGCTGCCAGGACCAGCTCGACCGCGCCGAGCTGAAGATCACGAAGCTCAAGGAGTCGTTCGCGGCGCTGCCCCATCCGCAGGACGCGGCAGCCGCGGCGACGGAGCCCGACGACTACGAATACGTCGCCGACGACGCGGCGCTCGACGACGAAGAGTTTCCGTAGCCGATCGCCCTCCACAGGCGGCAACCCTGAGCGCGGACGCACCGCGGCCGAGTGGCATGGGCGCGTAACGTATGTTGCGCGCTGTTGCGGCAGCGGCGCACATCGGATTAGCCTGTCCGTGTCGGCGCATTGTCCTGGCGGGAGGTGTCCGTGCTGCGCATCGGCTGGTTCGCGACGGGCCGCGGCGAGGGATCGCAGCGGCTCCTGCGCGCGGCCGTGGAGGCGATCCGCGACCGCAGCCTCGATGCGCAGATCGCCTTCGTCTTCTGCAACCGCGAGCAGGGCCAGGCCCCGGCGACGGATGTCTTCCTCGACCAGGTGCGCGCCTACGGCATCCCGCTCGTGACCCTGTCGGATCGCCGCTTCCGTCGCGAGCGGGGCGGCGAGATCGCGCGGGCGGGCGGGCCGCTGCCGGCCTGGCGCACGGAGTTCGACCGCGCGGTCGTGGAGATCCTCGAGCCGTTTCCGTACGACCTGGGGATGCTGGCGGGCTACTACCTGATCAGCACGGCGCCGCTGTACGAGTCGCACCCGCTCCTGAACCTGCACCCGGCGGCGCCCGGACAGCCGGCCGGCACGTGGCAGGAGGTCACGTGGAAGCTCATCGAGCAGCGCGCGGAGCACGGCGGCGTCCGCGTACACCTCGTCACGGGCGAGCTCGATGCGGGCGCCATCGCGACGTACTGCACCTACCCGCTGCGGGGCGGCACCATCGACGCCCTTTGGCGCGACGCGGAGGCACGCAGCATCACCGAGATCCAGGAGGCGGAGGGGGAGGAGAACGCACTGTTCCGCGAGATCCGGAGGCGGGGCAGCGCCCGCGAGCTGCCGCTGGCGGTCGAGACGCTGCGGGCGTTCGCGGACGGGCGCCTGCGGCTCGAAGACGGACACATCATGGCGGGCGAGACGAAGGTCGTGGGCGGCTATGACCTGACGCCGGAGATCGAGCGGTCACTGGCGAACGCGGCGTTGACGTAGCCAAAGTCAATTGACGGGTTATGGGGCGCGCGGTACGATAGCGCGGCCATGAGCACCTCGATCTGTCCCGACTGCGAGGCCGTCCTGGGCGCGGACGACAACTACTGCCGCCGCTGTGGCGCTGCGCTCGCTGGCGCGCGCCTGCCGGCAGTCCGCGGGCCGATGTCGGCGACGCTGTGGCAGCCGCGTGTCCCGCGCGTCGTCAAGGGCGCCGCAGTCATGGCGGCGGGCACCGTCGGCCAGTATCTCGTGCGGCGCGCGCTCGTCAACATGCTGGCCGGCGGCAAGCGCCGTGCCGCCCGCGCCGTGCGCACGCAGGACAACGACGGCATGTTCGATGAGGCGCAGATCATCACCGAGACGGTGATGATGCGGCGCGTGCGCATCAGGCGGCAGGCCTGATCCGGCCCGCGGGAACGGTCCGGCCGGCCGCATCGCCACATCCCCGCAGGGCGGGGCTGCAAGGGCAGGACGTCCGCGCGTGCAGGGCACTCAACGCCACCTCGTGGCGATGCTCGCTTCCGCCGCGGTGACGGCGATCGCGCTCGCGCTCGCGCCGGATGACGCCGCGGGCTTCGACTACGTCCGCAACGGCAGCTTCGAAGACGGGACCGCATCGTGGGCGCCGGTCGGCGGCGCGCTGGACAGCGTCGGTGCCGATGTTGTCCAGCCGGCCGACGGCCTGCGCGCCGGGCGCGCCACGCTTGGCCCGCCACCGATGACCCTCCGGCAGGGCGTGCTGCCATCCCTGCCCCCGGGGCCGTACCACCTCTCGCTCGCCGTGCGCGGAGGCACACAGCGGACGCCGATCGCCGCCCGCCTCTCGACGACCGACCCTGCCGTCAACGCCGCACAGGTGCAGGTCGATGCCGTACCCGGCGCGTGGACGCCGGCGCAACTCGACGTGACGTTGTCGGTCTTCGCCGACGTGAGCTTGTCCATCACGATCGACGGCGCAACGGGCGACGTGGCCTACCTGGACGCGGTGCGGCTCGACGGCGTGGAGCCGGGCAGCGTACCGACACCGACCGACACGCCGACGACCACGGCATCGGCCACGGTGACGGTCGCCTCAACACGCACGCCCTCCGTCACGCGCACACCAACGGCGACACGCACACCGACATCGACGCGCACGCCGACAGCGACCGCCGATGCGTACGCCGGCGCGCTGCGAAACGGCGGCTTCGAGCTGACGGACGGTGCCGGCGCGCCCGCCGGCTGGGCGCACTACGGCGGCGCCCTGTCCGCCGCAACCGCGCCGGTGCACTCGGGGAGCTACGCGGCGCGGTTCGAGAGCACGAGTGACGCGACGAAGTGGCTCTACCAGCGGGTCGCGGTCGACCCGGGGGCGGCGTACGCGTTCGACGCGTGGGTGCTCGCCGACGACCCGAACGTGACCTCGGCGTCTCTGCGCGTATCGTGGTACGCATCGCGCGACGGGACCGGCACGGCGCTGAGCAGCGACGACAGCGGCGGGCGGCTCGACGCGCAGGCACCCGTCTACCGGCGCCTGACGACGGGGCCGGTCGCCGCTCCCGCAGCCGCACACAGCGCGCGCGTGCGCGTGATGCTCGCGCCCGCGTCGGCGGCGCGTGCGGTGATCTACGTCGACGACGCGTCGTTCGAAGCGATCCCTCCCGGCGAACCGACAGCGGCGGACCCGTCCGCGCCGGCTTCGGCCGTCCCTGGCCCGCACGAGAGTGCGGTGCTCGCGCAGACGCGCTCCGGACGCGGCGCCACGCCGGACGCCCGTCCGGGCGCGCGCAGTGTGACGGGCGCGCGCGTCGTCATCAACGAGGTGCTGTACGACCCGGACGCCAGCCCGGACGCCGCCGGCGAGTGGGTAGAGCTCTACAACGCCGGCGATGCGGCTCAGGACGTGACGGGCTGGACGCTGACCGATAACGGCGGCACGGACCAGATCGCCGCGCTCGCCGTGCCGGCGCGGGGATACGCGATCGTCGCCGCGTCCGCCACCTTCGCGCAGGCACACCCGGCGTATCGCGCCGCGCTCACGACGGCAGGCGGGCGGCTCGGCAACTCGCTCGGCAACGACGGCGACCACCTGCTGCTGAAGGACGGCGCGGGCGCGCTCGTCGACGCCATCTCGTGGGGCGCCGATACGTCGGTCCTGAAACCGGCCATCGCCGATGTACCCGCCGGCCACTCGATCGAGCGCCGGACGCCAGGCGGCGACACGGACCGGGCGGCAGACTTCGTCGACAACCTCCGGCCATCCCCGGGTGCGCCATTCGAAGCTGCCCCGGCCACACCACATCCACAACGCGCGCCCGCCGGCACCGTGCAGGTGCTGGCGGCTGGTCGGGGCGGCGGCGCGCGCTCCTGGCTGCCGTGGCTCGCGCTGGGCAGCGGCCTCACGCTCGTCGCCGTGGCAGCGGGATGGCGATTGGCGCCGTTCGTGCGTGAGCGCCTCCAGAGCGGGCAATGAAGGAGCGGCTGCAGAAGATCCTCGCCCGCGCCGGGTACGGATCGCGCCGCAGCGTCGAGGCGTTGATCGTCGCCGGGCGGGTGCACGTCAACGGCGAGCCGGCGACGCTGGGGATGCAGGCCGACGCGCACGCGGACGTGGTCGAGCTGGACGGCGCGCGCGTCTTGCCGGAGACGGCGGCCGTGTACGTGGCGATGTACAAGCCCGCCGGCCTCGTCACGACGGCGCGTGACCCGCAGGGACGCCGCACCGTGATGGAACTGCTGCCGCACGGCCTGCCGCCGCACGTCCTCCCGGTTGGACGGCTCGACCGCGATACGGAAGGACTGCTGCTCTTCACGAACGACGGTGAGTTCGCGCACCGGCTCGCGCACCCGCGGTACGCGGTCGAAAAGGAGTATCACGCGCTCGTCGCCGGCGCGCCTCCGCCGGGGGCGATCGCCTCGCTCGAGCAGGGCGTCGTGATCGACGCGCGCCGCACCGCACCGGCGCGCATCGAGCCCGCCCAACCGCCGCCGGGTTTCGACGCCCGCGCGGGCCATACCTGGCTGCGGATCGTGATCCACGAGGGCCGCAAGCGCCAGGTGCGGCGCATGTGCGCGGCCGTCGGCCACCCGGTGCGGACGCTCGTGCGCACGCGGCTGGACGGGGTCCTGCTCGGACGGCTGGAGCGAGGCTCGACGCGCCCGCTCTCGGCCCGCGAGCTGCGCGGCCTGCGGCGGGCCATTGGCCTCGGGGCCGGCGGCGACTGACCGGCGGCCTCGCACGGTATGATGGCGCGACCGAAAGGGAGGCGCTGATCAGCACCCAGGGACACAAGCCGCGCGCATCGACGATCGCCATCGACGGGCCGGCGGCGTCCGGGAAGAGCGCCGTGGGTGCGCTGGTAGCGGCCCGGCTCCGCTACCGCTTCCTCGACACGGGGGCGATGTACCGCGCGGTGACGTGGGCAGCGCTCCAGCGTGGCGTGGACGTCCACGACGGCGCGGCGCTGGTCAGGCTGACGGACGGCCTCCGCATCGACGTGCGCCTTGGCGAAGGCGACGCGATCGAGCCGACAGGCGTGGTCGTGGACGGCATGGACGTCACAGCGCACCTGCGCGAGCAGGAGGTCGAGGACAGCGTCTCCCTCGTCTCACGCGTGGAGGGCGTGCGTGCGGCGCTGGTGCGCATCCAGCGCGCGCTGGCCGCCGCGGGGCGCGTGGTGATGGCAGGGCGGGACGTCGGCAGCGTGGTGCTGCCGGACGCCGACCTCAAGGTATATCTGGACGCGTCGCGCGAGGTGCGGGCGCGGCGGCGGGAGGAGCAGTTGCGCGCGGCGGGTGAGCGGCCCGACTTTGCCGCGCTGCTGGCCGAACTGGCGCGCCGCGATGGCATCGACAGCAGCCGGGCAGTGTCACCGTTGACGGCGGCGCCCGGGGCTGTGATCATCGAGACGGACGACCTGACACTCGAAGAGGTCGTCGCCCGCATCCTGGAGCGTGCTTCGTGAAGCGCCGCCTCTTGCCGCTGTCGTACTGGGCCGTCGTCTGGTTCATCCGCCTCTGCCTGCGGCTGTACGTGCGCGGGCCCGCCGTCGATGGCATCGAGAACGTGCCGCGCGAAGGTGGCGCGATCCTCGTATCGAACCACCTGAACAACGCCGACCCCTGTGTGATCCCCGCGATCCTCCGGCGGCGGGTGGTCACGATGGCCAAGAAGGAGATGTTCAAGTGGCCGGTGGTCAGCCTGCTCTTCAAGTTCATCGGGGCGTTCCCGGTAGACCGGCAGGGAGCGGATCTGGGCGCGCTGCGGCAGGCGCAGAAGGTGGTGAACGACGGGCTGCTGCTGCTGATGTTCCCGGAAGGCACGCGTAGCCGCGACCGCCAACTGCACCGCGGCTTCCCGGGCACGTCGCTCGTCGCCTACCGCACGGGCGCGCCGATCATCCCGGTCGCGATCACGGGCACGGAGACGGTCCCGTGGCCATGGGTGTTCTTCCGGCCGTTCATCGGGCCGCGCGTGACGGTGCGGATCGGCAAGCCGTTCTACGCCCCGCGCGCCGAGCGCATCACGTCGCAGGCGGCGCAGGCGGCGACGGAGGAGCTGATGCTGCACATCGCGGAGCTGCTGCCGGAGTCGTATCGCGGCGAGTACCGGGCGGCCGTCGCGGCGCGCGCGGCGGACGACGCCGGCCGGCGCGCGGCGGAACGCGTGTAGTCGGCGCGCATCATCGTGCGAGCATGAGGGACGCGACGATGGGCCCGACCGCAGCAAGTACCACTGCGGCGCCACCGCGCCGGCGCCCCTGAGCCCGATGACACGGTCGCAGGCGAGCCTTGCACCCGCAGCATAATGCCGATGCTGCACCCCGTGCCCGGTCGCTATACTGGCTACGCATCGACACCAGTACACGTTATGTCGAGATAGCGGCGGCGGCTACCGCTGGGGAGAGTATCCAGTCCATGCAGGTGATCAAGGCCAGGGAGCTCGGGTTCTGCATGGGCGTCCGCCGCGCCGTCGACATGATGGAGGCCGCGGCCGGCGAACTCGGCCCGATCACCAGCCTGGGATCGACCGTGCACAATCCCCAGGTCGTCGACCGGCTCCGCAGCCACGGCGTCGACGTCATCGCCACGCTCGACGAGGCCGACACGCGCCCGGTGGCGATCACCGCGCACGGCGTCGGGCCGCAGGTCTTGCGCGAGCTCCGGTCGCGTGGCGCGGACGTCGTCGATACGACCTGCCCCATCGTTACGCGCGCGCAGCAGTGGGCGAAGAAGCTCACCGACGAGGGGTTCGGCGTCATCATCTTCGGTGACCCGGCGCACAAGGAGGTGCGCGGCATCCTCGGCTGGGCGAACGGCAAGATCCTGACGATGAAGCACGAGTCCGACCTGGACGTTCCGTTGCCGGACTGGATGCCATCGCGCGTCGGTGTGCTGTCGCAGACGACGGAGACGGAGGCGCACTTCGCGCGCTTCGTGCAGAAGCTGCTGACGGCGCACATGGAGCGCATCAGCGAGCTGCGCGTGATCAACACGCTCTGCAACGCGACGACGAGCCAGCAGGCGGCGACCGAGGAGCTGGCGCGGCAGGTCGACCTGATGGTCGTCGTCGGCGGGCGCGAGAGCGCGAACACGCGCCATCTGGCCGAGGTCGCGCGCGAACACGGAGTCGAGACGCACCACGTCGAGGCGGCGGCGGAGATCGACCGCGGCTGGCTCGCGGGCCACGAGCGCGTCGGCGTCGCCGCTGGCGCATCGACGCCGGACGCGGTGATCGACGAGGTGGTCGCGCGGCTGCACGAGCTGGCGGCCGATGACCCACCAGTGGCACGGCCGGCCAGCGACGCGCGGCCGGGCGGACGGCCCGCGACCCGATGACGGAGGCGCGGCGGACGCCGAGCCTGCGGCGGCCAAACGAGGGCGGCGTGGTCGACGCCGTCCGCGGCGGCAGCATCGCCGCGGAGGTCGGACTGCGCCCGGGCGACCGCGTCACTGCGATCGGCGGGCGCCGGCTGCGCGACGCCGTCGACTTCCAGTTCCTCGCCGCCGAGGACGTGATCGAGCTCGAGGTCGTGCGCGGCGATGACGCGCGGCGCATCACCGTCGAGAAGCATCCGGACGAGGACCTGGGCATCGACTTCCAGGACGCGGCGTTCGACGGCGTGCGCACGTGCAACAACGCCTGCTTCTTCTGCTTCCTCAAGGGCAATCCGAAGGGGCTGCGGAAGACGCTGTACGTCAAGGACGATGACTACCGTCTGAGCTTCTTCCACGGCAATTTCGTGACGCTGACGAACCTCACCGAAGACGACTGGCGGCGGCTGGAAGAGCAGCGGCTGTCGCCGCTCAACGTCTCGGTGCACGCCACGGAGCCGGAGCTGCGGCGGTATCTGCTCGGCAACAAGACGGCGCCCGACATCTGCGCGCAGCTACGCCGGCTGGGGTCGCTCGGGATCCAGACGAACACGCAGGTCGTGCTGTGCCCCGGCGTCAACGACGGCACCGCGCTCGACCGCACGATCTCCGACCTGACCGCGCTCTGGCCGACGGTGCAGAACGTATCGATCGTGCCGGTCGGCGCGACGATGACGGCGGAGGAGCGCATCGCGCGCGGGGCGCACGCGGAGGAGGTGCACGGCTGCGCGCCGGAGTACGCACGCGCGCTGATCGCGCAGGTGCGGCCGTGGCAGCAGCGCATACGGCGCGAGCGCGGACGTACAGCCGTCTACCTCGCGGACGAGTACTACCTGTCGGCCGGCCTCGCGCCGCCGCCGGCGTCGCACTACGACGGCTTCCCGCAGTTCGAGAACGGGATCGGCATGGCGCGCTCGCTGATCGACGACTGGCGCCGCGCGAAGCGCGGCTTGCACCGTCGGGAGTGCGGCGCCTCGCGTATCCGGCGTATCAGCCTCGTGTGCGCGACGCTGATCGCCCCCACGCTCGCGCGCCTTGCGCAGGAGTTCGAGGAGATGACGGGCGTCCGTGTCGGCGTCCATGCGATGTCGAACCGATTCTTCGGGCCGCGCGTCAATGTGTCGGGGCTGCTGGTCTCGCAGGATCTGGTCGGCCAGCTCCGCGGCCAGGACCTCGGCGACCTCGCGGTGTTCCCGCGCTACGCGCTCGACTACACCGGCGGGCGGTTTCTCGACGACGGCACGCCTGCCGAGGTGCAACGCGCGCTCGGGGTGCCGGTGGCGTTCGCCTCGACCCTCGGCGAGGTCTTGCGGATCGTGCGCGAGCCGCTACACTCGGGAGTGGCCGGCGCCGGACAGCGGGCGTCGAGTACGAACGGAAAGGCCTGGGTCGACTACTCGGCCATCACCTAGGCCGCTGCCGAAAGACCGGGCCACGGCACGAAGGGAGGTGCGCAACAAGCGGGCGGCGGGAGCAACGACGAACGAAGCGCCAGGCCCCGGCGTACTGAGTGTGCCAGGGTGACGAGGAAGAGGCCGATCGAACCACTCGGCGGATGGCCTCTCGGCAGCACAGTCGATATGGACGGAGCAAAACGCGGCGCGGGAGCGCCCGACAAAGACCGTCCAGCGTGCAGCCCCGTCGGATGGTTGGCGAAGCCGACCCTCCGCGGACGATTTCGCTCCCCCACGCGCAGACCCACACCCGGATGTCGCCTCGCCCCGCGAGATGAGCGCACGGCCGCGCTTGCGGCCGACGACGGGAGTCTGCATGTTCACCGAGAAACCTCGCCCCTCAGCCCCCTCTCTTGCCGAGCGGAGAGTGGGAGACGGCCCCACCGTGAGATCGGGAGCCTGGGATCGCGCGACCGCCGGCCTCCGGCCTGCCACCTCCGGCCTCCGACGCCGGACGGAGGTGCGCTGATGTGCGGGATCATCGGCTACACCGGCCGGCGCGAGGCCGCGCCGCTACTGCTCGATGGACTGCAGCGGCTCGAGTACCGCGGCTACGACAGCGCGGGGATCGCGGTGATCGATGACGGCGCGATCCACGTCGTCAAGGGCGCGGGCAAGCTCTCGGTGCTACGCGACGGGCTGGAGGGTGCGTATCCGCCCGGACGCTGCGGCATCGGCCATACGCGCTGGGCGACCCACGGCAAGCCGACGACGGACAACGCCCACCCCCACCTCGACTGCACCGGCGCCGTCGTCGTCATCCACAACGGCATCGTCGAGAACTACCTGGAGCTGCGCGCCGTCCTCACGGCCAGCGGCCATGCGTTGCGCTCGGAGACGGACACGGAAGCGCTGCCGCACCTCATCGAGTCGTACATGGACGAGGGCACGGACCTGTTAACCGCGCTGAGGCGCACGCTCGGACGCATCCGCGGCGCGCACGCGATCGTCGCGATGTCGAAGCGCGAGCCGGGGCGGATCGTCGCCGCGCGCGCCGGCAACGCGGGCGGGGTGGTCATCGGTTACGGGGCGGGCGAGATGTTCGTGGCCAGCGACCTGCCGGCGCTCCTGCCGGAGACGCAGCGCGTCGCGTTCCTCGCCGACGGCGAGATCGCCAGCGTGACGGCGGACGGCGTGGAGTACGTGACAGCCGCCGGGGCGCCGCTCCAGCGCGAGCCGCAGGTCGTGCCATTCGACCCGGTGACCGCCGCGAAAGGCGCCCACAAGCACTTCATGCTCAAGGAGATCATGGAGCAGCCGGAGTGCATCATGGACACCTTCCGCGGGCGCGCGATCTTCGAGCCGCCGGCAGTCGCCCTGGAATCCGTCGGGCTTTCGGACGAGGCGCTGCGACGCGTGTCGCGCATCATGCTCATCGGCATGGGGACGAGCATGCACGCGGCGATGCTTGGCCGGACCTACTTCGAGCGGATCGCTGGCATCCCGGCGGAGGTCGATAACTCGTCGGAGTTCCGCTACCGCGACGCGCTCATCGGACCGGACACGCTCGTCGTTTCGGTGGCGCAGTCTGGTGAGACGGTCGACACGCTCGAGGCGATGGCCGACGCGAAGCGGCGGGGCGCGCCGCAGATCACCATCTGCAACACGCCCGGCGCGCAGTCGACCCGCGTCGCGGACGGCTGCGTGCTGACGCGCTGCGGGCCCGAGGTCGCGGTCGCCAGCACGAAGACGCTGACCGCATCGATTTCGGCGCTCTATCTCCTGGCGTGCCACGCCGGCCGCGCGCGGGGCGTCGTCGACGCCGCGCGGCTCGGCGAGCTGATCGCGGCGCTGGCGCAGGCGCCGGGGCTGATGGGACAGGTGCTTGCGCTCGGGCCGAAGGTGCAGGAGATCGCCCACACGCTCGCCGGTTACGAGGACTTCCTGTTCCTGGCCCGGGGCGCACAGTACCCGATGGCACTCGAAGGCGCACTCAAGCTCAAGGAGGTGAGCTACATCCACGCCGAGGGGTACCCCGCGGGCGAGATGAAGCACGGGCCGATCGCGCTCATCGACCGGACGATGCCGGTGGTGGCGATCGCGCTCGACGATGGCACGCGCGACAAGATGCTGTCGAACATCGAGCAGGTGCGCGCGCGCGAGGGCCTGGTGGTCGGCATCATCACCGAAGGCGACGCGGAGCTGCGCGGGAAGTGTGACGTGGCGCTCGAGCTGCCACCGTACGCCCCGCTGCTGTACCCGCTGCTGAGCGCCATCCCGATGCAACTGCTGGCGTACCACATCGCCACGACGCGCGGGTGCGATGTAGACCAGCCACGCAACCTCGCGAAGACAGTGACCGTGGAGTGATCCGGATGTTGGATGCGGCCTGCCACGTACGCGCGAAGGTACGCGAGCGCGCACGCGGACAGCCGGGACGGACGTGATCCGGCGCCTGCTCCTGTAGACCACCGCCGGGCCGCCGTGCGCGACGCCGCGCATGGCGCCGTCCCGCTGGCAGTTGTCGACAGCCACGCGCGGCGCTGCGGGCTCCGACGCCTCTACCGGCCCTACGCCCCGGGCACGCCCTCCGGCTCGGCGACGATGCCGGCGGCCGCGCGCAGCGCGGCGGCCCGGTCGGTCGCCTCCCACGGCGCATCGATGTCGTCGCGGCCGAAGTGGCCGTAGGCGGCCGTCGGCCGGTAGATCGGCCGGCGCAGGTTCAAGTCGCGGATGATCGCCGCCGGCCGCAGGTCGAAGTGCTCGCGCACCAGGTCGAGGATGCGGTCGTCGTCGATGCGGCCCGTGCCGAAGGTCTCGATCGCCATCGAGGTCGGGCGCGCGACACCGATGGCGTACGAGAGCTGGAACTCGACGCGGTCGGCGAGGCCCGCGGCGACGATGTTCTTCGCCACCCAGCGGGCGGCGTAGGCGCCGGAGCGGTCGACCTTCGTCGGGTCCTTCCCGGAGAACGCGCCGCCGCCGTGACGGGCGATGCCACCGTAGGTGTCGACGATGATCTTGCGTCCGGTAAGCCCGGCGTCGCCCATGGGGCCGCCGATGACGAAGCGGCCGGTCGGGTTGATCAGCGTCCGCGGGTCGCGCGTCACCAGTTCCGGCGGCAGGATCGGCCGGATGATCTGCTCGATGACATCCGCTTCGAGCGCCTCCGCCGTGACGTCCGGGTCGTGCTGGGTCGAGATGACGACGGTGTCGATGCGCTTCGGGCGGCCGTACTCGTACTCGACGGTGACCTGCGACTTGCCGTCGGGGCGCAGGTACGGCAGCAGCTCGCTCTTGCGCACCTCCGCGAGCCGGCGGCAAAGGCGGTGGGCGAGCGCGATGGTGAGGGGCATCAGCTCAGGGGTCTCGTTACAGGCGAAGCCCATCATCATGCCCTGGTCGCCCGCGCCGGTGTCCAGATCGTCGAGCTTCTCGCCATGCTTGACCTCGAACGCCTTGTCGACCCCCATGGCGATGTCGCCCGACTGCTCCTTCACCGACACGGCGACGCCGCACGTCTCGTAGTCGAAGCCGTAGTGCGCGTTCACGTAGCCGATGTCCCGGACGACCTCGCGCACGATCGACGGGATATCGACGTAGGTGCTGGTCGTGATCTCGCCCATCACCATCACGAGGCCGGTGGTGACCGCCGTCTCGCACGCGACGCGGCCCATGGGGTCTTCCTTGTAGATGGCATCCAGCACGGCATCGCTGATCTGGTCGCACATCTTGTCGGGGTGGCCCTCGGTCACCGATTCGCTGGTGAGCTTCAGGCTCGCGGAGTTCATGAAGGTGTTCACTGCGATGCTCCTTGCTGTGCAGTCCTCGCGAGATGCGCCCTATCGGCGGCAGGGCGCCCAACGCTCGATCTCGCCTCTCGCTTCCCGTTTCCGGCTGCCAACGCTCCTCCCTCTACGTCCCGCTCTCCCACGACGTGAGGTACTTCACCTGCTCGTCGCTGAGCGTGTCGATGGCGACGCCCATCGCCGCCAGCTTCAGGCGCGCGATCTCCGCGTCGATCTCCTTCGGCACGGCGTAGACGGCGACATCGAGCGGCGTCTCCTGGAGCACCAGGTGTTCGAGGCAGAGCGCCTGGTTCGCGAAGCTCATATCCATGACGCTGGCGGGGTGCCCTTCGGCGGCCGCGAGGTTGATCAGGCGTCCCTCGCCGAGGAGGAACAGCCTGCGGCCGTCGCCGAGCCGGTACTCCTCGACGAATGGGCGCACATGCCGGCTGCCCTCGGCCATCGACGCGAGCGCCCTGATGTTGATCTCGTCGTTGAAGTGCCCGGAGTTGGCGATGATCGCGCCGTCCTTCATCACCTCGAGGTGATGCCGGTCGATGACGTTGATGTCGCCGGTGAGTGTGACGAAGATGTCGCCAATGCGCGCCGCCTCGGCCATCGGCAGCACGCGGAAGCCGTCCATTACCGCTTCGAGCGCGGGCAAGGGGTCGACCTCGGTTACGACGACGTGGGCGCCCATGCCGCGTGCGCGCGACGCGAGGCCGCGGCCACACCACCCGTAGCCGGCGACGACCACCGTCTTGCCCGCCCACAGCACGTTCGTCGCGCGGGTGATGCCGTCGAGCGTGCTCTGGCCGGTGCCGTAGCGGTTGTCGAACATGTGCTTCGTGTTCGCCTCGTTGACGGCGATGATCGGGTACTTGAGCTTCCCCTCCTCGGCCAGCGCACGGAGGCGGACGACGCCGGTCGTGGTCTCCTCAGTGCCGCCGATGACGCCGGCGAGCAGGTCGGTGCGGTCGCGGTGCAGCCGCGCGACCACGTCGGCGCCGTCGTCCATAGTGAGCTGTGGCGCCTGCTGGAGCGCGGCATCGATGTGGCGGTAGTACGTCTCGTTGTCTTCGCCCTTGATGGCGAACGTGGAGACACCGTACTCAGCGACGAGCGCGGCCGCGACGTCGTCCTGTGTGCTCAGCGGGTTCGATGCGCAGAGCGCGATCTCGGCGCCGCCCCGCTTCAGCGCGATCATCAGGTTCGCCGTCTCGGTCGTCACGTGCAGACAGGCAGAGATGCGCACGCCGTTCAGCGGCCGCTCCTTCGCGAAACGGTCGCGGATCTGGCCGATCACCGGCATCTCGCGCGCGGCCCACTCGATACGGCGGACGCCTTCCTCGGCGAGCCGCAGATCCTTCACGTCGTGGGCGATGATGTCTGTAGTCATGTCTCCCATGTCCCTTCCTGTTGTGCCGCGCCATCCGGAGGCGCGCCTGGTACTCCCTCGTCAGTCGCCCGGGCCGCGGACGACCTCGGCGTGCGCCGTCCGGCCGCGCATCCGGGCGAACAGGCGCCGCGCGGCGCTGACGACGCCGGTGGCATCGCGGCGCACGGCTGCGCCCTCGAGCAGGCGGGCGACCTCCCGGTAGCCGAGGCGCTCGTAGGCGCGCACCGCCGGCGCATTCGTCGGGTCGACGCTGAGCACGACCTCGCGGCACGAACGCAGCAGCAACGCGGTGACGGCGCTGGTCGTCGCCTCCGCGAGATGCGCGCCGCGGTAGCGCGGGTGGGTGTAGACGTTGCCGACGACGGCGATGCCGCTGAGCGCCGAGATGACGTGTGTACCGGCGATCGACACCAACTCGCCGCCGCGCACGGCGCCGAAGTAGACGGAATCGTCGATCTGGTGCGAGGTATAGAACGACGGCACGCCATCGGTGCGGTAGAGACGGTTGACGGCGCGCACGTCGCGGCCGCTGAGCCGTTCAACGGGCTCGTCGCGAAACGGGCGGAACGTGTCGGGTGTCGCCTGCATACGGATCATCGTCTGGCGCTGCTCGATCTCGAAGTAGCGCAGCGCCGTCTCGAGGTGGTGCACCTCGCAGGTGAGAAACGCGTGGCGCGGGCCCGGGTGCAGGCGAAGCACGGCGTCGAGCGCACCGGCCCCGCCCATCGCGAACGTCGCGTTGCCGAGCCCGCCATGCGAGTGCAGCACGATGGCCCGCTCGCCGCCGGGGCCGAGCGCCAGCCACCACTCGCTCACACGGAACAGGACAGGGTCGAGCTGGCCCAGCGCGTACGCCGCGTAGGGACGGCGGGTCTCGAGGATACGGCGGATCTGGTCGCGGTCGCGGAGGGGCTGTACCGTGTACTCTGCGCTGCGTCCCAGCGGTCGCGCCTTGCGTTCGACGACCGTCATCGTGCCGCCGCCTCGCTGTAGCGGGCGAGGATTGGCCCGAGCTCACGCTTCCGCTCTTCAGGGACCAGGTGCAGCGGCGTGATGATCGCGTCCCTCAGCGCATCACGGCAGGCGCAGGCTGCGGGACCGGGAAGCCCGCGCGCGACGCCCGCGACGACAGCCCTCGCGCGCTCGACGTTGGCGTGCAGGTTGGCGACGATCATCTCGACGGTGACGGCATCATGCGTCTCGTGCCAGGTGTCGTAGTCCGTGACACAGGCGAGCGTCGCGTAGCACAGGCCGGCCTCGCGGGCCAGCCTGGCTTCGGGCAGCGCGGTCATGCCGATGGTGCTGGCGCCCCAGCTCCGGTAGAGCTCGGACTCGGCGCGCGTCGAGAACGCCGGGCCCTCGATGACGACCATCGTGCCGCCGCGGTGCACGGTCGCGCCGGTCGCGGCGGCCGCTTCGTGCAGCACGCCCGACAGCGCCCCGCAGAAGGGCGCGTCGAACGCGATGTGCGCCGCGATGCCGCGGCCGAAGAACGTGGACGGGCGCGCGCACGTGCGGTCGATGAGCTGGTCCGGCACGACCATGTGCAGCGGCGCGATCTCCTCCTTCAGGCTGCCGACGGCGCTCACGGACAGCGCGCAGCGCACGCCGAGCGAGGCGAGCGCCCAGATGTTGGCGCGCGCCGGGACTTCCGATGGCAGGATGCGATGACCGGCGCCGTGGCGCGGCAGGAAGGCCGTGCGCACGCCGCCCAGCGTGCCAATGACGATCCTGTCGGACGGCGCACCAAACGGCGTGTCGAGGTCGACGTGCTCGATATCTTCGAGGCCATCGATCGCGTAGAATCCGGAGCCCCCGATGACGGCGAGCGTCGCGCGGGTCATCGCGGCACCGCCACAGCCGCGCCCGTCTCGCGAAGCGGGGCATCGAACGGCGGATGCAGCACGCCGTGCTCGGTGACGATCGCGCTGATGTGGCTGGCGGGGGTGATGTCGAACGCCGGGTTGAGGGCAGTCGCTCCGTCGGGAGCATTGCGCATCCACCCGAATGACAGCACCTCGTCGCCGTCGCGGTGCTCGATCGTGATGCCCGCGCCATCGGGCGTGAGCAGGTCGATCGTGCTGGATGGGGCCACGACGTAGAGCGGCACGCCGTGCGTCTGCGCGGCGAGCGCCACGCCGTAGGTGCCGACCTTGTTGGCGACGTCGCCGTTCGCGGCGATGCGGTCGGCGCCGACGACCACCGCCTGTACCTCACCCGCGGCGATCAGCCCGGCGGCCGCCGCGTCGACGATCAGCCGGTAGGGCACGCCCTCCCGCTCCAGCTCCCATGCGGTCAGGCGGGCGCCCTGCAACAGCGGGCGCGTCTCGTCGACGAATACGCGGACGTCCTTGCCCTGGCGGTGCGCCGTCTTGATGACGCCGAGCGCTGTGCCGATGCCGCCCGTCGCAAGCGCGCCGGTGTTGCAGTGCGTCAGCAGGGTCGAGCCCGGCGCGATGAGCCCGGCGCCAACGTCGCCCATGCGGAGGTCGTCCTCGACCTGTTGCGCGTGGATACGGCGCGCTTCGGCCTCCACCGCGGGGCCGCGGCTTGCCGGCGCGCGGTCCGCGGCGGCGAGCACGCGCCGCACCGCCCACGCCAGGTTCACGGCCGTCGGGCGCGTCGCGGTGAGATGGGCCGCGGCGTCGTGCAGATCCGTCCGCCAGTCACGCGCCGCCAGCGCCAGGCCATACGCGGCGGCGATGCCGATCAGCGGCGCACCGCGCAGGGCGAGGCGGCGGATCGCGTCGGCGACGTCGCGGTAGTCGCCGGTCTCGACGTAGCAGATCTCGCCGGGCAGGCGCGTCTGGTCGAGGAAGCGCAGGAGGCCGTCGCGCCAGGCGATGGGTTCGTAGCTGTCGTCGTTGTGCACGGGCAAGAAAAAACTTCTCCGCCGGTGGTAGAGAAGTCTCGCGATTCTCTCATCTCTCTCGCCACAGCGAGTCGGATTTGGCACCCGCCTTGCGACTGCGGGTTGCCGGGTTTCGTCGGGCCGATCCCTCCACCACTCTCGATAAGAGCCTGTATTCAATTGTTGAACGCATTGTACGGGCGGCCGCCGGGACCCGTCAAGGGCGGCAGCGCCGGGGATGCAGGCAACGCCTGACTCCGCGGACGGTCACATCTCCACGTACTCGATCTTCGCCGCCGGCTCCGGCAGCGGGAGTCCGTCGAGCCGCAGGCCTTCGATGTGGAAGCGAATCGCCCTCCGCATCTCGCGCTCGACCTCCTCGCTGGTCGCACCCGTCGCCCAACACCCCGGGAGGTCCGGGACGTACGCCGAGACCTTGTGATCCCCTCGCTCGATGACGATCTCGTGTTTCACGCCTGCTCACCATCCTTCAGGTGCGCGGGTGCGCCTCGGTGACTGCCTCGCGTCCGCACGAGGCGCCGGCCGTCTCGCTCGAACATCCGGATGACAGCCCGATTCTTCATGCTCATCGCGCGCGGAGGCGGCCGACCGTGAGCGTGAACGTGCGCTCGAACGCCTCCTCGCGGTCGAGGCCTCCGTAGAGGGCATCGAGCTGTGGCGTCACGCGCGCGATGATCGCGGGGAGCGCCTGCCGCGGGATCTTCCAGGAACTGGAGTAGTCCTGGCGCTCCAGGCGCTCGATCATGTGGCGGCCGGTGCCGCGGCGCGTCCAGCGCGCCAGCACCACCCGGCGCATGCCGGCGCACTCCTCGCCGAGGACGCGCTCGACGAGCGCCGCGGTGCGGGCGTGCCCCTCCCAGTCGGCGAGCGACACGCCCGCCAGCTCCGCCGCCGCCGCGCGGATGATCGCCTCGGCCTCGGCTCGCTTGCCGACCTGGCCATCGTCGCCGCCGAAGAGGACGGCGCCACCAGGGCGCAAGAGCGGCAGCGTGGCGCGCAGGGTCCCTTCCGGGTCGGGCACGAGGTGGAGGATGTGCACGAAGAGCAGCGCGTCGAACGAGGCGTCGCGCAGCGGCGGGCGCGACGCCTCGCCGAGCATGACGTCGATGTCGCCGCGCTTCTCGCGCAGGCGCGCGAGCATCTTCGACGAGATGTCGATGCCGGCGACGCGCACGCCTTCCGCCGCCAGCGGCACAGCGATGCGCCCGGTGCCGATGCCAACTTCGAGCAGCCGCGGCGCCGGCGCCGCTTCGCGTGCGATGCGCGCGATGCCACCGCCAACCGCCCGCCCGACGTCAGGCGGCAGGCCGCGCGTCTCGTCGTAGACGCCGGCGACGCGGTCGAAGGACTTCAGGTCGCTCATTGGCCTCTCACTCGCGCGCTCGTGTAGCGTCTCAAGAATGGCGTTACGGCAGTCGGCCCCCAGGTAGAGGAGCGGAAGGTGACGGCGTCGAGGAGCGGACCGGTGCCGTCGTTCCGTCCATCTTCCACACTCCACCGTCCAGCTTCCCGTGCGTCATCAACCTCGATCGGCACTACACATTGAACAGGATGTTCAGGCAGTCGCCATCCTGCACGACGTACGTCTTGCCCTCCTGCCGGAGCTGCGCGCGCTTGCGGGCCTCGGCCATCGACCCGGCCGCCAGCAGGTCATCCCAGCGCACCACCTCCGCGCGGATGAAGCCCCGCTCGAGGTCGGTGTGGATCTTGCCGGCGGCGGCGGGCGCTGTCGCGCCGGCGGCGACGTTCCAGGCGCGGCACTCGTCCGGGCCCACGGTGAAGAACGAGATCAGTCCCGTGAGCGCGTAGGAGAGGCGGATCATGCGGTCCAGCCCGGGCTCATCGATGCCGAGGTCGGCGCGGAACTCCGCCGCCTCGTCTTCGGACATCTGCGCCAGCTCCTGCTCGATCTTGCCGCTGATGGCGGCGACGGCCGTGTGGGGCGCCGCGGACGCCGTCCCGAACTCGGCCTCGATCTCGCGGCTGCACGCAACGTCTCCTTCCCCGATGTTGACGACGAGCAGGAGCGGCTTGTCCGTGAGGAACTGATAGTTTGAAAGCGACTGCTGCTCCTCTTCGCTCATCTTCTGCGCGCGCAGTGGCTGCTCGTCCTCGAGCCCCTGCTTGAGGCGCAAGAGCAGCGCGACCTCGCGCTCGGCGGCGTCGCGCTCGCCGGCCTTCACCGAGCGCATCGCCGCCTCGATGCGTTCGAGGCGCTTCTCGATGAACCCTGCGTCCGCGAACGCCAGCTCGAGATCCATCGCGGTCGCGTCGCGCGCGGCGTCGACGGAGCCCGCGGGGTGCGGCACCGTTTCGTCGGCGAACGCCCGCACGACATGGATGAGCGCGTCGCACCGCGCGAGCTGCGCGAGGAACTGCGCGGGCGGCCCCTGGCCCTCGCTGAAGGCGGCGCCGGGGAAGTCGATGTAGCGGATGTCCGCGTGGGTCAGCTTCTTCGGGGCGAAAAGCTTCGCCAGGTCGTCGAGGCGCCGGTCCGGCACCTTGACGACGCCGATGTTCGGCTGGACGCCCGCGCCGTACGCGCCCGTCTGCGCGTGGCCCCTCGTGACGGCGTTGAAGATCGTCGTCTTGCCCGAGCGCTGGAAGCCGATGATGCCGAGGTCCATCGCCTACCCGTCGCGCAGGCCGCGAATCTCGGTGAGGCCAATACCGATCTCGGGCCACCACTTCGCCGCCTCGGCGATGACGCGGACGGCTTCGCGCTGCGAGGGCCAGACGAAGCGCTGCAGCGTTTCATCGAGCGAGCACCACTCGTAGGCGGTGTGCTCACCGGAGAGCGTGACGCCCGGCGCGCCCGTAACGTGCGCGGCGAACGCCGGCACGAGGTGGACGGCATCCGTCGTCTCGCTGTAGAAGCTCTCGACGTAATCGGTCTTGAAGAAGCGGTCGGCCACCAGCCCGGTCTCCTCGCGCATCTCGCGCCAGGCGGCTCCGTACGCCTTCTCGCCGTCATCGATCATGCCGTGGACGGCCTGCCACGTGCCGGCGTGCGGCAGGTGCGGCGCACGGAAGA
This sequence comes from Chloroflexota bacterium, assembly GCA_028872875.1. Classification (GTDB taxonomy): domain Bacteria; phylum Chloroflexota; class Dehalococcoidia; order DSTF01; family JACRBR01; genus JADMII01. The sequence continues at coordinate 19,662 of JAGWOC010000022.1, read as the reverse complement.
GCAGCAGGAAGGCGGGGCGGCCGTGGAGCATCGTGAACACGTACGTGGAGATAGAGCCCGTGAGGACGTTCACGCGGCACCCGGTATGCAGCACCCGATCGGGGCGGCGCAGGACGCGCGCCCGACGCACCAGGCGGCGCGTTGCTCCCGGCGCGCGTGCGAGCGCCGCGTACCGGGGAGGGCGATCAGGGAGAGACAAGCGGGCATGACAGCATTCCCTTCGTGTGCGACGTCGCCATCATATGCGCCCTGCCCGCTCACGGCCATGCATCGGAGGACGAACGTCCCGGATGATGCGCCGCCCTGGAGCGCTGAGCGCGCTCCGCCGCAGGTCCCGGCGCCGGCGTCACGCGAAGTCAACATTCCGGTAACACCCGCGCAACCTGTGGGCGCACCTGGGCGCCTATCCTGTCTGTATCAGCCAGGCCCCGTCAGCCTTCAAGGAGGACCCGATGCAACGACCCACTCCGCCGAGGCGTTCGCGAACCCCGGCAGCGCATGTGCGCTTCGAGGTCCAAGTCCGTCCCGGGTTCATCCGCATCGAGCGTGCGAAGCAACGTGCACACACCGTCCCGACGGGCAGGGTTCGGGGCTGAACAGCCTGGGCCGCCCGCATGTCATCCACAGGCACCGGGAGGCGGGCACGGATGCCCGCCTCCCGGTGCCTGCCCCTACCTCCGAGTCTCGCTGCGCTTACGACGTCGCGATGACGCGCGCCCCAACCGGTGACGGCTCCGCGAACAACGCCCGGCCCGGATAGCCGCGGGCGATCGCCTGCTGCGTCATCGCGCGGGCGATGCGCTCCTCGCCCCCGGTCGCGAATGCCGCGATCGTTGAACCACCGCCGCTCAGGTAGGCGCAGAGGGCACCCGCGTCGCGCGCGGCGGCGAAGATGTCGGACATCCCGGGGAAGATCCGGCCGCGGGCGGGCTGGTGCAGGCGGTCCCGCGTCGCCGCGTCGAGCGCGTCCCACTGGCCGGTCGCGAGCGCGCCGACGAGCATGGCGGCGCGGCCGATATTGTGGACGGCATCGTCCCTCGAGAGCGTCGCCGGCAGCAGCTTGCGGCTCTCGCCCGTCGGCATCTCGAAGTCCGGCACGAAGAGCACGACCTTCAGCCCCGGCGCGACCGGGACAGCGATCTGGCGCCAGCCGTCATCGACGCGGACGACGACGCGGAGGCCGCCGAAGAGCGCCGGCGCCATGTTGTCGGCATGACCCTCGAGCCCGGCGCCGAGCGCCAGCATCTGGTCATCGGTCAGGCGGCCGCCCATCAGGGCATTGGCGCCAACGATGCCGGCGGCCCGCGCGGCCGCGCTGGCGCCCAGGCCACGCCCGATCGGGATCCCGGGACCGCCCGTGACCGCGATCTCCGGGGGCGCGGGGATCTCGGCGAGGCGATAGGCCGACCGCGCCGCCTCGAGCACGAGGCGCGCCAGCCCGCTGCTCAGGTCACCGCCGTAGGCGAGCGAGAGTGTGATCTCCTGCGTCAGCGTCAGCGCGAGCCCTAGGCTGTCGAAGCCCGGCCCGAGGTTTGCGGACGTCGCGGGCACGCGCACGGTGACGGACGGCGGCATGGCGCGAGTGTATCAGCCGCCCGCCAGTAGGTCAGCGGCCGATGGCCTGTGACCCGCTCCGGCAGCTTGCTACGTGGTCGCGCCATCCGCAGCGATGCCGAGCTGCTCGCGATAGTCCGGTTCGATGGCCTGCAGGATGCCCGCCTCGAGGTAGCGGTCGTAGGGCAGCTTGAGCGCCATCGCGACGAGCTGCGGCGGCACGGGCAGGTTCGGCGTCTCGGCGATCACGCCCTCGCCCTTGAGGCGCACGATCTCGTCCTCCGGAAAACCAAGCTCGCGGAGGACCTCCGCGTTGTGCTCACCGAGCAGCGGCGCGTGCGACCGCGCCTTCGGCTCGAAGCGGCGGAACTTCGCCGCGAGGTGCCGCTGCACCGGCCGCCGCCCGAGCAGCGGTTGGTCGATGACGTCGAAGTGGCCGCGCGCACGCAGGTGCGGGTCGAACAGCACCTCCTTGCCGTCGAGCACCGCCGCCGCCTTCACGCCCGCCTCCTGGAGCGTGTGCATCACCTCGTAGTGGTCCCGCTGCGACGTCCACTCGCTGAGCGCGGCGTCGAGCGCGTCGTGGTGCTCGAAGCGCCCGCGCACGGTCGCGAAGCGCGCGTCGTCGAGCCATTCCGGGTGGCCCGTTGCCTGGGCCAGGCGGGCAAACTCCGTGTCACTGGTACAACTGATGACGCACCAGCGGTCGGGACCGGCGCAGCGGTAACACCCCTGCGGCGCTGCCCACGCGCTGCGGTTGCCGTTGCGCTCCCTGGGCTGGCCGTTCATCTGGTACTCGAGCAGCGCGGCAGCCATGATGGGGATCGCCGCCTCTTGCTCGGAGAGGTCGATGTACTGCCCCTTGCCGGTCCGGCGCCGGTAGCGGAGGGCCGTCAGGATGGCGCCGGCGCCGATGAAGCCCGAGTACGGGTCGGTGAACGAGAGCCCGGAGCGGATCGGCGGGCCGCCGGCGTAGCCGGTGATCGACGAGATGCCGGAGGCGGGCTCCAGGCCCATGCCGTAGCCCGCAAAGTCCCGCATCGGGCCCGACTGCCCGAACCCGGAGAGCGAGATCATGATCAGGTCTGGCTTGACCTTCGCGAGTTCCTCGTAGCCCAGCCCGAAGTTCTCCATCACGCGGGGCGTGAAGCTCTCGGCGACGACATCGGCGCCGGCGACGAGCGTGCGGAAGATCGCGCGCGCCTCCTCCCTGGCGAGGTCGAGCACCATCTCGCGCTTGCTGGCGTTGCGGACCGTGAAGTACGCCGAGCGGGCCCAGTAGTGATCCTGGCCGTCGTTGTCAGCGGTGATCAGGCTGCGCGTGACGTCGAGCCGGTTCGGCGACTCGAAGCGGATGACATCCGCCCCCAGGTCCGCGAGGATGCGCGTGCACGTCGGCCCGGCGAAGACCTGCGTCAGGTCGATGACGCGCAGGCCGGTGAGCGGGAGTTCCTGCTCGCTCATACCACCTCCCGCTCGCTGAGGACCGCCAGGTCGGCCTGCTCGTAGCCAAGCTCACCGATGAGCACGTCGGCATTCGCCGCGCCGAGCGCCGGCGCCGGCGCGGCGCGCAGCGGCGTCGCCGACATGCGGAACGGCGCGCCCGGGACGCGGAGCTCGCCAGCAGGCGTCGCCAGCGTCTCGAAAAAATCGCGGTCCGCGAGGTGCTCATCCTGCAGCAGGTCCCCGGCCGAAGGTACCGGAGCGAACGGCATCCGCAGCGCCTGCGCCGTCATGACGATCTCAGCGGCGCTGTGGGTCGACAGGTACGGCTCGATGAGCTTGTCGAAGTCGCGCCAGTGGATCATCCGCTCGCCCATCTGTCTGAACAGGGGCGACTGGTCGAGGTCCGGATCCTCCATGAGCAGCGCCATCGGCGAAACGCTGTCGCCGGCGAGCGGCGACGGGAAGCCGCCGGCGCCCGGGATCATCACGAGGTATCCGTCGGACGCCTTCACGATGTCGTTGGGGTAGCCGAAGATGTGGCGCGAGTAGTACCGCCGGCGTATCGCGCCCTGGAACGCGTACATCGCCGCGTTGTACTCGTCGGCGGCCGCCACCGCCTCCGCCATCGACACGTCGACGTGGTCGCCGCCGCCGTGGGACGCGCGGTTCTCGAGCGCGGCCAGGATGCCGACCCAGAGCTGGACGCCGGCGATGTACTCCCCTGGCTCGCCGCCGGTCGAGAGCGGCTCCCGGTCCGGCTCCCCCGTGTTGTACATCAGCGAGCTCATCGCCATGGCGGTGAGGCTGTTGCCGTCGTACTCGGCGTATGGGCCATCCGCCCCAAACGGCGACACCTGCGCGACGATCAGGTCGGGGAACTCCACGCGGAGGTCGTCGTAGGTGAGCCCCCATGCGCGCAGCGTCGATGTCTTCTCGCCGCACACGAAGACGTCGGCCTTCGCCAGCAGCTTCTTGAGCACGGCCTGGCCGGATGGCACCGAGACGTCGAGCGTGATGCTGCGCTTGCTGGTGTTGAGGTGCAGGTACAGGCCCGACCGGTCTGGATCCGGGACGCCCCCGGGAAACGGGCCCAGGCGGCGGCTGTAGTCCCCGTCGGGCGGCTCCACCTTGATGACGTCGGCCCCGGCATCGGCCAGCAGGCGCGTGGCGTACGGCCCGGCGATGCCCTGCGAGATATCGACGACGCGCAGATCCTCGAGCGCGCGATCCGCCATGGGAGGCTCCCTTCCAGATGCGGCACAGGATACGACGGAGCGGACCTAGAACCAAGAAGCTGCTCGGAGCATAGACGCGCTGCGCCCCCCGGGCGTCAATCTCTGTCGCCGGTCGCGGATGGCCCAACCCCCGCACTGACACGCACCGCTGCAACCTCTCCGCGCGCCGGGCTATGCTCGTGACGCGATGACTGCGCCCGCGAAGCCCCGCCCCCGCAAGCTGGCAGCTCACACGGTACAAGCTCCCCTTCCCCTGCAGGGAAGGGGCCGGGGGATAGGTCCGTCGGCCCGCGCTCTCCAGCACATGAAAACTGCAGACCGAAATCGAAACCAGATTCGGATCGCGCCGGTGATGGCAGCAGATGGCAGGAGCAACGGCATCACCGCGCAGATCCGCGCGACGAGGCCCCAGAGGCGTTCCCGCGGTTCACGCGATGCAGGCTCCCGTTCCCCGGCAGGGAAGGGGCCGGGGGTTGGTCCGCCGACGCACGGGCATCTTCATCGGTCAGGGTGCCCGCTTGCGGGCATCTGGATCGCACGGCGGGTGGGCTTCGACCTACGCCTCGAGCAACCGCCGCGTGCCACCGGGTGGCACGGCATCGGCCGCGAGGACGGCCCCATCGCGCTTCGCCGCCTCCAGCTCGTCGGCGAGCTGGGCGAACGCGACGAGCATGTTCGTCTTCGCCCGCAGCGTCTTGCTGAGGCCGTTGAGCAGCCCGAAGACGCGGCCGACGAGCAGCAGCTCCGACGGCACGGCGGTGAGCCTGTTCTTGCGCAAGATCTTCGTCACGTCCTCGTAGGACTGCTCGAAGTCCTCGCCCTCGGCCCAGCCGGCGCCGGTCCGGTGCATCTGCTTCGCGACGCGGCCGACGTAGGCATCGCCGAGCTGCTCGTAGCCCTCGGCATCGTCCTTCTTCGTGCGGAAGCCGAGGTCGCGGAATGCCACCCCCATCGAGGCGTTGTCATCGGCCAGGATCGTGCGGGTGAACCGCACGAGCACCTCCTGGAATGCGGGCCCGAGCTCCTTCGCCTGCCCGAAGTCGATGAGCACGAGCTTGGGGCCGGGGAGCACCATCAGGTTGCCCGGGTGCGGGTCGGCGTGGAAGAACCCGAACTTCACGATCATCTCGGCGAACGCGAACACGAGGATCTTCGCGACATCGGCCGTGTCGACGCCGATGCGGCGCATGCCTTCGCAGTCGGTGATCTTGACGCCGTCGATGTACTCCATCGTCAGCACCCGCCGGCTCGAGTGCTCCCAGTAGATCTTGGGGACGACGATGTCCTCGACGTCGGCGAAGTCGGCGGCGATGCGCTCGGCGTTGTGTCCTTCGTTGATGAAGTCGAGCTCGAGGGGGATGTGCCTGCGCATCTCCTCCGCGACAAAGCGGTAATCCATCGAGCGGTCGAGCTTGTTCAGCACACCGATGAAGAAGCTCATGTTGGCCAGGTCGATGTCGACGATGCGCTCGATGCCGGGGTACTGCACTTTGACCGCCGCGACGCGCCCATCTTTGAGCACGGCACGGTGCACCTGCGCCAGCGAGGCGGAGGCCACCGGCTGCTCGTCGAATTCGGCGAAGATCTCGGCGAGCGGCGACCCCAGCTCACGCTCGATGACGCGGCGGATGTTGTCGAAGGACTCGGGCGGCACCTCATCCTGGAGGCCGGACAGCACCTCGACGTAGGCGTCAGGGAGCACGTCCGGGCGGGTGCCCAGGAACTGGCCCGTCTTGATCAGCAGCCCCTGGTTGCGGACCGCCGCCTCGTAGAACTTGCGCGCGCTCCACCGGTGGTGCTGCTCCCGGCGCGGCGCCGCCCACGCGTTGCCGCTGCGCTTCTCCCGCAGGCTAATCACCTTGTAGCCGATGAAGACGCGCGCGAGCATCTGGCCCACGTTGATGAAGCGCCGCACCCGGTTGTGGGGCGCCGCCGAGCGGCGCCGCACGCCATACGCGGGAGCTTGCTGAATGGGATTCATCCCTCATGGTGGCACATGCCGGTGCCCGTGTCACTGGTCCGCTCAGGCTGCGGCCCCGCCCTCTCACTGATACGGCGCTCCCGCCGGCGCGTTGATCTCTGTGAGCCCCGCCATCTCACGTGGGGGCTCGATGTCTCGCACAGTTCGTCTGCTGCTCCGCTTCCGCCCGGACGACGGGATCACTGGCGTCGAGCTCGCCGCCATCGCCGGCGCGATCGTGCTGGTGTCGTCGCTGTTCGCCGGTGTCGTGCTCAGCACGGGGACGACGGCCTCGCTCCAATTGGAGCAGACCGCCCAACGGGCCCTGGCCCTGGCGACGACCGGCGTCCAGGTCGACGGCCCCGTCCTCGCCCAGACCGACGGCACGCGGGCGACGCAGGTCATGGTTGACCTGACCACGGCCGCCGGCGGCGGCGCCGTCAACCTCGACCCGCACGCCACATCGGGCCGCCTCGTCGTGAGCTACGTCTCGGCGACGGTGCTGATCCCCGACCTTCCGTACAGCATCGTCTGGATGAGCGGCAATGGCGATACGCTCCTGCAGCCGGGCGAGCTGGCGGAAGTCGTCGTCGATGTGCGCGGCATCACGCCGGCGATCGCGGCCGGCCAGCGCTTCACGCTCGCGCTGCGCGCCGGCGGCGCGCCGCCCGTCACCATCGAGCGCACGATGCCCGGCGGCCAGCCGCTCGACGCCGTCGTCAACCTCTGGTAGGCGAGCGCCACGGGCGTCAGGGCCGGCCCAGCTCGACCCGGTACGGCGCCTTCTGGTCGGTGCCTTCGGTCGATCCCGCGATGGCCAGCGTCGCCTGCTCGACGCCCGCGCCGCTCAGGCGGAGCTGGCCGCTCTCCGACGCGTCGAGCGGGATGTCGCGGACGGCCGTCCCGCCGCCGGCGAGCCGTTCGATCACCCGGACGATGTACGTCTGGGGCAGGGGTGCGTCGATGCGCACCCAGCCCTCGCTGCGCCAGCCGGCCGCCGCGTCGCCGGCGGCCGGTGCGCCGCTGAAGGCGAGGGCATCGACCGCCCAACCCTCGCCGTGCGTCGAGCCGTCGGTCACGTACTCGAAGCGGAGCAGGATCTTCTGGCCGGCGTACTTCGCCAGGCTGACGCGCTCATCGATCCATGCCGGCGCCGCGCCGCCGCCGCTCTCGCCGGTGTAGCCGGGGCCGTAGGCGGAGCGCGCGGGGTCGTCGCTCGTCGTGTGGCCGCCCGGGAGCGCCTTCCACGTCTGGCCGCCATCGGTCGAGACGGAGACGTAGCCCCAGTCGAACCAGCGTTCGATGTCGTACCAGGTCTTGAACGTGAGGACGGGATCCTGCGCGCCGGTCAGGTCGACCGTGCGCGTCAGGCGGGTGTCGATGTTGTCCTCGGCGTTGCCCCAGAACAGCGGCCCGCCGTCGGGCGGGCGCGTCGGCAGGACTGGGACATGGCGCTGGCCGCTGAACTTCAGCACGTAGTCGCCGCCAGCCAGCGGCAGGCGGTAGTAGTCCGTGCCAAACTGGCTCGCCGCGCCGCTGACGGATGAGCCGGGGGCGAGCGTCCGGTCGACCGCCACGCTGAGCGGACGCTTCGGATTGCCGTACGGGCCGGACGGCATGTTGAGGATGTTGGCCGCGATCCAGTCGGCGAAGACGTCGCGGAAACGCAGCGGCTGGCCGGCCGACTGGAGGAACTGGTCGACCCCGACGGGGCCGTCGCCGGGCTCGCGGGCGATCGTGCCGTACGACGCGTCACCGCCGAAGCGGCTCGTCAGATAGCGGAAGAACGCCGCGCTCGCGCCGTAGTGCGGTGCGCTGCCCACGTTGTCCCAGGCGTTGAGCTGCGTCTGCGGCTGCCGGGCGAAGGCGTCGATGCTGGACGCGGCACCGCCTGCCAGCATCAGCGCATCCTCGGACAGACCTTCGTTGACCCAGGCTTCTTCGTAGGGGTCGTTCCTGGCGTGGATGAGGTGTTGGAGCTCATGGGCGAGCACGACCTTGTACGTGGCACCGCCCGGGATCAACGTACGGTTCAAGTACACCATCTCTGCTTCGTTGCTCAACGGCTCGACCGCCTTCAGGTACTCGTCATCCTGCGCGAAGTAGCCGCCGACGGCGCCGCCGAGGTCGGCCTGGAGCACGATGATGCGCGGGTCGCCATCGACGCCGGGGATCGCGGGCTCGCCGAAGGCGCCGGTGACGACGGGCCAGACGCTGGACTCGAACTGGTCGGCCGCGGCCTGGATCCCGGCGGTGCTCACCGCGAGCGCGTTGTCCTCGTAGAAGTAGGCGTGCGCGGTCTTCACGCGCAAGGTCGCCGTGATGGTGCTCACCATCGGGGGCGCCTGCTGGGCGAGCGTGTCGCCGTTGATCTGCATCACGATGAACGTGCGCTGTGAGCCGACGTTCGCCTCGCCGACGAACGGCTTGGCGGCGGGCGCGCGCCCCTGGGTCCGGCCGTAGCGCGCCGCAAGGCCGATCGGGTTGTCCTTCGGGAGGCCACCGCGCGGGCCGATCTGGCTTGCGAGCGACGGAGGCTGCGGCGACGGTGACGGCGCCAGCGCGGTGGCCGCGGGTGAGGCCAGGGACGCAGGCGCCCCGCCGGACTTCGCGCCGCTGCACGCCGTCGCGAGGGCGAGGAGCACGACGAACAGGACGGCCGTCCCGCATCGGAGACGGCCGGAGTTTGGGCGGGCGGCGCGGACGGGATCAGCGGGCGCGGGGGTGGGCTCTCTCGTAGACCTGGCGGACCTGCTCGCTGGCGATCTGGGTGTACACCTGCGTGGTGGAGATATTCGCATGCCCCAGCAGCTCTTGCACGTTGCGGAGCGGCGCTCCGCCCCGCAGCATATGGGTGGCGAAGGAATGCCGCAAGACGTGCGGAGTCACGGCCGTGGCGATGTTCGCTTCTTTCGCGTACTGCTTGAGGATGAGCCAGAAGCCCTGCCGGGTGAGACGCTCGCCGCGCCGGTTCACGAACAGGGCCCCCTCCTTGCGGTGCTTCACGAGGGCCGCACGCCCGCTGTCGAGGTAGGCGACAACGGCTGCCACGGCCTGCTCGTGGATCGGGATGGTCCGTTCCTTGGAGCCCTTCCCCATACAGCGGACGTACGACGCGGAGATGTTCACGTCGTCCACGTCAAGCGACACCAACTCCGTGACGCGCATGCCAGAGGCGTACAGCAGCTCGAGCATCGCGCGGTCCCGCCTTGCCTCAGGCGTATTGCGCTTCATGGGCTGTTCGAGCAACTCATCGATCTCGGTGACGCTCAGGGGCTTCGGCAAGGAGCGCCCGACGCGCGGCGACTCGAGGCTCTCGGCCGGATTGCGCCGGATCATGCCCTCGGCCTGCAGGTACTGAAAGAACGACTTGATCGCCGCGACCTTGCGCGCCACCGTGGCCTCGGCGTAGTTCTTGCGCTTGAGCGCGAGCAGGTAGTCCGTGATGATCGCGCGCTCGAGTCCCTCCCAGTCGCGCGCCCGGCCGTTGCCCGCGACGCTGGTCAGGTAGCTGTCGAACTGTTGCAGGTCATTGCGGTACGCGGCGACGGTGTTGCCGGATGCGCCCTTCTCCACGGACATGAAACTGAGGAAGTGGCCGATGCGATCGTCCATTGTGCCCTCGATCTGGACCTCGACGACGCCGGAGGGGAGGAGGAAATGCAAGGGCGATTGTAGCACGACTTCTGTCAGAGTCTAGTGCGGGAGCACCCGCATTTCCCACCACGCCGATACGAGTAGCCGAACCGGATGTGCGGCGATCATTCGCCGCGACTATGGCACGGTGATCCTTCCCGAAGCCTGATCGCTGTCCGCACCGGCGGGCCAGGCATCGCGCGCGATCAGCGGCACGAAGGCGCAGCCGCCGAGACGCGCGAGGTCGATGCCATGCGGCGTCTTGCGCACGCGCACGAGCTGCTGTTCGCGCCGCCCGCCGATGGGCAGCACCATGCGGCCGCCCTCCGCGAGCTGATCGACGAGCGCCCGTGGGACGTGCGGCGCCGCCGCCGCGATGACGATCGCGTCGTAGGGTGCACGCTCCGGCCAGCCGAGCACATCCCCGGCGAGGTGCAGGGTCACGTTGTCGCAATGGAGGCGCCTCAGCACGGCGCGCGCGCGCGCGAGCAGCGCCTCGATGCGCTCGACCGTCACCACCTCGCGCGCGAGTGCCGACAGCACGGCCGCCTGGTAGCCGGAGCCGGTGCCAACATCGAGCACGCGATCACCGGGGCCGACCTCCAGTGCCTGGAGCATGAGCGCGACGATCAGGGGCTGCGAGATCGTCTGTCCCTCGCCGATCGGCAGCGCGCGGTCGTCGTACGCGTACGCGCGCAGGTGCGGCGGCACGAACTCCTCGCGCGGCACGGCCGCCATGGCGGCGAGCACGCGCTCGTCGCGCACCTCGCGGCGCAGGAGACGCAGCATGGCCTCGCGCCGGATGGCGTAGCGGTCGCCGCTGTCCATGCTCAGGCGGATTCTCCGGCGGGCGGCTCGTGATTCGGACGGGCCGCCGGGCAGGCGCCGCGTGCCGGGTACGGCGAGCGGGTCAGCATGCGCGGGTGCAGGTGGGACATGGGCTCCCCTTCGGCCTCACACCTTCGTCTTCACGGTCTCCGCAAGCCTGGCCGTGAATCCGACGGTGGCGGCGATCTCGTCGACCGAGGCCTCGCGGACGCCCCGGACGGAGCCGAACTTGCGGAGAAGCGCCTTCTTCCGCTTCGGTCCGACTCCCGGTATGGCGTCGAGCGCGGACTGGAACCCAGCCTTCTTGCGCAGGCCGCGATGGTAGGTGATGGCGAAGCGGTGGGCCTCGTCACGGATACGCTGCACGAGGTAGAGCGCTTCGGAGGCGCGCGGCAGCACCACCGGCTCGGCCGCCTCCTGGACGTAGATCTCCTCGTGCTGCTTGGCCAGGCCGACGGTGGGGATCGCCTGCACCCCCATCTCGCGCATGACGTCGCTGACGGCGGAGAGCTGCCCCTTGCCGCCGTCGATGATCACGAGATCCGGCAGCGCCGCGAAGGACGCGTCCTGCGCGCGCCGGCCGCCGTCGCCCCGGCCGTCGCCGACGGCGGGTCCGGGCGCGGTCGCGCCAGCCTCGCGCAGCACCTGCTCCCGGGCGCGCGCGAAGCGGCGGCGCAGCACCTCCGCCATCGACGCGAAGTCGTTGGCGCCCTCGACGGACTTGATGCGGAAACGGCGGTACTCCTGCGGCCGCGGGTGGCCGTCGGCGAACACCACCATCGACCCAACGGAGTTCGTGCCCTGGATGTTGGAGATGTCATAGCATTCGATCCGGTGCGGCGGCGCGGGCAGGTCCAGCGCGTCCTGCAGCACCTCGAGTGCGGCGCTCGTCTTGCCGCGGTCGGCGAGCCATTTGACGTGCGCCATCGCCCGCGCCTCGCGGGCGTTCTTCGCGGCCATCTCGACGAGGCGGCGCTTCTCGCCGCGCGCAGGCACGATCACGTCGACCTTCGAACCACGACGGTCAGCGAGGAACTGCTCGATCAACTCATGCTCGGGCGGATCGACGGGGACGTACACCCTCCTGGGCACGTAGGTTGCGGACCCGTAGAACTGCTTGACGAAGCTCGCCATCACCGCGCCGTCCGGCTCGTCCTTCGTGCCGTCGAGCGTGAAGCTGTCCGTGCCGACCATGCGCGTGCCGCGGACGAAGAGCACCTGCACGACCGCCTCGCCGTCGCCGCGGTCGAGCCCGAAGATGTCCTCGTCGGCGCGCTTCGTGCTGGCGACGGTCTGGCGCTCCGTCACGCGTCCGATCGCCTCGATCTGGTCGCGGATGCGCGCCGCGCGCTCGTAGTCCAGCGCCGCCGACGCCAGCGCCATCTGCCGCTTGAGGCCGCGCACGACCTCCTCCGTGCGCCCTTCGAGGAACAGAACCACCTGCCGGATCACCTCGTCGTACTCCTCCTTCGTGCAGTAGCCCGTGCAAGGGGCGATGCAGCGGTGGATGTAGTAGTCCAGGCACGGGCGCGGGTCGGTGCCGGTGATCGTCTTGGTGCACGAGCGCCACGGGAAGAGCTTGTTGACGATGTCGAGCGTGCGGCGGACGGAGCCGGCGTTCGCGTAGGGGCCGAAGTAGCGGGCGCCGTCCTTCTCGACCCGGCGGGTGATGTAGACGCGCGGCCAGGCGTCGGCCAGGTCGACCTTGAGGTAGGGGTAGTGCTTGTCGTCCTTGAGGCGGATGTTGAAGAGGGGTTGGTGCCGCTTGACCAGCTCCGCCTCGAGGTGCAGCGCCTCCTGTTCGGTGTGGGTGAGGACGTACTCGAAGTCGGCGATGGACTCCGAGAGGGCGTGGGTCTTCGGCTCCATGCTCGCAGGCGACCCAAAGTAGGAGCGCAGGCGGTTGCGCAGGCTGGCCGCCTTGCCCACGTAGATCACGGTGCCCTGGGCGCCGCGCATGATGTAGACGCCCGGCCCCGTGGGCACGCGGGCGAGCCGTTCGGCGAAGCGGGTGGTGGTCACGCGTCCATTGTAGCGAGGGCGCCAGGGCCGGCGGACGGAAGATGGAGGACGGAAAGGGGGGCGGAGGACGGGCGGGAGCGGGCGCACGCGCCGCAGCCAGCGCGATCCCAGGTGACACAACGCTGTCAGGAGCGAAGCCGTATGCTCGGCACTGGGAGAAGGAGGTGCGCAATGGCGACGTGGGGTGCGTTCGCGGCGGCCGAGCCGGAGATGGCGGCGGTGGCGCAGAAGCTGCTCGACCCGGCGCCGATCATGATGCTGGCGACGGTGCGCCGCGACGGCGCGCCGCGGGTGCATCCGGTGTGCCCGATCTTCGCCGCCGGGCGGGTGTACGTGGCCGTCGCCGGCGGCAAGCGGGCGCAGCCGTCGCCGAAACGCTGGGACCTGCTGCGTGACGGGCGCTACGCGCTGCACGGCCTCCCCGGCGACCGCGACGAGGAGTTCTACGCCAGCGGGCGGGCGCGGCTCGTCGAGGATGCGGGCGAGCGCGCGGCCGTCGTTGCCGGCGCGGGGCACACGGTGCACGACGCCGACTGGGTGTTCGAGCTGGGCATCGAGCGGGCAATGACGGCGTACTGGGAGAACTGGACGAAGCCGGACACGTACGCCGTGCGGCGGTCCTGGCGGGCGCCGGGCTAACGTCGGGCAGGGCCGTCGGTGGCGGGCACGCGTACGGACTGCCCCTGCGCGCGACTTGCGGGGGACGGAGCTCAAGCTCCTTCGCTACCGGGGCACGGCGCAGCCGGGGGCGGCTGCGCTCCAGCCCGATACGGTCAGATGCCGTGGTCGCGCAGGAACGCCAGCACAGCCTCGTTGAACGCCGCCGGCTGGTAGAGGTTGACGGCGTGCCCGGCGCCCTCGATCACCACCTTGCGCGCGCCCGGGATCTTCGACGCCATGTACTCGCCGCCGGCCCTGTAGCGCTCGTCCCCGTCGCCCAGCACGATCAGCGTCGGCACGTCGATCTCGCCGAGATGCTCCATCACCTTCGCGTCGCGCTGGGTGAGGATGCCGCGCCCGGCGAACGCCAGCCCCTGCGCCGAGCGCTGATAGCGCTTCGTCGCGTCGATCTCGATGCCGCGCCCGAAGCCGTCGAGCCCGCGTTCCTCGAACCGCTTCGCGTAGCCGATCGAGAAGTCGTTCCAGCCGGCGCGCGCGTCGTCCTTCCGATAGCCCGGACCGGTGTTGCACAGGATCAGCGCCCGTACCATCTCCGGATGCGCGAGTTGGAACTCCAGCGAGATGTAGCCGCCGAGCGACAGCCCGCCGACCACCGCGCGCGCGACGCCGAGGTGCCGCAGCAGGCCGGCCATGTCCTCGACCGTGAGCTTCTCGCTGTACTCCTCCTGCCGTGGCGGGCTATCGGTGCCGCCGTGCCCACGCATGTCCCAGGCGATGACCCGGTAGCCGCCCAGCGCCGCGAACTGCGGCTCCCACATCTGCAGCGTCGCCGCGTAGGCGTGCGTCAGCAGGATCGCCGCTCCCGCAGGGGAGCCGTGCTCCTCGTAGTTGATGCTGATGCCGTTGATCGCCGCCTGTGGCATGGGCCTCCGGCCGGTCGCCGGTGCTCCGGCGTCGAGCGCATGGTGGCGGATCGCGCCCCGGCGCACAAACCGCCGGCTTCCCGTCCACTGTCTGCTGTCTGTTGTCTGTTGTCTGTTGTCTGTTGTCTGTTGCCTGTTGTCTGTTGCCTGTTGTGTATGTCCGTCGATCGGCTCGGTTCCCGCCCGCTACGCACCTACCGCCCGCCCTTCTTCTCCCGCACGAAGGCGTCGATCGCCGCCGCGACGTGCTTCGCCATCAGCACGTGCGCGCGCGGGTCGACGAGCACCTTCGCGTCGGCGTCGTTCGTTAGGAAGAGGAACTCGACGAGCGCCGCCGGCACCGGCGACTCGCGCGTCACGACGAACTGGCAGAAGTCGCCCGAGTGGTGCTTCGCCGCGTCCTCGAACACGCCGCGGTCGGGCGGGAAGTAGCCGTACTCGTGCAGAGCGTCCATCATCGCCCGCTGGAGCCGCCGCGCGAGGTCTTCGTTCGCAGCGCCGGTCTGGTGCTTGCCGCAGTACCACGTCTCGACGCCGCTGATCGCGTGGTCCGTCGCGCCGTTGCCGTGGATCGCCACGTAGACGTCCGCGTTCACCGCCTTCGCCAGCGCCACGCGCCAGTACAGGTCCGAGAGGATGAACTGCGGCACCAGCGGCCCGTCAGGTCCCTGCCCGGGCCCGTTGCGCGTCAGGTAGACCGTGTACCCCATCTTCACCAGGTCGTCGCGGATGAGTTCGGCGTTCTCCAGGTTCGATTGCGCCTCGGTGATGTCGTAGTGCCCGGAGCCGTCCGGCAGGTAGTGCACCGCCCCGGGATCGCCGCGCCCGTGCCCCGGGTCGAGCACGATCACCCCCCTGGTTGCCGGCTGCGGCGGCGGCGCCGGCCCTCGCGATGCCACCGCTCCCACTGCGTGCGCCTGCGGTCCGATGCCCGCGTTCAGCGCGTGCGCGGGGACGGGGTACGGGTGCGAAGCAAGCGTGGGCAGCGGGCCGCTCTCCGGGGCTGCCGCCGGCAGCGTCGCCTGCGCCTGGCTGAGCGTCAGATAGTGCACGCTGCGCCCCGTCTCGGGCGCCGCAACGTCGTATACGACGAGCGGCTCCGCGTGTACGCGTGGCGCGCTACCGTTGTGGAGCGCCGTCCAGCCGAACGCGCCGGTCAGCCCAGTCCACAGCGCCATCGAGGCGACGAGCAACGAGGAAGCCCAGCGCGACATCGCCGGTCAGGCGGCCCGGCGGTGCCGCAGCGCGGCCGCCGTCATCGAGAGGTCGTCGAGCAGCTCGTCCATCTCAACCACGTCGATGTGGAGCTTGCGCACCCCCTCGTACGGGTCGGCGGCCGGCGCCTGGACGCGGAACGCCCGGAGCGGGTCGTCCTCCTCTTCGGGCTCCACGGTGCGCCGCACGCGGCCGGGCGATGGCGCATCCGCCGCGGGCCTGCTCCCCTCGCGTGCCACCTGCTCGGCGATCGACGCGAGGAACGCGATCTCCTCGTCCGGCCCCTCGTTCTCGCCGTCGAGCTGCGGCAACACGGGCGCCGGCCGCGGGCGCATCGAGGCGGGGACGTACGGCGGCTCCGCGCGGACCTCCGCCTCGGGCGCCGCGGGCCTCGGCTCTGGCTTCTGCCTGCGGAAGAGTGGCATCGATGTCTCCTTTCGGTCCCGGGCGAGCGCCCTACTGGGGCGCCCCCGTCGTCGGTGTGGTCGCGAGGCCGCCGGCGATGTTGTGGAACAGCATCTGCACGACGTGTGGGATGAACATCAGCCCCAGCCCGGACAGCAGCATCATCACCGCCAGTTGCGCCCAGAACCGGTGATAGTGCCCCCCCGAGGTCGAGTGCGGCGCCCACGCATCCACCACCGTCAGCACCAGCGTCACGACCAGCGCAAAGCCCCGGATGAACGCCACGTTCGGCGACGCGAACGCCAGCACGTTCGTCACATCGACGCCTGCCTGCTGGCTCACCGTGTTGCCCGAGAGCGCCTGCGTCTGGATGCCCGCCAGTTGCGTCGCGAAGATCGCCATCACCTCCGTGATGAACAGCAGGATGGCGACGAGTACCGCATGCAGCGGCACGATGAGGTACATGAACGTCTGCGACACGAGCTTGCGGTTCTCCCGCATCAGCGAGATCTTCAGCGCGAAGAGCGACGACAGGTAGCCGATCTGGTCCGGGTCGCCGCCGAGCTTGATCGTGTCCCAGAACGTGCTGACCGAGCGGTCCACCAGCTCGCTGCCCGTCTCCGAGATGAAGCGGTCCCAGCACAGGTCCGGCTTGATGCCCGACCGCAGCCGCACGTGCAGCCGGCGCACACCCTGTTCCAGCGACCCGAGCGAGCGCTGGTTCACGCGCTCCATGCCCTCCGTCACCGTCGTGCCGATGGCACCGACCACCGACCCGAGTGCGCGCAGGAACGTCGAGACGTCGCGGTCCTGCTTGTCCACCCGCCGGTCGTCGATGAACGCCAGCACCCCCACCGGCGCCATCACGACGGCCGCCGCGACCAGCCCCGCGCCGATGCTCGAGAACAGGCCGGCCAGCGCCCCCACGACGGCCGCGCCCGGCAGCAGGATGCGCGCCATCCGGAACATCTGCCGTTGCGTGCGGGACGTCTCCGGCCGGTGGTGCGTCTTCGGCTCGACCGGCGCCGTGCGATAGATGATCCAGTCGCCGAGGACGGCGATCCCGATCATCACCCCCGCCAGCCCGAAGATGAAGACCGTGCCGATGCTGTAGATCATCATCGACACGAGCGAGACGACGACCACGAGCGTCACCGACACCATCAGCGCCACGTACGCGTCCGTCCACTTGCGCAGCGACTCCAGGTCGCGCTCGTACTTGCGCGAGTACTGCTCGATCTGGATCTCCGTCTCGCGCGCCAGGAACACGGACTCCGACTCGCCAGAAGCGAGCGAGCTGGAGAATCGCAGGAGCAGGCTGCTCACGACCTCGCTGTCCGTCGCGTCCGCGACGATCTGGCAGGCGCGCGCGTAGTCGTAGTTCAGCCGCTGCGCCACGAGGTGGACGCGGTGGAAGTAGCCGGAGGTCGAGTACCCCAGCTCCGCCGTCTTCTGGAACAGCTCCTCCCGCCCCACGTTGGCGGTGGCCAGCGCCGACATGTACGTGAGCTGCGCCACAAGGTCGTAGTCCACGGGCGCCGGCCGGAACAGCGACGTCGGCCGCTGCCAGTTTGCCGCGTCTTCGACCGCCTCGCTGCGCGGCGCCTGCTTCGCAGCGCTGCCCGGCATGAACCTCGGAAGAAACGCCATCCCTGCGTACCGCCTTCTACGGCGGGCCGGAGAACAGCGTCTGGACCGTCACGCCCTTCTCCGTCCCAATGACTGCCTTGTTCGTGGTTGCCTTCCCCACTACGGGGTTGACCCGGATCAGGATCTGCATGCTCTCACCCGGGTTCAGGATGCCCGGGTCGAAGACGTCGTTGGTAAACACGCCCGTCGTCCACGTGTTCGCCGCCAGCGGCCCGCTCGTGTACGGGATCCACACGTTGTGCAGCACCGCCGTGTCGTCGAAGTACTGCAGGACGATGTCCATCTGCGCGTACTGCGAGACGTCCGTCTGCCCGCTGTTCAGCACCGTGATCGTGATGTTCGCGCCCGTCGCATCGATCGTCGTGCCGGTCACCGTGAGCGCGGTCCGGTTCTGGGCGCCGATCGCCGTCTCCGACGTCCGAAGCTGCTGCGCGACGCCGTCCATGCCGATGAACCCTCCCCGCGCCATGAACACCGTCGAGAGCATGAGGATGGCAGCGATGAGCAGCGCGGGGATCCCGTTTTCCATCGCCTCGCCTCAGACCGTGAAGTAGGCGGAGTCGCTGATGCCGTTTGGCGTCACGACTTTCACGTAGTACGTCTGCCCGCTCACGAGGTTGCTGCCGTAGTGCACGACGATCGCCAGCGTCGCCGTGGCGTCGAACGTCGTCGAGTTCACAATCGTGTACTCCCAGCACGGCGCCGTGCAGCCCGCCCCGCCGTACGGGATGCGCTGGAAGTTGCCCGTCGGCCCGAAGAACACGTCCATGCGGTTGATCGGGTCGATGGTCGACGTCCCGACGTTCTTCACCCAGATGTTGGCGGTCGGCGTGGCGTTCTGCCCCGCCGCGTTGACGATCTGGATCTGGCTCGCGATGCGGTCCTGCACCGCGCTCGACGTCGAGATCAGCGCGCCCGTCGTGCGGCCGACCGAGGGCAGCACGGCGTTTGATACCGCGATCACCGAGACGATCGCCGCGATCGTGAGCATGATGGTGGTGATTGCCTTATCGATGACGCCACTCCTTCAGCGTCCCCGCGGAGACGTGTGTGACCGCTAGCGCCGCGCCAGGCGCAGGGCGGCCTGCTCCCCGTACTCGTCATTCAGCAGCGCATCGAGCTGCCGCAGGATGACGACCGTCTCGTTGGTCGAAGGCGGCTGCTCCGGCGTCGCGACATCCAGCTCCTTGACGCGGGACAGCGCCGCGCGCGCTTCCGGCGACACATGGCCCGCCGCTTCACAGAGGTCCAGCAGGATCTCGAAGCGCAGCGCGCCCAGGCGCCGCATCGCTTCTTCGGCCCACGCCGTGAGGCTGGCGATGGTCAGGAGGGTCCACTGGGGGTGCTCAGGGACGGCGGCAACCGGGGGCGGCGCGGGCCTCAGCATGATCGGCTCCTTCGTCTCGGCTGGCTCGACCACCGGCTCCGGCGTGTAAGGTCGGCGCGACGGCATCGCCTCGGGCTCGGGCTCGGGCTCGGGCTCCCGCTCGGCAGCCTCCCGTGCCACCACCTCGACGCGCGCCGCGGGCTCCGCCGCCTGCGCGACGACCTGGACCGCCGGCGGGCGTGGCCGGGCGCCGCTGCTCGCGTCCTCGAACGGATTGTCGCGCGCCAGGATCGCCGTGCGGATCTCGGTGAGGACGTGCTTGATCTCACCCTTCATGATCTTGCCGTCATCCTCGAGGACGGCGACCTTCGCTTCGAGGGTGGCGACCTTCGAGCTGAGCTGGCTGGGTTCCACGGCAATCCTGCCTTTCGCGGTGCAGGGGCGGCCGCCCGCGCGGACGGCCGCCCCTGGGTGACCCCTTCCCGAGTCCCCCTAGTTCAGGTCGATCGTCGTGTCCGAGATCGCCGCCGGGGTCGTGCGCTGGATCACCATGTACGAGCCGCTCGGCGGCTTGATCTCCAGCGTGAACGTCGCGTTTGTGCCCACCGTCACGGCCGACATCGCCGACTGCGTCATGTCGATGTCGATCTCGAACAGCTCGCCCGGCTGCAGCAGCTTGTCGCTGTTGCCGACGAGCGCCGTCGCCGTGTACGTCACGTTGTTGACCGACGTCGACGAGTCGATGTAGCTGATCACCGTCCGGTTCGTCGTCGCCGCCGGGTCCAGGTTGACAGCGTCGCCGCCGGCCGCCAGCGCCACGTCGAACGTCAGCTTCGTGAT